>CAYQBP010000070.1:0-6594 GCA_964415745.1 uncultured Eubacteriales bacterium
GACCACGCCGCCAGCCTGAAATACGGCACCGAGGGCATCATGCACGGCTTTAACAGCATCATGCTCAAGGACGAAAACGGCGATCCCGCTCCCGTATACTCCGTTGCCAGCGGACTGGATTACCCCTCCTCCGGGCCGGAGCACGCCTTCCTGCAGGAGATTGGCCGTGTGAAGTACGATGTGGTTGACGACGAGGAAACCATCGACGCCTTCTTCAAGCTGTCCCGACTGGAGGGCATTATCCCTGCCATCGAAAGCTCCCACGCCGTCGCCTACGGCATGAAGCTGGCTCAAGCCATGGAGCACGGCTCCGTCCTGATAAACCTCTCCGGCAGAGGCGACAAGGATATGGATTACGTCATCGAGCATTACGGTATTCGTTAAGTAGCGCTCGGTTGCCGCCTCACCGCGGCAACCGAGTTTTTTGTTGCGATACCGACTGTTTCGTGATATACTGAAATCATCAATTCACCAAACAAATTGTTGAAAGGAGCACTGCTATGAATTACACGGCCGCTTCCACTCGCTACGACACCATGCCCTACCGCTATTGCGGACACAGCGGCTTGAAATTGCCGGCGCTGTCGCTGGGACTGTGGCATAATTTCAGTGACACGGACGATTACCACACCATGACCGAGATGCTGACCACCGCCTTCGATCTGGGGGTCACCCACTTCGATCTTGCCAACAACTACGGTCGTCCCTACGCCGGTTCGGCAGAGCGCAATTTCGGACGTATCCTCAAGGAAACGCTGGCACCGTATCGCGACGAGCTGGTCATCTCCACCAAAGCCGGATACTACATGCATCCCGGCCCCTACGGCGATTTCGGAAGCCGTAAGTATCTCATCTCCAGTCTGGACGCCAGCCTCAAACGAATGGGGCTGGACTACGTGGATATTTTCTATCACCACCGCATGGACCCGAACACTCCGCTGGAGGAAACCATGGGCGCACTGTGTGATATTGTTCACAGCGGCAAGGCGTTGTACGTCGGCATTTCCAATTACGACGCCCCCACCGCGGCGAAGGCACAATCCCTGCTGGAAGCCTCCGGCGTGCACTGCCTGATCCACCAATTCCGGTTTTCCATGCTGGATCGCCACGTGCAAACCGACGGGACACTGCGTGCCA
Source organism: uncultured Eubacteriales bacterium (assembly GCA_964415745.1). Lineage (GTDB taxonomy): Bacteria > Bacillota > Clostridia > Oscillospirales > Acutalibacteraceae > RGIG3009. The sequence goes on from CAYQBP010000070.1 coordinate 1,138, forward strand.
CGCATGACGTCGGCATGGGCTCCATCGCCTTTTCACCGTTGGAGCAGGGCATCTTATCCGACAAGTACCTGCACGGCATCCCGTCCGGCTCGCGTGCCGCCAAGCCGGATACCTTCCTCACCGCCGACCGCATCGACGCCGCCGTTCTGTACAAGGTGGAACAGCTCAACCGCCTCGCGGCCACACGCGGTCAAACTCTGGCGCAGATGGCCATTGCCTGGCTACTGGGCGTCGGTGGCACCACCAGCGTGCTGGTCGGTGCCAGCAGTCCGGAGCAAATCCGTGAAAACGTCGCCGCCGTCCGGCATACCGAATTTACCGCCGACGAGCTGGCACAGCTGAATCAAATTCTTCGGGCATAATCCGTCATTTCACAAAACCGGCAGACGATTGATGAAATCGTCTGCCGGTTCCTTTTTGCGGTCAGTGACGGTTGAGATAGGCGATTTGCTCCTCGGCAACCAACGGATAGCACACCGGCCGGTCACCGTCCAAATTTTCGTTGTGCAGTTCAACGGCGCTGATACGGCGATTGTTATAGGTGGTGTAGTAATACGTTCCCGTATCGGCATCACAGCAGGACGTATACACGGTGATCTCATAATCCTCCCCCACCGCACAGCAACCGCGCACCTGCTCCACCGCGCCGAGAATGTGGAAAAACTGCCCGACACTGTTTTCGCTTTTCGCCGCAACGGAATTCAGCTTAACAAACGCCGCACGGACAAACCGCGATACAGACGACCAATCTCCGGGTAATCCCAATGCCCCCATGCCGCGGCTGTACGGCGGCAGGCTCACCCGATCGGAAAACGTGTTTACCGGATCGTGCGGCGACAGCCCGGCGTAATCGCACAGGCGAAGCCGTTGCTCGGCAAAGGGCGGATTGTTGGTCAGCACCCCGATCGGATTATCCTGAAGGTGCAGGCCGTCCGCCATCGGCTCCGCAACGATCGCTTCTTTTCGATCGGCAATCAACCAGTGTAACGGCGAGGGCGGCAAGCTCTCGTGAAAGGCGTCGTTTGTCACCTGCACCTGCCGCAGAAGGGCGCGCGCCTCGGCTGCCGTCGCACACTGTCGAAGCACCCACGGGATCATCTCGAACGAGGCGACATTCTCCTTTCCGGTCTGCGGTGCATGATATACGGCGTTCCCGGCAAACCGCAGCGCCGCCATACCCAATCCACATTCATTCACCGCATCGTAATACAGCGGATACCCCTGCTCCGTGTGCGCCATACCGATCAGCGCGTAGGACGGCTGCTTTGCGGCTGTCACGCGGCGAAAATCGAAGGAAAACCCACGCGGCGTGATAGCAACGGCTTCGCCGTAGGAGCATTCGTAGTCCAGAGTTCTTCCGAAATAAAAGTGTCGATCCGTTTGTGCAATGGCGGTACACATACGCCTTCCCTCCCGATAAAGCATGGACGGCTCGGCGCAAAATATACAAAACGGGCCGGGCAATCGCCCGACCCGTCCATCTGTTGTTTTTGAAATCAGAACAACCCACAAATCCAATGCCACACCGTAAAGTCATCGGCAAACGGGAAGGACAGAATACCGATCACAAACAGCACGACGATGATGATCGGCAACACGTAGGTCAAATAGGGACGCATCCACCGCTTCAGCTTGATGCCCTTACCGGCGTTGGCCTCCTCCAGGAGGTTGTCAAAGCCCCAGCCCTTTTTGCTGACACAGAACAAAACATAGCACAGAGCGCCCAGCGGCAAAGCACAGTAGCTCACCAGAAAATCCTCCAGATCGAGAACGGCGGAACCAGAGGCGAAGGGGATAAAGCCCGACCAGAGGTTGTATCCGAGCGCACAGGGAACCGACAGGACGAGCAATGCGGCTCCGCACACCACGCACGTTTTCACACGGCTCCAGCCGGTCAGCTCACGCACACAGGCGAGGATGTTTTCAAACACGGCGATGATGGTGGACATGGCGGCGAAGAACATGAACAGGAAGAACAACGAACCCCACCAGCGGCCACCGGACATATTGTTAAATACGCGCGCCATCGATTCAAACAGCAGGCTGGGGCCGGCGGAGGCAGGTACGTCGAACGTAAAGCAGGCCGGGAAAATGATGAGTCCGGCAACGATCGCCACAAAGGTGTCCAGCACCAAAATGTTGATGGACTCTCCGAGCAACGACCGCTCCTTGCCGATGTAGCTTCCGAAGATCGCCATGGAGCCGATGCCCAGGCTCAACGTGAAGAATGCCTGATTCATCGCGGCGACAATCACGTTGCCGTTGATTTTGGAAAGATCGGGCTTCAGGTAGAAGGTCAGACCCTCAGCGGCACCGGGAAGCGTAAAGCTGTTGATCGCCAGCACAATCATCAGGAGCAGCAACGCGATCATCATCACCTTGGTGACGCGCTCCACGCCCTTTTGCAGGCCGAACGACAAAATCAGGAAACCGAGCACGACCACAATGGCCATGAAGCCGACCATCACGATCGGATCGCCCATCATATTGCCGAACAGCTGACCGGATTGCTCATCGGTCAGGCCGGTCATCTCACCGCCGACAAAGCCGACAAAATAGCGCAAAATCCAGCCGGTGACGGAGGTGTAGAACATCATCAGAAGAAAGTTTGCCACCAACGCCACATAGCCGTGCCAGTGCCACTTTTGACCCGGCTTTTCCAGCTTCTGATACAGCTTCACCGGGCTGGCCTGGCTGGCACGTCCCAGTGAAAACTCCATCACCATGACCGGCAGACCCAAAATCACCAAAAAAATCAAATAGAGCAACACAAAGGCACCGCCGCCGTATTGCCCGGTCATCCACGGAAATTTCCACACGTTGCCCACGCCGATCGCACAACCGGCGCTCAACAGAATGAAGCCCAACCGGCTTCCCAGACGTTCTCTGCTCATACACATCATCCATTCCTCAAAACGTTTTTTCTATTATAGCAGAGCGTTCGACATTCGTCAAACCTTTCTTTTCGGGGAAGGTCACATACCGTCAAAACGGCCCCTACGACGTCGGACATACCTCAAAAACGTAGGCTCGCCCCGTCAAAAAGCCGTCTTTCGTCCCGGCTTGCGCCGTGTGCTGTCCGCAATCGGCACAATTTCCGCAAATGGATAACTTTTTGTTGCCAAAACCGGAATTTTCTGTTAAACTGTATATATGATTTATAAACAACTAGGAGGGTTACTATGCCTTGGGACACTGCACAAATCCTGATCGCCATGGTTCTTTACATGGCATCGGTGATCGTCATCGGCGTGCTGTATGCGAAGCGCGCCAACAAAAGCTCGGAGGAATACTTTCTGGGCGGTCGTTCGCTCGGCCCGTGGGTCACCGCGATGAGCGCCGAAGCCTCCGATATGAGCGGCTGGCTGCTGATGGGACTGCCCGGCGTGGCCTACTGGTGCGGTTTGGCGGACGCCGCCTGGACCGCCATCGGCCTGGCTGTCGGCACCTACCTGAACTGGCTCATCGTATCCAAGCGTCTGCGTCGGTACAGCATTCGCGCCAACAACTCGATCACGCTGCCGGAATTCTTCTCCAACCGCTTCCGTGAAAAGAAGAAAACCATTCTTTTCATCTCGGCCGCCTTTATTCTGGTGTTCTTCACCGTATACGCCGCCAGCTGCTTTGTCACCTGCGGCAAGCTGTTCTCCACCCTCTTTGGGCTGGACTACAAGCTGATGATGCTGATCGGCGCCGTCTTCGTGCTGGTCTATACCATTCTCGGCGGCTTCCTTGCCGAAAGTGCTTCCGATTTCATGCAGTCCATCGTCATGATCGTGGCGCTGACGGTCATCGTCATCATCAGCGTCGTAAAAGCAGGCGGCCTGGACGCCGTACTGGACAATGCGCGTAACATTCCCGGCTTCCTGGAATTCTTCGGCATCGCCAACCCGACCACGCAGGAGGTCAACGGCGTTGCCACGCAGGTGGTGCAAAACGGCGCTCCGCTGTTCGGTGATCGTTCCGAATACGGCCTTCTGTCGGTATTCTCCATGCTGGCATGGGGACTCGGCTACTTCGGTATGCCGCAGGTGCTGTTGCGCTTCATGGCCATTCGCAGAGAAAACGAGCTGAAGCGTTCCCGCCGCATCGCCATGGTCTGGGTGCTGGTTTCGTTGGCGGTTGCCGTGTTTATCGGTATTGCCGGACGTCAGGCGTTCCCCACAGCGCTTCTGACAAAATCCGATGCCGAAAACATCTTCATCACGTTGGCTACCAATTCGCTTCCGCCCATCATCGCCGGCTTTGTCATGGCAGGAATTTTGGCCGCCACCATCAGCTCCTCGGATTCGTATCTGCTAATTGCCGCGTCGGCCTTCTCCAAAAATATTTTCCAGGGCATCTGCAAAAAGAATGCTTCCGACAAGCAGGTCATGGTGATCACCCGCATCACGCTGTTGTCTCTGGCGCTGATCGGTATTCTGATTGCTTTGGACGAAAACAGCGTCATCTTTGAAATCGTCTCCTTTGCGTGGGCCGGCTTCGGCGCCACCTTTGGCCCGTTGGTTCTGCTTTCGCTGTTCTGGAAGCGCATCAACAAACCGGGTGCCATTGCCGGTATGGTGAGTGGCGCCGGCATGGTCTTCCTTTGGAAGCTCGTCATCAGCAAGCTGGGCGGTATTTTCGCCATCTACGAGCTGCTGCCGGCGTTCCTTTTCTCCATCCTGTGCACGGTGGTCGTTTCCCTGCTGACCAAAGCACCCTCCAAGGAAATTCAAGAGGACTTTGAAGCGGTACGTAACAACGCCGTCGAGGAAGCCTGATCGTTCCCCTTTACGCTCCGCACTACGGTGCGGAGCGTATTTCTTTTGAAAGGAGCTCTCCGCATGAGTGCAACACGACGCCTGTTTGATGAAAACAGCTATCTTTCGGAATTTACCGCAACCGTCACCGATTGCCAACCACTGGCTGACGGCTACGCCGTTACGTTGGATCAAACCGCCTTTTTTCCCGAAGGCGGCGGTCAGCGCGGTGACAGTGGTATGCTGAACGAGGTTCCGGTCATTCACACCGTCGAGGATACCGATATACATCATTTGACGGCACACCCTTTCCGCGTCGGTGAGACCGTCACCGGAAAAATCGACTGGGAGCGCCGCCGGTACCGTATGCAGCACCATTCCGGAGAGCACATTTTATCCGGTCTGGTCACCACGCACTACGGCTTCCGCAACGTCGGCTTTCATCTGGGAGATGACCTGGTTACCATTGATTACGACGGTGAGCTTTCACGAGAGGAGCTGAATCGGCTGGAGCTGGAAGCCAACGACGTGATCTGCCAAAACCGCGCCATCACCGCCGTCTATCCCACACCGGAGGTCTTGGCCACCCTCACCTATCGCAGTAAAAAGGAGCTGTGTGGGGCGGTTCGCATCGTCGAGGTGGAGGGAATCGACGTTTGTGCCTGCTGTGCTCCCCACGTTTCACGGACGGGTGAGGTCGGCATCTTAAAAATCG
>CAYQBP010000071.1:0-6580 GCA_964415745.1 uncultured Eubacteriales bacterium
GTGCTCAACCACCCAGTTGTACAGAGGACGGTGATCCTCAAATTCCAGGGAGCAGAGGGAGTGCGTGATGCCCTCCAGAGCGTCCTCCAACGGGTGTGCAAAATCGTACATGGGGTAAATGCACCAGCGATCGCCCTGACGGTGATGCGGTGCATGATTGATGCGGTAAATGACCGGATCGCGCATATTGAAGTTGCCGCTGGCAAGGTCGATTTTGGCGCGCAGGGTCATCGCACCGTCGGCAAATTCACCGGCGCGCATCCGTGCAAACAAATCCAGGCTTTCCTCGATTGGCCGATCTCGGTAGGGGCTGACCGCCGGGTGTGTCAGATCGCCGCGGTTGGCACGCATTTCATCGGGCGACAGCTCGCAAACATAGGCCAGACCTTTTTTAATCAGCGAGACGGCGATATCGTACATGGTTTCAAAATAATCGGAGGCAAAGAAAAAGCGGTCGTCCCAATCGTAGCCGAGCCAGTGAATATCCTCCTGAATGGCGTCTACGTATTCCTCGTCCTCTTTGGTGGGATTGGTGTCGTCCATACGCAGGTTGCAGATGCCGCCGTATTTGACCGCCGTGCCGAAGTCGATGCAGATCGCCTTGGCATGACCGATGTGCAGATACCCGTTCGGCTCCGGCGGAAACCGCGTGTGGATCTGCTGACCGTAGCAGCGGCCCTCCGGCTTTCGCTCGTCGTCAATAATATCGTGGATAAAGTTGCCGCCCATCTCGGTGGCGACGTTACGTTCTTCAGACATGAATGAACCTCCTCAGAGTGTTGCTGCCGCGGCGCGTAGCCGTGCAAGAATTTCTTCGGTACCGAGCAAGCTCATGATACCGCACAGATCCGGGGTGTTGCGGCGACCAGTGACCGCCACACGAATCACCGTGCTGACATCACCGACGTGACCCTTGTACGCGTCCGGCTGCTTCTTGTATTCCTTGATTTCGGGACAGAAGCCGAGCGACGGGCACAATGCCTTGACACTGTTGAACCACGCCTGCTTGTCCTGCGTCGGGTCGTAAACCGTGGGATAGTCTTCCAAAATGGCGCGAATATCTTCGGGTGCCAGCTGCTCCGGCCACGGATATTCGCAGGGACGTTCAAAGAAATACGCGGTGTATTCTGGCACCTCGCTCCAACGGGCGAGGTCCTTGCGCGGCTTGGGGCCTCCGCGGTCGATGGCGAAGATGCCGCGGGTAAAGGCGGGATCGGCGCACAGCTTTTCGTAAAAATCGGGTGCCTGCTCCTTCGCCCATGCCAAAACCGCTTCCGTCACCGCATCGGCGTTCATGGTGGCGATGACGTTTTTGCTGACGTCATTGAGCTTGTCCAGGTCAAACAGCGCACCGGAAACACTCATTTTTTTCAGATTGAAGGGGAAAGCGCTTCGCGGCTGATCGGGATTGCGCCGCCGCCATTCCTCGTAGTCGCTGTTGGCGATGGTCAGCAGGTATTCCTGCACGCTGTCGGCCGGATAGCCCTGCTCGGCGTAAAAATGCACCGCCGCTTCTGGGTCCTTGCGCTTGGAGAGCTTGCGCTTGCCGCCGTTATCCTCTTTCATGATCGGGCTGACGTGTGCGTATTTCGGCGGCTTGAAGCCCAACACCCGGAACAGCTGGAGGTGGATCGGCACCGAGGCGATCCATTCGTCGCCGCGAATCACGTGGGTGGTACGCATTAAATGGTCGTCAACCGCGTGGGCAAAGTGATAGGTCGGGATACCGTCCGATTTCAACAGCACAATATCCTGATCGTTTTCCGGCATTTCGATGGTGCCCTTGATAACGTCATCAAACTTGATACGGCGCGATTCGTCGCCGGGAGAGCGCAGACGCAGTACATACGGCTGACCGGCACGGATTTTTTCCGCCGCCTGCTCCGGCGTCAGGGAACGGCAGGTGGCATACTTGCCGTAATACCCGGTGCGGAGCTTTTCCTGTTCCTGCACGGTACGGGTGGCGCCCAGCTCGTCCGGAGTGCAGAAGCAGGGGTAAGCCAGACCCTGCAGCAGCAACGATTTGGCATAAATGTGATACAGGGAAGCGCGGTCGCTCTGACGGTAAGGGCCGTAGCTGCCGCTTTCCTTGCCGGGAGCCTCATAGCCCTCATCAATCGTTAAGCCGTATTGACGCAGACCGGCGAGAATATCCGCCGCACCGCCGTCCACCTCGCGCTTTTTGTCCGTATCCTCCAAGCGAAAGTAAAAGATACCGTCGGACGCTTGAGCAGTCAGGAAATTGACGGTGGCGGTAAATAATACGCCGAGGTGCAAATACCCGGTGGGGGAGGGAGCAATGCGAACCACGCGGGCTCCCTCGGGAAGATCGCGCGGCGGATATCGCCGTTCGAGGTCCTCGGGGGTTTCCGTAACATCGGGAAATAACAGATCGGCAAGTTCTTGCAGGGCGCTCATAAATGGCCTCCTTAATCAGAGAAATACATATATATAATATATTACAATTTTTGGTTGCAAAAGTCAATGTAAGTGTGGTATTATAAGTAAAAGATTTTTTGTAATAAGGATGATTTTCATGGAAGAACTGACAAATGCGATGCCCACCGAACGTATGCCGCGTGCGCTGAGCTGTATTCAGCCCACGGGCATCCCCACCTTGGGCAATTATTTGGGGGCGTTGCGTAACTGGGTCTCCATGCAGGATTCGTTTGAATGCTTTTTTGCCGTGGCAGACCTTCATGCGATCACGGTGCGCCAGGACCCTGCCAAGCTGCGTCAGCATATTCGGGAAATGTTCGCTCTGTTGCTCGCTATCGGTCTGGACCCCGACAAATCGCTGCTGTTTGTTCAGTCGCAGGTTCCGGAGCACGCACAGCTGTCATGGATTTTGTCGTGCTATACGCAGTTCGGTGAGCTGTCCCGCATGACACAGTTTAAGGATAAATCGGCTAAGCACGCGGATAACATCAATGCCGGTCTGTTCACCTATCCGGCGCTGATGGCGGCCGATATTTTACTGTATCAGCCGCAGTATGTGCCGGTCGGTGAGGATCAAAAGCAGCATTGCGAGCTGACGCGCGATTTGGCACAGCGCTTTAACAACCTGCACCCGAACACCTTCACCGTCCCCGAACCGTACATTATGAAGGCGGGCGCGCGTGTGCGTTCTCTGCAGGAGCCGACGAAGAAAATGTCGAAATCCGACGAGAATCAAAACGCCTTTATTTCGTTGCGCGATGACCCCGACACGGTTTTGAGAAAATTCCGCCGCGCGGTGACGGACAGCGAAGCCAAGGTGCGTTACGCCCCCGGCAAGGACGGAATCAACAATCTGATGGAAATTTACGCGGCGGTCACCGGCAAGGAGCTACAGGAGATCGAGCAGGAATTCGACGGCCGCGGATACGGTGACTTCAAAACCGCGGTCGGTGAAGCGGTCGCCGCCGAGCTGGTGCCGATTCAACAGCGGTTTGACGAGTATATGAAGGATAAGGCGCAGCTGGACGCGCTGATGAAGCGCGGTGCGGAAAACGCCTCGCGCGTGGCCGGACGCACGCTGGGCAAGGTCATGAAAAAGGTCGGCTTTGTTCAGGTCTGATCGGACGTCGCTGTTTTCAAAAGCAACGTAACGTGCCGATAGTTGATTTTCTCAAATAACCATAATCATGCCCCCTGCCGCAGGCCTTGACCGCCACGGCAGGGGGCATTGTTTTCAGAAGTGTATGTTCGGTTTCGACCGTCGTTTACGTCAGGACAGCTTGCCGCCCTTGGCACCCTTGGTGCCGCCGAGCGACACCGTGGAAAGCAGGTTGGTATCGAAGCTGAACTGTAACGCCTCCCGATTCCGTTGCCGCTTAAACGCCAGCGAGATCATTTCGTCCAGCAGCTTGTCAAACGGCAGATCGGTCGCTTCCCACAGATAGAAGGAAAGAGAGCCGGGAATGGTGTTGATTTCGTTGACCCAGATTTCCCCGGTTTCCGGGTTGTTCAGGAAGTCCACGCGGGCGACACCGCTACAGCCCAACGCACGGAAGGTCTTCACGGCAAGTGCCTGTACCTTGGCAGTGAGCTCTTCGGGAATATCGGCAGGACAGCGACGCTTCAGGTCGGCCATGCCGCCGGATTTGGCGGATTTTCCGCCGCTCAGGTATTTATCGCGATAGCTCAAAATTTCATCACAGCTGACCGGCTCCTCACAGGCGGAAGCGCGTGCACCGTCGGGATCACCGAGAACAGAGCAATTGATTTCGCGCAACGGCGTAATGGCTTTTTCCACCAATACGCGCGGCGCATAGCCAAAGGCGTCGTCCAGTGCCGCGGACAGCTTTTCGCGGTTGTCAGCGCGGGAAATGCCCACCGAGGAGCCGAGATTGACCGGCTTGACGATCATGGGATACCCGATCGCTTCTTCCAGACGCCCCACCACCTTGGCACTGTCCTGTGCGTATACTCTGCCCGAAAACGCCATGGCATCCAGCACCGGGACACCGGCATCGCGCAAAACCGATTTCATCAGGAATTTGTCCATTCCCAAAGCAGAGGAGGCCACATCACAGCCGGTGTACGGCACGTTCAGCATTTCCAGCATGCCCATCAGGGTTCCGTCCTCCACGTTGGTGCCGTGAACAGCGGGGATCGCCACCTCAAACGAAGCGACCACGTTGTTGCCGAACCGCTTGGCCGGGTAACGAACCAGGTCCACACCGTTGGCCGTGGGAACGGGAAGTACCTGCGTGGCCTGTGCAAGGCACTCACCCAGATTGCGGTAGCTTTCAATGTGCTCCAGCACCTCGCCGGTATAAAAGCGATTGGCCTTGCTGATATAGACGACGATGGGGTCGTATTTGTTGCGATCCAGTGCGCTGAACGCCTGAATACCGGTAATGACCGACACCTCGTGCTCCACACTGTGTCCGCCGAATACAACGGCAACCTTGGTTTTCATGACAACATCACCTTTCAAAAGTTATCGGGAAGATCGTTTTCCAGCAGTACGATGCGCTTTTCGGCGCGCGGCAGGGAGCTTAATACCGCCAAACCGTCCTGCAGTGTGTTTACTACAAACAGGCAAGCTTCATCAAAGCCGCCGGCCAACAGGCCTTCGCGCAGAGGCGGAGCCTGTCGCTCACCGACCAGAATGGCATAGTCACACTTGTCGGCGGCGTAGGTGCCCAGCTCGCGGTTCAGTGCGTCCTGCCGCTCTCCCAGCTCCACCATGCCCGGTGTGACCAAAACGCGCTGGGCATCGAATTGACAAAGCACATCCAGAGCACCGCGGAAGCCGGAAGGGTTGGAGTTGTACGCATCGTCAATAAAGCCGTTGGGGAGTAACTGCAGGCGGTGCTCCACCGGGCGGAGCATTCGTACGGGATACACCAGCTCGTTCAGCGGAATACCCAGACGAACCGCCATAGCGATGCAACCGACCAGGTTTTGAATGTTATGAGCACCCAACAGCTTGGTGGTAAAGACCTGCGATTGTCCGCACGCCGTGACGGTAAAGGTACAGCCGGCGTTATCAATTCGGTTGATCGCGGCGGTGAAGTCGCCCTGCTCCAGACCGTAGGTAATGACCTGACAGGCAGGAGGCGTCGTCTGAAGCCGTTCGGTGATCTGCGGATTATCGCCGTTGGCCAGCAGGCATCCGTTTTCCGGCAACGCATCCGCCAGCTCGAATTTGGTTTTTACGATGTTTTCCACCGAATGGAAGGTTTCCAAATGCTGTTCACCGATGGAGGTGATTATTCCGTAGCGAGGTGTTACCAGCTCGCAGATTTCCCGAATATCCCCCGGATTTTTTGCGCCCATTTCCGCAATGAAGATTTCATGCGACGGCTTCATACGCTCACGAATGGTTCGCACCACGCCCATGGTGGTATTATAGCTTTCGGGGGTCATCAGCACGTTGTAGCGCACCGACAGCAGGGCGTGCAAAAAGCTTTTGGTGCTGGTTTTCCCGTAACTGCCGGTGATACCGATGACCGTCAGCTCCGGCATAGCCTCCAGACGGCGGCGTGCGTCACGCACAAAGCCGTTGGCTATGTGCCGCTCCAGCGGCAATACCAGCTTGTTGACGGCGCCGACCCAAAACCAAGGCAGTAACGACAGCAGTGCGGCAAAGCCGATACAGCGCAACGGAGAAAGAAACGCACAAAGCACCAGAATCAGTGCATACAGGGTAAAGAGAACAGCCAGCAGACGCTTGACGCGCGCGGTAAAGACCAACGGCTTTTTGGCTTTTTTAGGAAGATTGAGCAGGAGTGTCAATGCCAGCACGACGGCACCTGCCAAGTAGGCGTATTGCGTTGGCAGATACATGATCGGCAACAAAAGCGCCGGCAACAGCGACCGCCAGTGAATGAGCTGAGAATCGTTTTCCCGACACCATTTGGAATAGCGTTCGGGGCGATACGAATTTAACTGCAGCATGTGTACAAAGCGCAGAGAACGGATCGCCAGCGACAAAAAGGCGATGCCCAGCAGTGTGATCTTAAAGATTGTTTCCATGATACACCTCGTTGTGTGGATTAAGACCGCAAAAAGGAATCCAGTACGCGACAGCATTGCGGAAACTGCTCGGCGAAGGCGTAATGACCGCCCTCCAGCACGACCAGTCCGG
>CAYQBP010000072.1:0-2928 GCA_964415745.1 uncultured Eubacteriales bacterium
GGCTGTCTGGAGCTGGCCAAATATGCACTGGATACCGTCGGTATGCTGGAGGATTGCACCTTCCGCTTCTCGCAGTGGGACCCCAACAACCGCGACAAGTATATCGGCACGCCGGAGCAATGGGACGAAGCACAGAGCATCATGGGCAAAATTCTGGACGATCTCGGCGTAGAATACACCATCGGCATCGACGAAGCCGCGTTCTACGGCCCGAAGCTGGATATTCAGTACAAAAACGTGTTCGGCAAGGAAGATACCATCGTCACGATCCAGGTGGATCAGCTGTTGGCAGAGCAGTTCGATATGTCCTACATTGATCAAAACGGTCAGAAGGTGCGTCCTTACATCATTCACCGCACCTCGCTCGGCTGTTACGAGCGCACACTCGCCTATCTGATCGAAAAATATGCCGGCGCCTTCCCAATGTGGCTGGCTCCCGAGCAGGTACGCGTACTGCCGTTGTCCGAAAAAATGATGGATAAGGCCATCGAGGTCACCGACGAGCTGAAGAAATACGGCTTGCGCGCCGAAACCGATATGCGAAACGAAAAAATCGGCTACAAAATTCGCGAAGCGCAAATGCAGAAGGTGCCGTATATGCTAATCATCGGTGAGCGCGAGGCGGAAGCCGGTCTGGTATCGGTTCGTGCCCGTAAGGACGGCGACATCGGCACCATGACGCTGGATGCGTTCATCGCCAAGGCGCTCAAGGAAGTTGCCGACAAGGTACGCTAAAATGCAGCTCGCTATTTTGGATGCCGCTACCCTGAACGACGACCTCGACTTGTCGGTGCTGGAGCAGTTCGGAACCGTGCATCGCTACGAGCTGACAAGTACGCCGGAGGAGCTGGCGGAGCGCAGTGCCGGTTGTGATGTGCTGATTTTGAACAAGGTAAAGGTCAATCCCATTACCTTTCCCGACACCGGTAAAGTGCGGCTGATTTGCGTCACCGCCACCGGTGTGGACAACGTGGACATCGACTATTGCCGTCGCCGCGGAATCGCCGTGTGCAATGTGGTGGGATATTCCACCGACTCCGTGGCGCAGCTGACGGTCGCCATGGCGCTGTCGCTGGTCAACCGTTTACCGGCATACACGCGTCATGTGAACGAGGGACACTACACCGCCAACGGCATGCCCAACCACCTGAATCCGCCCTTTCATGAGCTTCGCGGGAAAACGTGGGGTATCTTCGGATACGGTCATATCGGCGAGCGCGTAGCGGCTGTGGCGGAAGCGCTGGGGTGTCATGTGCTGGTCTGCAAGCGCACCCCTCTCCCCGACCGCGAAATCACCGATATTGATACGTTGTGCCGCCGGTCGGATATTCTGTCGGTACACGTACCGCTCACCGACGAAACACGCGGCATACTCAACGCGGCGCGCCTGTCGCTGATGAAGCCGGATGCCATCCTGATCAACGTGGCACGCGGCGCCGTGACCGATGAGCAGGCCGTGGCACAAGCCATACTGGACGGTAAGCTGGGCGGCTTGGGGGTCGATGTATATTCCACCGAACCATTCCCATCGGAGCATCCGTTCCGCCGCCTTTGCGGACTGGACAACGTGTGTCTGACGCCGCACATGGCGTGGGGCGCATACGAAGCCCGCGTGCGCTGTATCAATGAAGTCGCCGCCAACATTGCGGCCTTCTTCAACGGTCAGCACCGCAACCGCGTAGACCTGTCATAAAGAAAATCGACCCCCTTCTGTCAAAGCACGACAGGAGGGGGTCTTTTGTTTGCCCATCAAGCACGATACACGCCCAGTGTGATAACGGTAATATCATCGTTTTGCTCCGGAGGCTGACGGTCGCGCGCGGTGTCGGCAATCAGTTGTGCCAGCCCCTGCATACCACCAGCCTCGCGGTCATAGTCACGCAACAGCTCCTCGACCCATTCCACCCCATTGTCGCTGACGCCGTCGCTCATCATCACCAGTAGATCGCCCTCGATCAACCGATCTCGTGTACAGGCGAACGACAGCTCACGCAGGATACCGAGCGGCAAGGAGGATTCATTCAGTCGGCATACGCGCCCCTTGCTGTACAGCAAAGAGACCCCTGCCCCGGCCTTGAGTAGCTCCAGTTCCCCGGTAAACAGATCGATCGAGGCGATATCCAGTGTGGAAAGGCTTTCATCCTCGGATTTTGCCATCAGTGCCGTGTTGATCAGGCGCAGTAGAGTTTCGTTGCCGAAGCCTGCCTTGAGCAATCGTGCCGCCAGGCGCGCGGTCATGGCACTATCGACCGCCGCACGTCCGCCGCTTCCCATGCCATCGCTCAGCACCGCCAACGCCCGACCGCTTCCGTCCTGAAAGCACTCATACGCATCGCCGCATAGCTGTTCCCCGTCGCACCGTAGCTGAGCAACACCGACGGCAACACGAAAGATGTGACGTTCGGTAAACGAAATCCGTGTCACGCGGTCGACGTGCTCGATTACCGGCAAAGCAAAGCACCGACCGCAAACCTCACCCATTCGTCGACTGAAGTTGTCGCGCTTTTGCGTTTTGTATCTGCCGTTCAGCACGATCTCCACCTCCATGCGACTCCGTTCGTCCAGCCGACAAACGACCTGCTGTACGCGAATATGTTGCGATTCCAGCGTTTCGCGAATACGATCCGCCGTCTCCGCATCGCTCCATTCCGGCTGAGCCAGCGAGGCGGAAAACTCGGACAACAGCTGTGCTGTGGCAGAAAACTGATCGGTCACTACCGCCCGCAATTCGTTAAGCCGACGAAAAGCACTTTCCCGCACACGGTATTCCCGATACCCGGCGTTCAGGCGAGCCATCAGCTCCGCTTTTCGTCCACAGTGCGCTGCCAAATAGCCGGTCAGTTGTCCTTCTGCTACGGAATCCTGTTCCCGAAGCAACGGCGTCAGGTGGTTCAGTGAATCCATAGCATCGGAAAAATGCTGTTGCCA
>CAYQBP010000072.1:3028-6445 GCA_964415745.1 uncultured Eubacteriales bacterium
CAAAAACACAACGCAGGCGGCTAACGCCTCGTACAGCGCCACCACAACAAACATTTCATCCTCCAGCGGCACGGTAATAACACCCGTAGCAATTAACAGCATCAGCGAGGACACCGCCTTTCCCTGCCCCGACAGTAAGCCGGACAACAAGCCGCCCAAAGCGTACGTCGGCATCAGTGTGGCGTATCGCGGTGTGCTGATCAACAGGGCTGTCCCCAAAGCGATACCGACGACACTGCCTCCGACCTGCCCGGCGGTGCGAGAGGCTAGCAGTATCAGCACCATCGCGGCGATTCGAGCCGGTGCGATCCCACCCCACTCCAGCGTGAACAACGCCATCATCGCCACGGCGAACAACAGCAGGAGACAAATTTCCGCCTCCTCGGATAAGGCGCCGCGATCTTCACCGGTCAGCTCGCGACATACCGTGGAGGCAAAAAACGCAAAACCGCCGGCCAACAAGCCTTCAGAAAGAACGGTGAGCACGGTCAGCAACGACGGGTGTTCACCGAGAAGCAGAGCACTTCCGGTGATAACCGTGGCCAAAAACGCCGTTGCCGAAGGAAAAATGCGTGATCGAGACACGCGGCGAAAGCCGCCGACCGCCCAACGGATACCGACCACGGCGAGCATGGCGGCCAGGTGCTGTAGGACATCCGCCGAGCCCTGCACCAAATATCCTGCCAAAATCGCCAAGCCAATGAGCACCGCACCCGGACCGGTTACAGCGGCTGTCAGGCCGATGCCAAACGGTGCCAAGCCGCCGTAGACTGTCGCATGAGGCAGAAGAAAACCGAATGCAACGCCACCGAGCATATAGTACAAATGACGTCGCGCGTCCGCTCCCAGTCGTCGTTCCTTGCCGATTTGAGATGTCAAACCGCTAGATTTTGCGTTTTTCATATCCCTTCACCACCATATCTTGATATTCTCATTATAGTGCTTGTCCCCTGCCGTTTCTGTCGCATACCGTAAGCAAAACGGAAAAGGTTTTACCGAATAATGGAAGAAAACGCCGACGGGTCTATTGAGTACAGGCAGTGAATATGGTGTAGCATAAAGGAGGCGGAAGAAAAATGCAGGAGAACCGTCCTTCCGGGCTGAACGAAACGGAGGTACGCCGCTCGCGTCAAGAGCACGGTGACAATCGGCTGATCCGTCAAAAAAAGCGTGGGTTTTTTCGGCAATTTCTCAGCAACTTCGGCGACCCGATCATCAAAGTGCTGTTGGCGGTGCTTGCCGTCAACATCGTGTTCCTTTTACGCAATCACGACTGGTATGAATCGATGGGGATCGCCGTCGCCGTGTTTTTGGCGACTCTGGTCTCCACGGTGTCGGAATACGGGAGCGAAGCGGCGTTTGAGCGATTGCAGGAGGAGGCCTCGGCAGTCCCCTGCCGAGTGCGTCGAGGTGGCCGACTGATGGCATTGCCCGTCGAGGAGCTGGTGGTCGGAGACATCGTACTGTTGCAAAGCGGCGAACAAATTCCGGCAGACGGTCGGCTGATCGACGGTAGGTTACACGTGGATCAGTCGGCACTGAATGGTGAAAGCGGCGAAACGGAAAAATATCCCGATGGTGATAACGATTTAACACCGTCGCCGTCCTCCCCGTCCGCTCTGCTTCGCGGATGCGGCGTTTGCTCCGGTGAGGGAACCATGCGTGTAACACGGGTCGGTGCGGCAACACTGTACGGCTCGCTCGCCGGAGAATTACAGGAAGAAACGCGAGACAGTCCGCTGAAGCTACGGCTGGAGGGGCTGGCCTCCACCTTGAGCCGATTGGGCTTTTTTGCCGCCGGGCTGGTTGCGTTGGCGGATTTGTTTCATTCCATCGTGATGGAAAACGGCTACGTGACTACAGCGATCCTTGCCACGCTATCACACCCGTCTCAATGGATCGGGCATCTGCTTCACGCGGCTACTCTGGCACTGACGGTCGTGGTTGTCGCCGTACCGGAAGGGCTCCCGATGATGATCACCGTGGTATTATCCTCCAATATGCGACGAATGCTGAAGCAACACGTATTGGTACGCAAGCTGGTGGGCATTGAAACCTCCGGAAGCCTGAATATTTTGTTCACCGACAAAACCGGGACGCTGACCAAAGGCCAACCGGAGGTTTCACTGTTTGTGGATGCCGAGGGACAAACCTATTCCCGGTCGGAGGAACTGTACGCAAAGAAAACACACTGGGAGCTCTTACGGCTATCGGGCTTTTACAATACCGAATGTCAGCCGGCTGGACGCAAGCTGTTGGGTGGCAATGCCACCGAGCGCGCTCTGCTTCGCTATGTTTTGGGGCGGCGACCGCTCCGCACCGATTTGACGGTCGTCGGGAAAATTCCGTTTGACAGTGCACGCAAATGGTCCGGTGCCGAGCTTCACGGAGCATTGCCGTCACTGCAGGAGGAGAGCCGTTCAGCTTTAACCTTTTACAAAGGCGCACCGGAGCGATTGCTGAAGCAGTGCAGCCGATGCCTCGACAGCACCGGCAAGGTCGTGACCTTTTCGGACAAAAGCCGGCTTCATGCCGTGGAAAACGCACTTGCCGAAAAATCAATGCGGCTGATTGCCGTTGCCGTCAGCGAGCAACCACTGACCGAGACGCCGTCGGAATTGATCCTGATAGGGCTTTTCGGTCTGCGTGACGAATTACGACCGGAGGTGCACCGCGCGGTAAGCACCGTACAGCGAGCCGGTATTCAGGTAATTATGATGACCGGCGACAGTAAGGAAACCGCCACTGCCATCGCCGTTGCCGCCGGTCTGCTAAAGAAAACCGATTCGGAGGCTGTGTTAACCGGTGCCGAGCTGGCGGCATTGGACGACCGCGAGCTGGCACGTCGCCTCCCCACCCTGCGTGTGATTGCACGGGCACTGCCAACCGACAAAAGCCGACTGGTGCGTATTTCGCAGGAAAGCGGTCTGGTAGTTGGAATGACCGGCGACGGAGTCAACGATGCACCGGCGCTGAAAAAGGCCGACGTCGGCTTTGCCATGGGCAGCGGCACCGAGGTGGCCAAGCAGGCGGGCGATATTGTCATTCTGGATAACAACTTTGCTTCCATTGCCAAGGCGATTCTGTACGGACGAACCATCTTTAAGAGTATCCGTAAGTTCATCATTTTCCAGCTCACCATGAACCTCTGTGCGGTCGGCGTTTCGGTGATCGGGCCGCTGATCGGGCTGGAAACGCCGGTCACGGTGATGCAAATGCTGTGGATCAACATCATCATGGATACACTGGCCGGGCTGGCATTTGCCGGCGAGCCACCGCTGGCCGAGTACATGGAAGAAGCACCGAAGCGACGGGACGAACCGATTTTGAATCGGTATATGCTCAATCAAATTCTCTGCACAGGCGGATTTACGGTTGTGCTCTGTGTAGCGTTCTTAAAATGGGAGCCGTTTCGCG
>CAYQBP010000073.1:0-2788 GCA_964415745.1 uncultured Eubacteriales bacterium
CGCGCGTGGCGATAATATCCGTACCGCAGATATGGTGCAACAGCACGTCGCCGCGATGAACGGGGGCGGTTGCCACAGCGTGGCGGATCGCTTCCATGACGGTGAAAATATCCTCCTTGGCGACCGGCTCGGCGGTTTTGACACTTACCATGGTGCTTTCCCGATTGCCGACGCGGACAGAGGACGTGACGGTACGAACGGGGTGTGTACATTCCTCGATGCCGTACCGCTTTCCGCGCGGACAGGTCTGCCCCTCCACGGTCAGAGTGCCGCCTTCGTCGGAAACGGTCAATGTACAGCCGAGCGGACAAATGATGCAGGTCAGGGTACGGTTCATGCTTCCACCTCCTGAACGACGGTTAAAGGGCCGACGGCGCCATGTAAGCAGTCAACCGGCAGGGTCAACGCTTCCATTTCGCCGGGAGCGGTCTTGATGCGCTTGACGGTGACAAGCTGCCTGTCGCCGTCAAAAACCGAAAGACGGCAGGCGCCGGTGGGTGCCGCAACGCGGAAAAACAGGGTGACGGCGGCATCACTTTCGGTGTGAATCCGTTGCGGAAGTACATAGCGGATCCCATTTCCGTGACGAACGTCCACGGTAGCACCGTGGATGCGATTGCTTTTCACAAAAGCGGCGGCGCCGCGACCGGCCAGCTCGGCTTCCTCGGAGACGTAATCGACCAGATCGTGCACCTGCAATACGTTGCCACAGGCAAAAATGCCCGGAATTTCCGTTTGACGGTTTTCATCGACCGGTGCACCGCCGGTAATGGAATCCAGCGGAATCCCGGCGTTGCGCGTCAGCTCGTTTTCGGGGATCAGACCGACCGAAAGCAACAGGGTGTCGCAGGGAATATACCGCCCGGTTTCGGGACGAATACGCCGCTGCTCATCGACAGCCGCGATGGTGACGCCCTCCAGTCGCTTTTTTCCGTGTATTTCCGCCACGGTGTGGCTGAGATACAACGGAATGTTGAAATCCTCCAGGCACTGCACGATGTTGCGGGTCAGGCCGCCGGAATACGGCATCAGCTCGCACACCGCCTCGACCTTGGCGCCCTCCAGCGACAGGCGACGTGCCATGATGAGTCCGATATCGCCGGAGCCGAGAATGACGATGCGCTTTCCGACCTGAAATCCCTCGCAGTTCATCAGCTTTTGCGCGGTTCCGGCGCTGTAAATTCCGGCCGGGCGTGTTCCGCACACATTGAGCGCTCCGCGACTGCGTTCACGGCACCCCATCGCCAAAATTACCGCCTTGGCCTGAATGGTGAACAGCCCGTCGCGGTTTTGCACGGTTACGACACGCTCCGGCGAGACGGCGGTCACCGTTGTCTGACAAAGCACGGGAATGCCACGCTGTTTTACCTGCTCGGCGTAGACGGCGGCATATTCCGGGCCAGTCAGCTCTTTTCCGAGACGGTGCAGTCCGAACCCGTTGTGGATACACTGGCGAAGAATACCGCCCAAATCCTCCTCGCGATCCAGTATGATGACATCGCGGACGCCGCTGTCGTAGGCGGCGATCGCGGCCGCCATACCGGCAGGACCGCCGCCGATGATGACAATATCGTGTTGCATGGATGTGCCCCCTTGTTACAGCCGACCGGTCAACGGCTCGGAGCCGGGACCGTTTTTGGTGATTTTTTCTTCGGAAATATCTCGCTCTTCGGCAATCAATTTCAGCACCACGGGCATACAGAAGCCACCCTGGCAACGCCCCATACCGGCGCGTGTACGGCGCTTTACGCCGTCGATGTCCCAGGCCGGCGGATTGCGGCGGAGAGCATCGCGTATTTCGCCCTCGCTGACGGATTCACAGCGGCACACCATACGGCCGTATGCCGGATCGCGCCGGATCACCGCGTTCTTTTCATCGTTTGACATTTCGCGGAAGGCGTGGGTGTTGACGCGCTCACCATTCCAATCCGGTTTTTCGGCGGTGGCAAGACCGTCCGCCTGCAGTAACGACACGACGTGGCGTGCAATGGCGACGCAGGAGGACAGGCCGGGAGAGTCGATTGCCGCGGCGTGAACCAGGTGGGGAACGGCGGTGGAGCACTGCAAAATGAAATCGCCGCTCTTTTCCGAAGCGCGCACACCGCAGAAGGAGGTGATGACCTGCCGCAGGTTGACGTCGGGAACACTTTTGCGCGACAGAGCGGCGACGGCGGCCAGTCCGTCCGGTGTGGTTTCGGTGCTGTCTGCCGCCTCGACCGGTGTGGCGGTCGGCCCGATCAGCAGGTTGCCGTCGGCGGTGGGGGTGACCAGGACGCCCTTACCTTCGGCGGTGGGAACCTGGAATATCGTGTGGGAAACGCAGTTGCCTTCGGCTTTGTCCAGCAGAAGATATTCACCGGCGCGCGGAATTAACGTGAAAAAGCCGTCACCGGCCAGTGCGGCGATACGGTCGGCACCGCCACCGGCGCAGTTGACAAGGTAACGCCCCTGTACCTGACGTCCGTCGGCGGCCGTCACGGTGAAGTGACTGTCGTTCTGAGCGATTGCCGTGATGTCAAACAGACGCAATAGCTCGACGCCGTTGTCCATGGCGTTGCCGACAGCGGCGATGGTCAGGACGTAGGGACAGATGATACCGGCAGTGGGGGCGAGCAGTGCTTGTGTGACCCTTTCCGAAAGTGCCGGCTCCAAGGCACGTGCCTTGGAGCCGGAAAGAAGCCGGAGCCGCTCCACGCCATTTTGAATACCGCGCTCATACAGCGCACGCAGGGTGGCTTCCTCATCGGCGCCGAAGGCGATGATCAGAGAACCGTTATTGCGGTGCGGA
>CAYQBP010000073.1:2888-6393 GCA_964415745.1 uncultured Eubacteriales bacterium
GGCTTCCTCATCGGCGCCGAAGGCGATGATCAGAGAACCGTTATTGCGGTGCGGAACATGAAGCTGTTCGGCGGCTTCGTACAACAGCGGTACACCGGCCACGTTCATCGTTGCCTTCAACGTGCCCGGCTCCGGGTCGAATCCGGCGTGAATGATGCCGCTGTTTGCCTTGCTGGCGCCGCAGGCAACGTCGTTTTCCTTATCCAACAAGCAAACGGAGAGCTGATACCGTGACAGCTCTCGCGCGACCATGGCACCGATCACACCGGCGCCGGCAATGATTATGTCAAACATAAATGCAAGCCCTCTTTGTTATAAATACCATAAATCCTCGCGGCTGGTCGATACGGCCGCCGCACCGCACCGGAGCGCTTCGGTCACTTCGGCTTTGGTTTCGATCAATCCGCCGGCAATGACCGGCACCGGTCCGCCGGCAAACCGTTCGATCGCTTTGCCGATGACGCCGGGAATGACCTCGATCAAATCCGGCATGGTGTTGGCAATCATGCCGTTGACACCGGACAGGCTTTGCGAATCCAGCATGAAAAAGCGCTGGACGGTCAGCAGGCCGCTTTCACGGGCGTATCGGATCAGCTGACCGCGTGTGCTGATTAGCCCGTCGGCGCCGCAGGAGGCCAAATATTCCACGCCGGTGCGATCCTTGCCGAGCCCCTCCGCCAGGTCCATGTGGACAAACAGGCGCTTGCCGGCACGGTGCGCCTCCTGAACCAGACCTTGAATTTTCGGGAGACTGATGTTTTGGTGAAAAATGATTTCCGGCGGCGCCGCCAGCGCAGTACGGAATGTTTGCTCGTTGGAAGCGGCGGCAATGACGGGACTGCGCTCCAGACAGTCACTGAGTAGGGAAGAATTCATGGTGAGTACCCCCTTGTTTTACATATAAAAGGAGACACAAAAACCCCTTGGTGGTGTTTTTGTGTCTCCATTTTCTCTCCATTTGCTATTGTACACATCTCCGACAAAAAAGTCAAGCACCAAATGCACAATCCGCCGTCGAAAATCGAATCGTCTGCGCGGTACGCGATCGGGCTTGCACGGTGCGCCGGAGGTCGGTGGCTTATATCGTCAGCTCACAGCCGTCGTAGGCAACCTCCAGCCCCATTTTTTCGGCGTGGAGGCACAGGTCGCTGTGCGTGGAAATGCCGTTGTGCGAAAAATGACTGATAAACAGGCGCGTAGAGGGGGCGATGCACCCGATGTCCGTTAAGCGCTCCACCACCTCCTGAACAACGCCCAGACGCATGTGTCCGTTGCGGTAGCCCTCCGGATAGGTGCCGCCGGTGCAATCCAGCGAAACCATGTCGTAGTGCGGCTTTTCGCGCTCCAGCCACGCCCACACCTCGTCAAAGAAATAGCCGGTATCGTGCGCGTAAAGCACGGTGGTGCTGCCGTCGGTGATCTGATAGAACGTAGCGCCGGCAGGCTCGTGGTTGGCAGGAAAAGCGGTAACGGTATAGTCCATCACGGTGAACGGCTCAAACGGAACGATCTCGTGCAGGCAGACGCGACCGCTGTCCAGAGTACGCTTCAGATGCGGTGCGCGCAGCGGCGCCAGCGTATCGGCCGTGCCGTAAAAGGTCAGAGGAACGGTATCGTTCGGATGGGCAAAGCCGGGAGACCGCATGGCGGCTTCTTCGGGGTAGAGGTGATCCTGGTGATTGTGAGTAATCAGGCAATGACGGATCGTCACCAGGTCCAGCTGACCGAGCAATGCACGATAGCAGGTGTCGGCAGGAAAGTCGATGAGCAGGCGATCGTCGATGAGAGCCTGCGAACGGCCGCGGATACTGCGGCCGCCCTCCTGACGGGCCTGTACACAGCTCTGACAGGCACAAAACGGAGCCGGGACACCCTCCGAGGCGGCGGTACCGAGAAAATGAAATTTCATAAATAACGCTCCTTTACAACGGTCAGTGCACCAACGACGAAGGCGGTTCGTGCACAGTGTGACCTCATTATACAGTTTTTTCGACGACATTGTCAATAGAACGCCGCAAAGTCCGGGAAAATTTATCGGGTCATCGGTTATACTATGGACGGAGGCGAGCAGGGCGTGGAGCTGATCTGTTTGGAGCATATCGGCAAATATTATCGTACAAAGGCGGGTTCGGTTCGCGCGCTGGACGATGTTACCCTGACGGTGGAGCAGGGAGAGTTCTTGGCGGTGGTCGGACGTTCCGGCTCCGGCAAGTCCACACTGATGAACATTCTCGGCTGTTTGGATTTACCCAGCTGTGGGGATTACCGCCTGGCAGGGCGAAGCATGACGCGGTGCGGTGAACGCTGGCGAACGCAGATGCGCGGCCGTATGATCGGCTTCGTTTTTCAAAGCTTTCATCTGATCCCGTCGATGACCGCCATCGAGAACGTGGAACTGCCGCTGTTGTACCGTGGTGTGCCGCGTGAAGAACGTCACCGTCGTGCCTTTGACAGTCTGCGTAGGGTCGGGCTGGAACAGCGGATCACTCACCGTCCGACAGAGCTGTCCGGCGGTCAACAGCAGCGCGTGGCAATCGCACGTGCGATTGTCGCTTCGCCGCCGTTGGTGCTGGCGGACGAGCCGACCGGCAATCTGGATACCGTCTCTGGCGGCGAGGTGATGGACATTCTGCGAGAATTACACCGAGAGGGGAGGACGGTCGTGTTGATTACCCATGATTGCGCTATTGCCGATACGGCGGAGCGACAAATCTGTATTCGGGACGGGCGGCTGATGCAATGAAGCACGGCGTGAAGCGTCGGCGGCGATACGGAAAAGCGATGACGTGGCAGACGGCGTTGCCGACCTTTTTGGCGTCGGTGATCGTGTTTGGGCTTGCCATTGTATTGCCGTGGCTGTTTTACGCCGTCTCGACAGAGGAGGTTGCTCCGGCGGATACGGTACAGGGCAGGCAACGCTCCCTGCTGCTGCTGATCCACGATGCCGAAAATGAGCTGACGGCGGCGGTAGCGGTTCACACCGACACGTCTGCCATGACCGTCACGGCGGTCGGCTATCCGTCGCAAACGGAGGTTTACCGTGCGGCAAGGCTGTCCACGTTGGCTTCTGCCTATGCCGACGAGGGTGTTGCCGCGGTCACCTACCTGTCGGAGAAAACCGGCGAGCATTACGACGCGGTGCTTCGGCTGTCGATCAGCGCCGTGGCGGCCTTTGTGGCCACCGCCGGGAACGGGATACGCTATGCATTGCCGGAGCCGGTCGGCGTATTGCCGCTCGGCGAGCAAACGCTGACCTCCCTGCAGGTTGCCGATGTGTTGCGCTATACCGGCTGGCAACAAAGCCTGACCGGACGTGCGGAGGTGCACGCCGGTGTGACGGCGGCGATTATCAATCGCTATTTAACGGCGGAGTATGATTTGGAAGGACTGTTCGGCGCCTTTGCCGAGCAGTGCGAGGATACGGTCACTATCTCCGGCTTCGTGGCAATTCGTGACGAGCTGGAGCAGCTGGCACGCGCCAATGACGGTACGCTGTGCCGTGCCG
>CAYQBP010000074.1:0-6173 GCA_964415745.1 uncultured Eubacteriales bacterium
GTCGGCTTCGGAGTCAGGTCGTACAATACGCGGTTGATACCCTCCACCTCGCCGGTGATGCGCTCGGTGATCTTGTGCAGCAACGCATACGGAATTTCCTCGATCGTGGCGGACATCGCATCGGTGGTATTGACCGCGCGAATCACGGCCGGCCAGCCCTCGTATCGGCTCTCGTCCTTCACACCGACGCTCTTGACGTCCGGAATCAGGACAAAATACTGCCACACCTTTTCGGCAAGGCCATTTTTGTCGAACTCCTCGCGCAGAATGGCGTCCGCTTCGCGCAGAGCGTTCAGGCGATCACGCGTGATGGCGCCGAGACAACGCACGCCCAGACCGGGACCGGGAAACGGCTGACGATAGACCATGGCGTGCGGCAGACCGAGCGCTTCACCGACCACACGCACCTCGTCCTTAAACAGCAGCTTGATCGGCTCGACCAGCTCAAACTGCAAATCCTCCGGCAGGCCGCCGACGTTGTGGTGTGACTTAACCGCCTTTTTGCCTTCTGCCTTTTTGTTGCTTTCCAGAATATCGGGATAGATCGTGCCCTGCGCCAAGAAGGTGATGTTTTCCAGCTTACGCGCTTCTTCGGCAAACACGTTGATAAACTCGGCACCGATGATCTTTCTCTTGCGCTCCGGTTCGGAAACGCCGGCCAGCAAGTCGAGGAAACGATCGGTCGCATCAATGTAGATCAAATTGGCACCCAGCTCATTCTGAAACACCTTGATTACATTGGCCGATTCGTCCTTGCGCATCAGGCCGTGGTTCACGTGAACACAGGTAAGCTGCTTTCCGATCGCTTTGATCAGAAGCGCGGCCACGACGGAAGAATCGACACCGCCGGATAGCGCCAGCAACACCTTCTTGTTCCCGACCTGCTCGCGAATGGCCTCTATCTGCTCAGCGATAAAGGCATCGGCCAGCTCTTTGGTGGTGATGCGTTTCATGGTTTCCGGACGAACATTACTTGACATACAGATTCCTCCCTAAATATTGAATACCAGCCTCTCAGCGATAGATGATAGCCTCGCGTTCGGGGCCGTTGGTAACCATATCGATGCGGCAGCCGAGCTCTTTTTCGATGAACTCGACATACGCGCGCGTTTCGGCGGGCAGCTGATCGTATTCGGTAATACCGCGAATATCGCAGTGCCAGCCCTTCAGAGTCGTTAGCACCGGCTTGGCGCGGCTGAGCAACGGCGTGGTCGGAAAATCGCGTGTAATTTTCCCGTCGATCTCATAGGCGGTGCACACCTTGATCTCCTCCAGATAGGAGAGGCAGTCCAGCGCCGTCATGACGACCTTGGTAGCGCCCTGACACTCGATGCCGTAGCGCGAAGCCACGCAATCAAACCAGCCGACGCGGCGCGGACGACCGGTGGTCGCACCGAACTCGCCCTTGTCGCCGCCGTGAATACGAAGCTCCTGTGCTTCGGCCTCGTCCAAAATTTCGGAAACAAATTCACCGGCGCCGACAGCTGAAGAATAGGCTTTGGTCACGGCGATGATCTCACGCAATTCATGCGGCGGAATACCGGCGCCGACACAGCCGTAGCCGGCCAACGTCGACGAGGACGTAACCATCGGGTAAATGCCAAAATCCGGGTCCTTCAGGGTGCCGAGCTGACCCTCCAGCAGGATGTTCTTTCCGGCGCGAATCGCTTCCTGCAGATATGCGTGTGTGTCACACACAAACGGAGCAATCTTTTCGCGATACGACACGCAGGTCGCATACAGCTCGTCCACGTTCAGCAACGGCTTATGATACACGTGCTCCAGCGTCAGGTTCTTCAGGGTGCAGATATTTTGCAGCTTGGCACGCAGTGTGTCGTCATCAAACAGCTCGTTGACCTGGATACCGATCTTCGCGTATTTATCGCTGAAAAACGGTGCGATGCCGCTTTTGGTGGAGCCGAACGCGTTTTTGCCGAGACGCTCCTCCTCGTACGTATCCAGCAGAATATGATACGGCATCAAAATCTGGGCACGGTCGGACACCAGCAGCTTGGGATTCAGACCGGCCGCCTTCACGTCCGCCAGCTCCTTGCAGAACTTTTCGATGTCCAAGGCCACGCCATTGCCGATGATGCAGGTGGTGTGGTCATAGCACACGCCGCTCGGCATCAGGTGAAGCGCAAAACGCCCGTGCTCGTTGATGATGGTGTGGCCGGCATTGGCACCGCCCTGAAAGCGAATGACGATGTCCGCCTCGCTGGCAAACAAATCGGTGATTTTGCCTTTTCCTTCGTCGCCCCAGTTGGCGCCTACGATCGCTCTGACCATGATGTGTGATCTCCTCCACAAATGTTTTGCTGGTATCGCGCATATTCGTGTAGTATTATAGCGTTTTTTCTTTGAAAATGCAAGAGGTTTCCCCTGCTTTTTGCCGAAGAATCTCAATTCATATATAAGTATAGCAGAGGGGGAAAAGCATTACAATATTTTGTGCCGAATTTGCCGCCGTGTGCACATAGAAATTTTGGCGGAAGCGGTCGAGAAAAAATAGCGTTTTTGCACAAGAGCGTCAAAGGCTCACCGACGGGTTCGCCACCGCTCCAACCGCTCGCACCGGCCTCCGTCGCACGGAAAATCATTCTAAAGCACCCTGCCGTTTTTCGTCAAAAACGGCTTTTCCCTCAGCGGTGATTTTTCTTTTGAAAAATGAGACGGTTTTCTGATTTTCGGTCTTGTATAAACCGAAAAACCGTGTTATACTTTTGATATATATTGTCTTTTGGAGGACGGTTTATGTCAACAAATAAAGAACTTGCCAAAACCTACGAACCGCGAGAGGTAGAGGATCGCATCTACCGCTTTTGGCTGGACGGCGGCTGGTTTCACGCCGAGCCGGATCCCGATAAAACGCCGTACACCATCGTCATTCCTCCCCCGAACGTTACCGGTCAGCTCCACATGGGCCACGCTCTGGACGAAACGCTGCAGGATATTCTGATCCGCTTCAAGCGTATGCAGGGCTATGCCACGCTGTGGCTTCCCGGCACCGATCATGCCTCCATCGCCACCGAAGCCAAGGTCGTGGAGGCCATGCGGAAGGAAGGCCTCACCAAGGATATGCTGGGACGCGAGGGCTTTTTGGAGCGCGCCTGGGCATGGAAAAATCAATACGGCAATCGCATTGTCAGCCAGCTGAAAAAGCTCGGCTCCAGCTGTGACTGGGATCGCGAGCGCTTCACCATGGACGAGGGCTGCTCCGAAGCCGTGCGTGAGGTTTTTGTGCGCCTGTATGAGCAGGGGCTGATTTATCGCGGCAACCGCATGGTCAACTGGTGTCCGCACTGCGACACCTCCATCTCGGACGCCGAGGTGGAATATGAGGAGCGCGACGGCCATTTCTGGCATCTGCTGTACACCGTCAAGGAGACCGGCGAGCAGCTGGAGTTGGCCACCACCCGTCCGGAAACGATGCTCGGTGATACCGCCGTTGCCATCAACGCCGACGACCCGCGCTACGCTCATCTGCACGGCTGTCACGTGATCCTGCCGCTGGTGGGACGCGAGCTACCGATCGTATGCGACGAGCACGCCGACATGACCAAGGGCACCGGCGTGGTGAAAATCACACCGGCACACGACCCCAACGACTTCGAGGTCGGACGTCGCCACAATCTGCCCATCATTCGCGTGTTTACCTACGACGGCCACATGACCGGTGCCGCCGACAAAGCGACCGCCGACGAGCTGTTTGCTTCCGGCAAGGCGGCGGCCGACGAGCCGCAGGTGATGGATTGCGGAAAATACGCCGGTATGACCACCGACGAAGCACGCCGCGCCATTCTGGAGGATTTGTCCGCCGGCGGCTACTTAAAGGAAACCGAAGCGCACCGTCACGATGTCGGCACCTGCTACCGTTGCCACTCCACCATCGAGCCGATGGTGTCGAAGCAGTGGTTCGTCAAGATGGAGCCGCTTGCCGCCCCGGCAATCGAAGCGGTGGAAAAGGGCGAGATCCGCTTTGTTCCGGAGCGCTTCAC
Organism: uncultured Eubacteriales bacterium; assembly: GCA_964415745.1. GTDB lineage: Bacteria > Bacillota > Clostridia > Oscillospirales > Acutalibacteraceae > RGIG3009. The sequence continues at coordinate 3,999 of CAYQBP010000074.1, forward strand.
CAAAAACTATATGAACTGGATGCGCGGCACCCGTGACTGGTGCATTTCCCGTCAGCTGTGGTGGGGACATCAGATTCCGGCGTGGTACTGCAACGACTGCGGTGAAGCCGTGGTCGCCAAGGAAGCGCCTGCCGTCTGTCCGCATTGCGGCGGTCAGCTCACGCAGGACCCCGACACACTGGACACCTGGTTCTCGTCTGCCCTGTGGCCGTTCAGCACGCTGGGCTGGCCCAACACCGAAAGCGAGGATTTCAAGTACTTCTATCCCACCAACACGCTGGTTACCGGCTATGACATCATCGGCTTCTGGGTCAGCCGCATGATCTTCTCCGGATTGGCCTATACCGGAAAAGCACCGTTCCAGACCGTGCTGATCCACGGCCTGGTGCGCGACTCGCAGGGACGCAAAATGTCCAAATCGCTCGGCAACGGCATCGATCCGCTGGAGATCATCGATCAGTACGGCGCCGATGCATTGCGCTTCATGCTGGCAACCGGCAACAGCCCCGGCAACGATATGCGCTTTATGACCGACAAGGTCGAGGCCTCACGCAACTTTGCCAACAAACTGTGGAACGCCGCGCGCTTCATTCTGATGAACATCGGTGACCACGAGGTGCCGCTGACGTTGCCGAATGAGCTGACGCTGGAGGACAAGTGGATTGTTTCCCGTTTCAACACACTGGTTCAGGCCGTTACCGAAAATCTGGACAAGTTTGAGCTGGGAATCGCCGTGCAAAAGCTGTACGACTTTATCTGGGACAGCTTCTGCGATTGGTACATCGAGCTGTGCAAGGCACGCCTGCAGGGTGAAAACGCCGGTGCCGCGCGTCAGGTGCTGGTGTATGTCATGACCGGTATGCTGAGACTGCTGCACCCGTTCATGCCCTATGTGACCGAAGAAATTTGGCAGTCCCTGCCTCACGAGGGCGACGCGCTGATGATCGCCCCGTGGCCGGTATACGACGAGGCTCTCTCCTTCTCCGAGGAGGAAAAGGAGATGGAGCGCATCATGGAGGCCATCGGTGCTATCCGCAATCGCCGCGGCGAAATGAACGTGCCGCCGTCCCGCAAGGCTCAGGTGTTTGTGGAAACCGCCTTTACCGCCACCTTTACCGACGGTATCCCGTTTATGCAGCGGCTGGCCTCCGCTTCGGAGGTACAGGTGGGAAGCGACTTTGACATTCCCGGTGCCGTCAGCATCGTCACCGCCGACGCTACCATCAAAATCCCGTTGGACGAGCTGGTAGACAAAGCCGCCGAGCGTGCACGTCTGCAAAAGGAAAAGGATAACGTGCAAAAGCAGCTGGATGGCGTCAATGCGCGGCTGTCCAACTCCGCATTTACCGACAAAGCACCGGCAAACGTGGTGCAAACGGCACGGGATCAGGCGGCCCGACTGGCCGAAAAGCTGGCTTTGCTGGAGCAAAGTCTGGCACAGCTTCAATAAGGAGTCCTTCAGCATGCGGTATACGGCGAGCTTTGAAATTCTTTCACACGACACCGGCCACAACGGCGAGGTGCATCCGTCCGCGATCTGCCGCTATCTGCAGGAGGCGGCAGACGCGCAAATGCGCGCCGACGGCCCCACCTACCGCGAGCTGATCGCACAGGGGTACTCCTTTGTGCTCAGTCGGCTGAATGTTCAGCTGTACCATGCATTGCAGGCCTACGACCGCATCACGGTGCAGACGTGGGGACACAACCCGCCGCGCGGTGCTTCGTATGAACGATTTTACCGGATATACCGCGGCGAGGAGCTGATTGCCGAAGCCGCCAGCGTATGGGCATTGCTGAATCTCCACACCGCGACACTGTGTCGGGTAGGCGAGGTTCCGATCCATTACGGCACCGACGAGCCGCTTCCGCTGTCCCTCCGCTTTCGCTGGCCGAACCCGGAGACGGAAACGGTCGGCACACGCACGGTGCGCTACTCGGATGTTGACGTCAACAATCACATGAACAACACCCGTTATCCGGATATGCTGTGCGATTTTTTGCCGGACATCGACCGTTACCGCATTACCGGTATTCAAATCCATTACCTGACGGAGGCGCCGCTCAATGAAACGCTTACGGTGCGCCGAGCCATTACGACGGAAAACGATCGGCCGGTTTTCTGGTTTGAAACGGTACGCGCCGACGGAGCCTGCAATATCCGCGCACGAATCGATG
>CAYQBP010000075.1:0-6158 GCA_964415745.1 uncultured Eubacteriales bacterium
TCAAAGCCATCCTCACGCGGAACGCCGTTGACCTTGCCGCCCATGCCGGCCACGATAAAGCGGAGCTGGCGGTCGTTCATGTCCACGCAACGCTTCCAGGTGATCCTTCGCACGTCGATGCCGAGCGCATTGCCCTGCTGAATGTGATTATCCAGCATGGCCGCCAGCAGGTTGTTTGCCGCGCCGATCGCGTGGAAGTCGCCGGTAAAGTGCAGGTTGATGTCCTCCATCGGCACCACCTGGGCATAGCCACCACCGGCGGCGCCGCCCTTGACCCCGAACACCGGGCCGAGCGACGGCTCACGCAGTGCAACCGTCACGTCCTTGCCGATACGGCGCAGTCCGTCCGCCAGGCCGATCGTGGTGGTGGTTTTTCCCTCACCGGCCGGTGTCGGCGTGATCGCCGTAACCAAAATCAGCTTGCCGTCCTTACGGGTGGTGTCCTTCAGCAGTGCCGGATCGATCTTTGCCTTATAATGGCCGTAGGGCTCCCAATACCGCGCGTCGATCTTCGCCGTTTCGGCAATCTCGGCGATCGGCTTCATGGAACACGCCTGTGCAATCTCAATATCCGATAAATATGCCATAGTCGCACTTCCTTTTTTAATAAATGGGGAACTGCTCACACAGCGCCTGCACCTCGCGGCTGACACGCTCGCGGCTGTTTTCAAAATCGTACACCGTGTCGTAGATCCAACCGGCGATCTTGTCCATTTCCGCCGTGCCGAAGCCGCGTGTGGTGACAGCCGGTGTGCCGAGACGCAGACCGCTGGTAACAAACGGGCTTTGCGGATCGTTGGGAATGGTGTTCTTATTGGCGGTGATGTGCACCTCGTCCAGCCGGTGCTCCAGCTCCTTGCCGGTCACGCCGGTTTCCGTCAGCTTGAGCAGCATCAGGTGGTTGTCGGTGCCGCCCGACACGATGGAGAGACCGCGATCCATCAGACCGCGGCACAGCGCCGCGGCGTTTTTGACCACGTTCTGCTGATACACGCGGAATTCGTCGGTCAGCGCCTCGCCCAGTGCCACCGCCTTGGCGGCGATGATGTGCATCAGTGGGCCGCCCTGTGTGCCGGGGAACACCGCCTTGTCGATCTGCTTGGCAAGCGCTTCGCGGCACAGGATCATGCCGCCGCGCGGGCCGCGCAGGGTTTTGTGCGTAGTCGTGGTCACCACGTCGGCATACGGTACCGGCGACGGGTGCACACCGGCGGCGATCAGACCGGCAATGTGTGCCATGTCCACCATCAGATACGCGCCCACCTCGTCCGCAATTTCGCGGCACCGCGGAAAATCAATAACGCGGGAATAGGCGCTGGCGCCGACCACGATCAGCTTCGGCTTGCACTCCAGTGCCAACCGGCGCATCTCGTCGTAGTCGATCATTTCGGTATCGTCGCTGACACCGTAGGGGACAATGTGGAAATATTTACCGGAAATGTTCACCAGGGAGCCGTGCGACAGGTGGCCGCCCTGCTGGAGGTTCATGCCCATCACGGTGTCGCCCGGCTGAAGCAGGGCGAAAAAGACCGCCAAATTCGCATTGGCTCCGCTGTGCGGCTGTACGTTGGCGTGCTCGGCACCGAACAGCTTCTTCGCACGGTCGCACGCGATCTCCTCCACGATATCCACGCACTGGCAACCGCCATAATAGCGCTTGCCCGGATAGCCCTCGGCGTATTTGTTGGTCAGCACGCCGCCGGCGGCCAACAGCACCGCCTTGGACACGATGTTTTCCGAAGCGATCAGCTCGATGTTGTGTTGCTGACGCTCCAGCTCCAGATGGCAGGCATCGGCAACCGCCGGATCGTAGGCTTGCAGTTCTTCAAAGAAATTCATGCTTGACACTCCCCTTTTTAACGAAAATACTTCACGGCCGCTTCAAACATACGGATTTCGTAGCGACCCGGTACATTGCGATACAGTCCGGAGCCCACACGCTCGCTGTGACCCATCTTGCCGAAAACACGGCCGTCCGGCGAGGTGATACCCTCGATGGCGAACAGCGAGTTGTTCGGGTTGAAGTGCACGTCGGCCGTGGCGCAGTCGGTGTCGTCCACATACTGCGTGGCGATTTGGCCGTTCGCCGCCAGCTGACGGATCAGGCTCTCGTCCGCCAGGAAGCGGCCCTCGCCGTGCGAGATCGGCACGTGATAGATGTCGCCCACCTCGGTCAGCGCCAGCCACGGCGACTTGTTGGACGCCACCCGTGTACGGACAATGCGCGACTGGTGACGCGCGATGGTGTTGAACGTCAGGGTCGGACAGGACTCGTCGGTGTCCATGATTTTGCCGTACGGCACCAGACCCAGCTTAATCAGCGCCTGGAAGCCGTTGCAAATACCGCACATCAGGCCGTCGCGTTGCTCCAGCAGCTCGGTCACGCCCTCCTTAACCGCGGCATTGCGGAAGAAGGCGGTGATGAACTTGCCACTGCCGTCCGGCTCGTCGCCGCCGGAGAAGCCGCCGGGAATAAATACCATTTGTGCCGTTTTGAGCTTTTCGGCAAATTCCTCCACGCTCGCCTGAATGTGCGCGGAGGTCAGATTCTTCACCACCACGATCTCCGGCTCGGCACCGGCATCGCGCATGACCTTGGCACTGTCATATTCGCAGTTGGTGCCCGGAAATGCCGGGATCAGTACCTTCGGCTTGGCGACCTTGATTGCCGGTGCCACGCGCTGTGTCGCCGTGTAGCTGAAGGTCTCCATCGTACCGCCGTCCTGCGGAATATTACAGCTGTACACGCTTTCCAGCTTGTCCTCGTACACGCCGAGCAGCTCGGTCAACGCTACCTGCTCCTCGCCCAGCGAAATCCGACCGTCGTCGGTCACGGCACCGACGATGCGCGCATCCTCTACGGGCTCGGTCACCTCCAGCAGGAAGCTGCCGTAGTGATACCCAAACACGCACTTCGGGCACCAGCCGTCCGCATAGCGGAAGCCGAGACCGTTGCCGAAGCACATTTTCATAACAGCCTCTCCGATGCCGCCGTAGCCGGGCGTGTAGCACGCCACCGCCTTGCCGGCACGCATCAGCTCGGTCACGCGGCGGAAGGTCGCCAGCAACGACTCGGTCTTCGGCAAGCCGTTTTCGTCGTATTCCGGAGTCAGGCATACCACCGTGTGGCCCGCCTGCTTAAATTCCGGCGACACGACCTCGTCCGCCTTGCCCGTTGTCACAGCAAAGGAAACCAGCGTCGGCGGCACGTCCAGATCCTCAAAGGAGCCGCTCATGGAGTCCTTTCCGCCAATGGAACCGATGCCCAGCTCACACTGAGCACGGAACGCGCCCAACAGAGCCGCCAGCGGCTTGCCCCACCGTTTGCCGTCCTTTCCGGGACGCTCAAAATATTCCTGGAAGGTCAGATACACGTCCTCAAACGACGCACCGGTGGCAATCAGCTTGCTGACCGATTCCACCACAGCCAAATATGCGCCGTGGTACGGGCTTTGCTCCGCCACAAAGGGGTTATAGCCCCACGCCATGAAGGAGCAATCGTCGGTATGCCCCTTTTCCACCGAGACCTTTTGCACCATGGCCTGAATGGGGGTCAGCTGGTGCTTGCCGCCGAACGGCATCAGCACCGTACCGGCGCCGATGGTGGAATCGAACCGCTCAGACAGGCCACGCTTGGAGCATACATTCAGATCGGCGGCGAGCGCCGTATAGTTTTCAACAAAGCCGCCGGTGATTTCGCGATGCGGCACAACCGGCTTTTCCGGTGTGATTACCACGTGCTTTTCCGCACCGTTGGAATTCAGAAATTCGCGGCTGATGTCCACGATGCGCTTGCCGTTCCACAGCATAACGAGACGCGGCTCGGCACGCACCACCGCCACGGGACACGCCTGCAGGTTTTCCGACGCCGCCAACGCCAAAAACAGCTCGACGTCCTTCGGCTCCACGACCACCGCCATGCGCTCCTGCGATTCGCTAATCGCCAGCTCGGTGCCGTCCAGTCCCTCATATTTCTTCGGTACGGCATTAAGATCGATCTCCAGGCCGTCCGCCAATTCTCCAATCGCCACCGACACGCCGCCGGCGCCGAAGTCGTTGCACCGCTTAATCATGCGGCACGCCGTAGGATTGCGGAACAACCGCTGTAATTTGCGCTCCTCCGGCGCGTTGCCCTTTTGCACCTCGGCGCCGCACGTTTCCACCGAATGAGCGTTGTGCGCCTTGGAGGAGCCGGTCGCACCGCCGATGCCGTCACGGCCGGTGCTACCGCCGAGCAAAATCACGATGTCGCCAGGATCGGGGCGCTCACGCCGCACGTTGGCGGCAGGAGCCGCCGCCACCACCGCGCCGATCTCCATGCGCTTGGCCGCATAGCCGTCGTGGTACAGCTCGTCCACAATACCGGTCGCCAGACCGATCTGGTTACCATAGGAGGAATAGCCCGCCGCCGCCGTCGTGACGATCTTGCGCTGAGGCAGCTTGCCGGGAATGGTTTCGGCAACCGGCTTGAGCGGGTCTGCCGCACCGGTCACGCGCATGGCACCGTACACGTACGAACGACCCGACAGCGGATCGCGGATCGCACCGCCAATGCAGGTCGCCGCACCACCAAATGGCTCGATCTCGGTGGGGTGATTGTGTGTTTCGTTCTTAAACAGCAGTAGCCACGGCTCCGGCTTGCCGTCCACCTCGATCTCGATCTTCACCGTGCAGGCGTTGATCTCCTCCGATTCGTCCAGCTTATCCAGCTTGCCGTTTCGGCGCAACCACTTGACCGCCACCGTCGCCAGATCCATCAGGCAAATCGGCTTGGTACGGCCCAGCTCCCGACGCACCGCCAAATAGTCCTCGTAGGCCGACTGCAACAGGTCGTCCTCAAACCTTACATCATCGATCACCGTCAAAAACGTGGTGTGACGGCAGTGATCCGACCAGTAGGTATCGATCATGCGGATTTCGGTGATGGTGGGGTCACGCTGCTCCGAGCGGAAATACGCCTGGCAAAACGCAATGTCGTCGGCGTCCATCGCCAGCCCGTAAGACTCGACAAAGCGCTCCAGCCCGGCACGATCCAGCGCGATAAAGCCCTCCAGCGTGTCCACCTCGGTCGGCACGGTGTAATCGCGCTCCAGCGTTTGCGGCTTTTCCAGCGCCGCTTCACGCGCTTCCACCGGATTGATTACGTATTTTTTGATCTCCGCCAGCTCCGCTTCGGTCAAAGCACCGTACAGAGCATACACCTTGGCGGTACGCACCGTCGGGCGCTCGCCCTGCGACAAAATCTGAATACACTGTGCCGCCGAATCGGCGCGTTGGTCAAACTGCCCCGGCAGATATTCCACCGCGAACACGGTGGCGCCGGTCAAATCCACCGCGTCGGAGGCCGTGTCCAACTGCGGCTCGGAAAACACCGTGGTTTTGGCGCGGTCAAACAGCTCCTCCGCAATGTTTTCCGCATCGTAACGGTTGATGATCCGCACGTCCGTCAGCGATGAAATGCCCAGAAGTCCGTTGACGTCCGCCAACAGCGACTTCGCCTCGTTTGCCAGCTCACGCTTTTTTTCCACAAATACACGGTATACCATCAGTGAACCTCCGTTGCTTTCAATGCTTTTGCGCCGATGTCACGGCGGCAATACTTGTTGTCAAAGGAAACCGTATCCGCCAGGCGGTACGCCTCCCGAATCGCCTCCGGCAGAGTGTCCGCCACCGCGGTCACACCCAGCACACGGCCGCCGTCCGTCACCAGCGTACCGTCTGCCAGCTTGGCACCGGCCACGTAGGTGTGCGCCGCCGCTTCCGACGGAATGGTGAGCGGCAGGCCCTTTTCGTATGCCGACGGGTATCCGGCCGACGCCAAGATGACACAGCAGGCGTGACCGTCGCGGAACCGCACCTCGGTATCCTTCAGTGTACCGTTCGTGACCGCCTGCATCACCGTCAGCAGGTCGCTTTCCAGCAGGGGCAGCACCACCTGCGTTTCCGGATCGCCGAAGCGGCAATTGTATTCGATCACCTTCGGCCCGTCCGGGGTCAGCATCAGACCGAAATACAGGCACCCCTTGAAGGGACGACCCTCGGCCTGCATGGCACGCATCGTCGGCAGGAAAATCGTTTCCATGCACTGCGCGGCCACGTCCTCCGTGTAATACGGGTTCGGTGCCACGGTGCCCATGCCGCCGGTATTCAGCCCGGTA
>CAYQBP010000076.1:0-6138 GCA_964415745.1 uncultured Eubacteriales bacterium
AGCTTGCGAAGCAGAGCCAGATAGTCGCTGTGATCCACCTTGACCGCCGGGCATTTTTCGGGCGCCAGACATTTGCGGTCGGCGCACAGACCGGCGGTGAGCTGCTTGTCGCAAGCGGGAAAGCGGAAGTTGGCGGTGGGGCCGCCGACGTCGTGGATGTAGCCCTTGAAATCCGGCATTTCGGTGATCGCCTTCGCCTCCGCGATGACCGATTCGTGACTGCGGCAGGTGATCTGCCGTCCCTGATGATAGGCGAGCGAACAGAAATTGCAGGCGCCGATACAGCCGCGGTTGTGAATGATGGAGAATTTTACCTCCTGAATACCGGGTACGCCGCCGAGCGGCTCGTAGGACGGGTGATAATCGCGCATGAACGGCAGGGCATACACCGCGTCCATCTCCTCGGTGGTGAGGGGCGCGTGCGGCGGATTTTGCACCACGATGCGGTCGCCGTGACGCTGTATCACGGTTTTGCCACGCACCGGGTCGTGCTCCTGCTGTTGGATCCGGCAGGAGTCGGCGTACAGGCGCTTGCCCTGCTCGGTCGGCGCGCTGACCGCTTCAAAGCTGGGACATTCCTTCACCGGCTGGGGGCGGTAGTCCGTCGTGCGGACGGCGTAGCAGGTGCCGCGAATATCGGTCAGGGTGTGAATATCGGCACCGTCGCGCAGACGGTCGGCAATTTCCACGATGTGCTTTTCGCCCATGCCGTACATGAGCAGGTCGGCGTCGGACTCCAGCAGCACGGAGGGGCGCACGCGGTCGTCCCAGTAGTCGTAGTGGGCAAAGCGGCGCAACGAGGCTTCGATGCCGCCGATGGCGACGGGAAGCGACGGAAACAGCCGCCGAACGGCCTTGGCGTAGACGATGACGGCGCGGTCGGGACGCAGACCGGCGCGGCCGCCGGGGGAGTAGGCGTCCTCACTGCGGCGCTTTTTGGCGGCGGTGTAGTGCGCCACCATGGAGTCGATGTTGCCGCTGTTGACGAAAAAGCCGTACCGCGGCGCACCGAAGCGCTGATAATCGGCGTCGGAGCGCGGTTGAGGTATGATGCCGATGCGATACCCGGCGTGCTCCAGCACACGGGAGATGATGGCGGTTCCGAAGGAGGGGTGGTCTACATACGCGTCGCCGGTAACGATGATGAAGTCGGGGCGATCCCAGCCGCAGGCCAGCATTTCCTGTTTGGTGATCGGCAGAAAGGGCATGTGAATCCTCCTTTGTACGGTCGATGAAGATTGTAACGAGTATTGTATCACACGGCGCGTTCTTTGGCAAGCCGCGAAAGAAAAGAATATTTTTGCAATTTAGGTATTGCAAAACGCGGCGAAACGGTGTAAAATAACAAAGGTCAACATCCGCCCGTGGCGAAGCTGGATATCGCAGTGGATTCCGATTCCAAAGGCCGGGGGTTCGAATCCCTCCGGGCGGGCCAAAAAGAAACGACGATTTTCGTAAGAATATCGTCGTTTCTTTTTGGTTCTCTTCTCTATTCACTTTTTCACTCTTGACTATTCTCTGAAAATCGTCGTTTCCAGAGTAAACTGAAAAGAGAATAGAGAAGAGAGAAACTTTGCTCTGCAAAGTGTTGATTTGAAAATTAAACCGTGCTATACTTAAGTTAGAGGCGAACAGAATGAATAGTCCTCTGCTTACAAAATCTCTCGATTTTGCAACGAATATAGTGCTTTTCTATGAATGCTTTTCCAAAACGAAGAAAGATACGACGATCGCTAAGCAGCTTCTCCGTTCTGCAACGAGCATCGGCGCAAATATCAACGAAGCCGTCTACGGTAACAGCAAAACGGATTTTATATCCAAACTACACATTGCGTTGAAGGAAACGGGTGAGAGCCTCTATTGGCTCACATTGTTGGACAGAACGAATTTGATAGAATACGACTTTGAAAAGCTTCTTGCTACAGCTGAGGAAATTAAGCGAATGCTGATTGCCTCACTGAATACAGCAAAGGGTACAAAGTAACGCAGTAGTTCAAATCTTTAACACAAAATTGAAAAATATCTTTTTCATGTACCAATCACAAAGCCCCAAGGACGCACGTCCTTGGGGCTTTATCCGCGCTTATTCGTCGCCTTGAAAATCGTTGCTTCCGGAGAAGGGCGAAAGGAACGGTACAAGCACCGCCCGGCTCACTCCTGCGCTTCTTTTTCCTCGCCGGAGTCCGCTTTGGTCTCCGCCTTGTCGGCGCCTTTTTTCGCATACTCACCGATACCGGCGGCTTTTCTCATCGCCTTGCTAAAATAGCTCTCCGGTTCAACGTAAACGTATTGGGGTTGCTTGTCTGCCATAATGCTCTCCCTTTCATCGGTCGGCTTGTGTGCAAGCCGTTGCACGGCTCGCTTTGCTTGTCTTTGTGTCGCGTCGCTCCGCACTCTCCGTTTTCGAGAGGACGGGGCGGAATCGTAGAGCCGACTCAGGTATTCTTGATGATGACCTGCGCGATGACGTCGGCGGCGTGCTCGCACAAATCACAGCATTGCTCCAGGCTTTCGTACACCGCCTTGCCGCCGAGCAGCACCTTGGCGTCGGAGGTGGAGCCGAACAGGTTGTAGATCGCCCTGGCATAGATTGCGTCTGCCTCGCCCTCCACGTCGTTGACCTTGACCAGCTTGGTACGCAGAACGTCCGGCTTTTTGAAGCTTTTCAGCTCGTCGGTGGCTTCGCACAGGGCGGATACACACTTGGCGACCGTCCGGGCCAGCTCCGCCGTTTCGTCGGTGATGCGGTCGATGTGGTAGATGTAAATGTCCTGGATCACCTCGTCCAGCGCGTCGGTGATGTCGTCGATGATCTGCACCAGCCGCAGGATGTCCTCCTGGTCGATGGGGGTGATAAACTCCGTCGAAAGCCGGTTCAGAATATCGTGATGCACGCCGTCGGCGGTGTGCTCGATGTCATGCATCTGCCGATGATATTCCGCGATACGCTCCGGGTCAAAATCGCACAGGATCGTTTCCAGCAGATTGGAGGCCTGCCGGCAATACGCGGCCTGCGCTTTAATAAGCTCAAAATAGTTGTTACCTTTTTTCTTCGCCATTTTCTTGTTCTCCTTTACGCAAATAATACTAAGAACAGTTTTGCCATTCCGAATCCCAATAAGCCACAGCCGGGGAAGGTGAATACCCAGGTCATGACCAGATCCTTGACCACGCCCCAGTTGACGTTACTCATACGCCGCGCGGCGCCGACGCCCATGATCGCGGTGGTTTTGGTGTGTGTGGTGCTGACGGGGATACCGGTCAGCGAGGATAGGAGCAGGCACAACGTGGCGGCAAAATCCGCCGCAAAGCCCTGATACGGCTTCAGCTTCACCATGTCCATGCCCACGGATTTGATGATGCGGTAGCCGCCGATCGAGGTGCCCAGACCCATCACCGCCGAGCACAGGATCATCAGCCAGATCGGCACGTTGAAATCGGTGGTGCTCGCCTGACCGTTGGCCATGGCGGCGCCCAGCAGGAAGATCGCCATAAACTTCTGCCCGTCCTGCGCGCCGTGCATAAACGCCATGGCGGCACCGCCGGTGACCTGCGCGCCGGAAAAGAAGCGCTCGGATTTGAGACGGTTCTTGTTGCGGAACAGAAGCACGGTGAGCTTGGAGCACAGGAAGCCGAGCACGAAGCCCAGCGCGGTCGACAGCAGAATGCCGTAGATGACCTTGATCCATTCGGTGCCGTTGATGCCGGAAAAGCTGTTCTGAATGGCCACGGCGGCACCGGATACACCGGCGATCAGCGCGTGACTTTCGCTGGTGGGAATACCGAAGTACCACGCGACCGTCGCCCAGATGACGATGGCGGCCATGGCGGCACACAGGGCGATCAGCGCCTGATGCGAATCGCCGCCGAAATCCACCATGTTGTAGATGGTGAACGCGACGGAGGCGTTGATGGAGGTCATCACCAGGACACCGAGGAAGTTGAAGATGGCGGCCATGATGATGGCTTTGCGAACCTCGATGGCGCGCGTGGACACGCAGGTGGCGATGGCGTTGGGAGCGTCGGTCCAGCCGTTGACGAGGATCACGCCCAGCGTCAGCAGGGTTGAGATCATCAGCATGGGACTGCCGATCAGTTGGTGGATAAATTCAATAAAGCTCATAGAATTCCCCCTAACACAAACGGATGTAAAGCGGACTATGGTAAAGCCCGACAGCACCGCGACAGGCAGTGCCTTTGGGGCGGATTTTACTTACAGCTACAACCGTTAATAGTATGCACCGAAGCGCGCGTGTTGTCAATATTTTTCGCGCAAAAAATCGCGCGGCTTCGGCGGTTTTCCTTGAAATTATCGGGGAAATGCGGTATACTGATTGTCAGTGAGGCGACGTGGCCGCATCGGAGCGGCCGTGGCGCCTCAAATCGGACAAAACACAAGCCTGAGTCAGTGAGGAAGCACGATGGAAGAATGGAAGGTCATCGCACACATTCACAACGATTTTACCGATAAATTCGGTATTCCGCGTCAGAGCGGTTTGGTGCCGGAGGTGGTCTCCAACGTGGTGTTCACCGAGTCGTACCGCAACCGGGAGGCACTGCGCGGCATCGAGGAATATTCCCATTTGTGGCTGCTGTGGCACTTTTCCGAAGCACAGCGGGAGACATGGAGCCCCACCGTCCGACCGCCGCGTCTGGGCGGCAACCGCCGCATGGGCGTTTTCGCCACCCGTTCGCCGTTTCGCCCCAATCCGATCGGTCTGTCCTCGGTCAGACTGCTCGGCGTCGAGGAGCGCGAGGGGGAGGGCGTCGTCCTCCGCGTCGGCGGCGCCGATCTGAAAAACGGAACGCCGATTTTGGACATCAAGCCCTATCTGGCCTATACCGATGCCCACCCCGAAGCGATCGGCGGCTTTTCCGATGCGGTGAGGGATTATGAGCTGACGGTCGAGTTTCCCGATGCTCTGCTGTCCCGGATCGAGCCGGAGCGACAGACCGGCGTGATCCGCATTTTGCGGCAGGACCCGCGCCCGGCATACCAGCATGACCCCGACCGCGTGTATGCCATGACCTTTGCGTCGCATACCATTCGCTTCACTGTAAAGGAAAATCACTTAACAGTAGTCGATGTCACCACCGCGTGACCGAACCGGCGGCGTCGCCGTTGAGCGGCCCTTATAAGGCTCACGGGCACCCTTCTGCCGAGGGGTGCCCGTTCATTATGATATTGTATAAAAAGAGGGGAGAGAACCTCATTACAGGCTCTCTCCCACGCGGCGGACGGTTGTTTTTTACAGGTCGTCGGCGTCCTGCTCCGGCGTATCCCCGTTTTGCGCGGTGCCGGTATAGCTTCCCAAAATATCCGACAGGATCTCTCCGCGTCCCTGCTCCACCATGGCGCGCGTGCTGTTCTGCACCGCGTCCGAGGCGGAGCGCTTGCCCTTTCGATTCGTACCGATCACACTCCCTGCTTCGTGTCGGGAGTAGTATGCCCCTTATTCCGCGACGATATACGGCCGCACCTGCTCCAAAATACGCAGGCTGAGCGTTACGGTCATCTCCAGTCCGTTTTCGCAGTAGCTTTCGTACTCGACCGCCCCCTCACGACGGCAAAGCCCGGCCAGCGCGCCCTTGTCAAACGGCAGCAACAGCCGCACGCGCCGACGGTCGGGCGGCAACGCTTCGGCAATGCGTGTCAGCAGTCGGTCGATGCCACCGCCGGTTTTGGCGCTGATACACAGCGGCGCGGAGCCGTCCGGCTCCAAGGCAGGCAACGCCGCGATCCGGTCGCATTTGTTGAACACGGTCAGCACCGGTCGGTCACCGCGGCCGAGCTGCTGCAGCAGCTCCCGTGTCACCGTCAGGTGCTCCTCGGCTTCGGGGCTGGAAATATCACACAGATTGAGCACCACATCGGCCTCGGTGGCCTCCTCCAGCGTGGAGCGGAAGGCGTCCACCAGGTGGTGGGGCAGACGGCGCACCAGTCCCACCGTGTCGATCAGCAGAACGGTTCGCCCGTCCGGCAGCTTCAGTGCGCGCGAGGTGGTGTCCAGCGTGGCAAAGAGCTTGTCCTCCGCCAGCACTCCGGCCGACGTCAGGTGGTTCATCAGCGTGGATTTACCGGCGTTGGTGTACCCGACGATCGCCACGGTTTGTACGCTGTCCTTGTGACGCCGCTCG
>CAYQBP010000077.1:0-1743 GCA_964415745.1 uncultured Eubacteriales bacterium
GAAAACCATGGCGATGTCGCGATCCTTCGGCGCAACGTCGTTAACCAGGCGGTCGCCGATGTACAGCTCACCGCTGGAGATTTCTTCCAAGCCGGCGATCATACGCAGCGTGGTGGACTTACCACAGCCGGAAGGACCAACCAGAATAACAAATTCCTGATCCTTGATCTCCAGATTGAAATCGGAGACGGCAATGACCCCACCGGGGTACTTCTTGTAAATGTTCTTCAGAGACAGACTTGCCATTTGATGACCTCCAAATTCTCTTTCTCAAATAAACTTGTGCGGAAAATACCACTACCGCACATTATCATGCTTCCTTATTTTAACAGATATTTTTGGATTTTACCATATCCTTTATGCACAAACTTTTTTACGCAATATTATCTGTAATGCACAAAAAGCGTCGAATCCACGAGACGGGTCCGTTCCTCCTCCGTCAACGGACGCGCTTCTCCCTCAGCCAAAGTCGGATCCAGCGTCAGCGGCCCGATGGCGATCCGCTTGAGCCAGACCACGCCGCGGTCGATCGTGCCGAACATACGCTTGATCTGGTGATAGCGTCCTTCGGTGATGCCGATCTCCGCCAGAGGCTGTTCACCGTCCTCCAAAACACGCAGCTGTGCCGGGCGGCACACCGTGCCATCTGCCAGCACGATCTCCTCGGAAAAGCGATGAAGCTGCTCCGTGCTCAGCGGCCCGTCCAGACGCACCAAATACCGCTTGAGAATGTCGCTTTTCGGCGCCAGCAGGCGATGTGCAAAATCGCCGTCATCCGTAAGCAGCACCAGCCCGACGGTATCCTTGTCCAACCGTCCGGCAGGAAACAGACCCTTTCGCTTTAATTCCGGCGGCAAGCGGTCCAGCACCGTTTCGGCACGCGGATCACGCGAAACACACAAAATGCCGGACGGCTTGTTCATCATAATATAGGAAAACCGTTGATAGACCAACGGCTTCCCCGACACAGTGACAGCACACGACTCCTCCACCTTGCGAGAGGCGTCACGGCAAACGACACCGTCCACCGTGACCCGTCCGGAGCGGATCAGGCGCACCGTTTCACTGCGACTGACCGTCCCCTGTGAAGCAATCATTTTGTCCAATCGCTGTAGCATAGTCCTTCTCCTGTCACATCAAGCCTTTTTGCACACCGTTCGGGCCGGCGGTCGTCACATCGCCGGCAACCACGCGGTCGTGATACACGTAAAAATGCACCCACGTGGTCTTGGCATCGGCGGTATTGTTCACCGTGTAGGTATAAAATTTCACCCGTTTTCCGCTGTGCTTCAGCAAGCTCAGTCCGGCCGCCTCCTGCAAAGCGTCGTAGGCGACCAGCGTCGCGTCCGGATCGTCCGGCACGCGAATTTCTTCAATACATTCACTGGTCGCGTCCACCTCGTAGCCCAGATCGTGCGCCAGTCGCACCCGTTCCTCGACAGAGGTAACCCTCCAATCGACCGTACGGGATACCGTAGCGGCACGGTTGCCCGGCAACACCACCGCCAACACAAGAACCACAACGGCGACCGCCAATGCCGCGGCGGCCGCGATCAAATGCTTCCGATCCGCTTTTATGGAGAACACAAACATAGCACACACATCCCGTTTTGTTTTGTGGTACAGTATATGTGTCCCCGATAAGCGATATTACAGGCAGATCAATTCTTTCGGTGCGTGCGTCAGATTGCGGCAACCGTTGTCGGTAATCAGCACCATGTCCTCGATGCGGACGCCGAAGCG
>CAYQBP010000077.1:1843-6018 GCA_964415745.1 uncultured Eubacteriales bacterium
GGATTTTTTCAACCTCGTCCGCCGACTTGACGGCGCGAAGCTCCGACATCCAACGATCCAGCTCGTCGCTGTCGGAAACGGTCAGCGACGGAAGCCCACGGCGCAGACGCGTCAAAGCGGCTGTCGTGGTATACTCCGTTTCGATCAGCAGGGTGCGTACCCCGTGGCGCTCCGCCAACGTCTGCAGCTCCTCCGTCATTCGGACGACCTGACGGCATTCGGCACCGTGCACCGTTTGACGAGCCTGCTCGATGTAGCGAAAATCCGTCAAAAAATAGGCTTTTTCTTCGGTCACAAGCACCCAACTGTCGCCCGACGGGAAGCCGGTAAGATAGCACAGATGGTGCGGTGCCGCCAGCAACGCCGCCGTGTGGGGCGGCAAACGCCGTGCCAACGCCTGTAAACGGGCGGTCATACAATCACCTCGCCGCGATAAAGCTGCTGCAATGTCAGCGCGTCCTCCGCCTGGGTGCCGTCGGATTCGCAGATAAAGGTCGGCGTCAGCCCCCGTTCACGGATCAGGCGCATCAGCGGCTCCGGCTCCGGCCCGTACACCGCGTCGGCAAAGGTCAGGTGCTTTTTTTCGCCACCCTTGGTATATTCGATCTTGGAAAAATGAGCATGGAATGTGGCACCGCGCTCCGAGCCAAGAGTGTTATGCAACTGATCCAGCAGCGCGGCAAACGCCTCGCGGCTGTTCATGCCGCCCAGGGTGCGGCTGTTCAAATGACCGAAATCGATGCAGGGCAAAAATCGCTCGTCCAGCGAACAGAATTGCAGCACCTCGTCCAGATCGCCGAGCTGGTTGATCTTACCCATGGTTTCCGGGCAGATGCGTACCTGTGACAGGCCTTCGGCGTCCAGCGCCTCCTGCGCCCGGCGCAAGGTCTGCGACGCCAGCGCCGTTGCTTCGGCGCGGGACAAGCCACCCAATCCGCCGGGGTGCGCCACGATGCGTTCACCGCCCATTTGGACGACGGCACGGGCACTTTCCAAAATATAACGGATGGAATTGTCCCGCTTTTCCGGTTCGGCCGACGCCAGAGAAATGAAATACGGCGCATGCAGAGAAAGCTGAATCCCGTGCTTTGCCGCCTCGGCGCCCATAGCGCGCGCCGTCGCCTCCGTCACGCGAACGCCGCGGCCGCACTGATATTCATAGGCAGTCAAGCCCAGGGAGCCCAGCCATGCCGGTGCCTCCACGGTGGCTTTGTGCCCGGAATCGTAAAAAGAATTGCCGTTGCCGGCAGGCCCGAACCGTGCTGTCATCCTTGCTCCTCCTTACGGCGCAGAGCGCGGCGAAACGGTTTTTCCCAACGCCGACGCAAGCGCAAAAACGGCTTTTCGTTATCGGTGCGGATCGGCTCCAGCAAAAAGCAGGAGACACCGCTAAGCTTGGTGCCGAACCAGTCGGTAAAAATCTGATCGCCCACGGCGGCACACTGCCGCAACGGCAATCCGACTCGATGTGCCGCACGCCAAAAGCCGATCGGAGACGGCTTGCAGGACAGCGAGATGTGCCGCAGACCCAATTTTTCGGCAAACGGGGCTATCCGACGGTCTACCGCGTTGGACACGACGGTGAGCGCCACCCCGGCCCGCTTCATCGATTCCAGCCATTCCGGAACGCCCTCCGCCAGCTCCGTGCTGTCGTAGGTCGTCAGCGTATTGTCAACATCCAGCAGTAATCCGCGAATCCCGTGCTTTTCCAGAATTTCCGGAGTGATTTCGGTAACACGCCGATAACACCAGGTCTTTCCCATACCGTTCTCCCTTCGTGATAAACAAAAAACGGGCTTACGCCCGTTTCGTTGTTATTTGAACTTTCTCTTACGAGCAGCCTCGGACTTCTTCTTGCGACGAACAGAAGGCTTCTCATAATGCTCACGCTTACGCACCTCGGCGAGGACACCGGAGCGGGCACATGACTTCTTCCAACGGCGCAGAGCGCTGTCCAGAGATTCGTTCTCTTTGACCTTGACCTCTGACATTCTTATTCCCTCCCTCCGCCTGATAGCAGGGGTTTTCGTTTCGTATATTCACAACGATACCCATTGATTATACACTGGTTTTTCTCTGCCGTCAAGTCCTTTATCGAAATTTTTCCGGCAGATTTTCGAATTTTATTTCAAAATCGTCTCGACACGATCGCCCTCGCACCACAGCCGATCCACCGTTGCCACGTGCGCGGCGGCGTCCCAGACAACCTCGACCGGCTGACCGTTGACCAACACTGTCGGCTCGGTCGGAGCCTGCCACAGCATCGGCGTGTGTGCCGTTCCGGCACATTCCAGCAGGGTGCGATCGGTGTGCGACACGACCCGGCGAACCGGCAAATCGATGGCCGTCAACAACACCGGATACGACGGACGGCGGTCGGTACGGCATATCTGCAGGGTCTCGTCGGCATCGCAGATCACATCCGTCGGCAGCTGTAGCGTTCCCTTGACATGACGTCCGGCACACTTCATCGTCGCAAACGAGCCACAGCCGCTCACCGCGATCGCAATGCGATAGTTACCGACCGGAACGCCCTCCACTCGAACGGTGCCGCTGTCCCCGGCAGGCAAATAGCACAGGCCGCCACGGTGCCGCAGAATTCCGGCAACGCCGGCGCGCAACGCTTCCATTTGCGCTGTAGCGGAAAAGCTCTGCCAATCGCACACCTGATCCGGGTGAATGGCAAAGCGCGAAAAATTCGTCGTTTCCTCGGCAATCTTCCAGCGATCGGCACGCTTCATCGTTTCGCCCATCACGCGGTACACCTCCGCCATGTTCCCGGCGACGCGCTGCAGCTTCATTTCGTGCCCGTTGTGCTGATTCATGTGTACGAATTTCCACCAGCCGGACGGCATCGGACTGTCGATCGCCACCGCGCGATGTCCGAAGGGGTGGTACAGCTCACAGGACTGGTACCGCGCCAGCTGCGACACCATATCGCGCATCAGGTACATACCATAGGGGTAATCATATCCCAAGGTCAGGGAGTTGTGATGGATCTCCAGTGCCGCCGGTGACAGGTCACGGTTGGCACCGGCGCGAAAATACCCGGTGCCTTCGTTGAAAAACACGCGGCGGAACCCCACCTCGATCCGCTCGATCACCGCCGTCGCCTGCTCCGCCGTTTCCGTATCGCCGCGGCGGATCGCCTCGTTGCGAACGATACGGCAGGCACTGTACCACAGGACATTGACATCGGGCGACAGGAACAACCCGGAAAGACCCATCTGCTTCGTTTTATCCACGCCGGTATTGCCCTTGCACAGCAGCAGGCCGTACTGCGGCTCGGTCAGACGCAACGCGAAGCGGAAAATTTTCAGGATCGCGGCATACACCTCCGGCTGATACTCCGGCGGCAAAAACGCCATCGCCTCATTCCACTCTACGATCAAATGCAACGAGCTGATCGGCGTGTTTTCCATTGCCGGAAGCTCAAACAGATACTTCAGGCAACGAGCGGCATCGGCAAAGCGGCCGTTCCACACCAAATCGCGAATGGGATAAATGGTGTCCCACAGCGAAAAAAATCCGTATTTCCCGGCAGAGGCGCGCACACCGATGCGTCCCTCGTCCGTCGGGCCGACCATCAAGTCGTCCAGATATGCCGCCGTGGCACGGCCGTACGCTTCGGCAAACGGCAACGCCTTCGTGCACACCGTGTTCGCATTACTTTCGCGCAACCGCTGGTTTTCCAGATATTGCTTTCTCAGCTCGGCATACCGCGTCAGGCCATCCTGCAACGCCGCCACGGCGTCGTCCTCGTTTTCAGCGATCGCCATACCCACACGGATCGCCCGGCGATCCTCCCACGGCATTCGCAGCAGTGTCACGTTATGGGCTTCGTCCGGCACGATCGGCGCATCGGCACCCACCGCCACCACGTAGGTTTTCCGACCATACGGGTACTGTGCCGTTCCGCGATACAGCAACACGCCGCGCACGGCATCAAACAGCTCTTCCTCCCAGCATACAGTAACCGTTCCGTTCAGCTCCGGCAAATCCACCGCAAGCTCGACACCGGCCTCGCGATAATGGTCGCCGCTCTGCGTGGAGCCTTCGCCGCGATGCTGGTCCTTATGAGTACGCAGTGTTCCGTGATACAAAAATTTTCGTCCGAGGTACAGCAACAGCTCCTCGCGCTGTTCCGAAGCGCAGGTACACTCCCACAGCAACCG
>CAYQBP010000078.1:0-3193 GCA_964415745.1 uncultured Eubacteriales bacterium
CCCCGGCCGTTTGACGGCTCCCCTGCCAGCAGGGTGAGCGCCCGTTCGGTATCGTGCGTGCCGAGCGAATTCATCAGCAGTCGTGTCACCTGCGGCGGATAATTTTCCACGACCGCCATCACACCTTCAAAAAAACGTGCCGTATTGCCGTCGCGCACGACGTCCAGGATCGCGGCGCGGAACGGATAGTTCATCACGCTGTCCAGCTGTTGCCCCAGCAAATAGCGACGGCGGTGTCCGTAGCTGTGCTTATTGCTGGCGTCCTCCCAGACCTCGCCCAGCACGATCGCCTGCGGGTCCTCCCGCTTCACGCGGGCACGCAGTGCCTCGATAAAGCCGTCGGGAAGCTCGTCCGCCACGTCCAGCCGCCATGCCGAGGCGCCTGCCGCCAGCCACCGGGCAAGCACGCCGTTCTCGCCGGTGATATACTCCAAAAAGTCCGGCGCCAGCTCCTCTACCTCCGGCAATGTGGTGAAGCCCCACCAGCCCTCGTAGTCATCGGGCCAGTGCGTAAAGCGAAACCACCCGGCATACGGCGAATCCGGCGACTGATATGCGCCCTTGGAGGCGTAGCGACCGTTGCGATTGAAATACACGCTGTCGGCGCCGGTGTGACTGAATACGCCGTCCAGCATGATGCGGATCCCCTGTGCCTTGGCGTCCTTTGCCAGGCGGCGAAAATCCTCCTCGGTGCCGAGTAGGGGGTCGATGCAGCAATAATCCGCCGTATCATAGCGATGGTTGGAATGCGATTCAAAAATCGGATTCAAATACAGGCAGGTAACGCCCAGCTTTTTCAGATACGGGAGCTTTTTGCGGATACCGTTGAGGTCGCCGCCGAAAAAATCGTTATTCCGCACGACACCTGCCGCATCGGGGCGCCAGCAGGGCTGTTCACCCCACGCTTCGTGCAGAACACGGTCGTCCGGCACACCGCTTTTCGGCTTTCCGGAAGAAAAAAAGCGATCGGGGAAAATCTGGTACAAAATTCCACCGGCAAGCCAGTCGGGTGTGGAAAAATCCTTTTCATAGCAGGTGAGCTGCCACATGGCGCCCATGGCCTCCGACACGGCCGCCGTGCCGTCCGGCAAACAGGTAAGATACCGCCGCCCCTGCGCCGTATCCACGGCAAAGCCGTACCAGTACAGCCCGGCGCGCGGTGGCGCATAGTGGCAATCCCACCATTCGTCCTCCCCGTCAACGGCGTTCCAGAACATACCGTCCCAGCAGGTCAGTCCGTTATCCTCGCAATGTAAAAACCACGCGGCATGGCACCGCCATTCCCGCGGCAGGCGAAGGCAAAACCGTACGGCGGTTTCCTCCGCCACGGCACCGAACGGGTCGCGGTAATGAGTGTCTCGTGAATTGAACAGCGGCATAGTGATACCCCTCTAATATAACATATTATATAGTATGCCATATTTTTCCCGGCAAAACAAGCCCGTATGTGAAAAAAGCGGGCGCACAATGTGCGCCCGCAAAAGCTGTTGTTATTGACCGATGTCGGTGACCGCGCCGATGAACAGCGGCAGGTAGGTCGTATTGTCCGCGATGATGTACACGAACGGACGATCCAGCTCGATCGGTGTGGTGGTCATGCCCTTCATCACGTGCGCCGAGGTTGCCGCGCCGGCTTTGACGCCCTCCTCCGAAACCTCGATATGCGTTTTATGTGCTACCTCACCGAGGTAAGCGCCCTTGCCCGATGTATCCAGCCCGGAAAAATCCGCATTGGGGGTAAAGGCGGCTTTGACGCCCATATCGGACAGCACCTTCGCCATATCCACTTCGCAGTCGTAGGAGAACTTCGGAATCGTGATGGTGACCTTGGTGGTTGCGGCGGAGATCGCCGACTTTACCTTTTTTGCCGTCAGCGACGCGATGTAATCGTTCAGCGAGGTCCCCTCGTTGGGCAGTAATGCCACAAAGCTGTAATACCCGTCCTTGAAGTCCTTGGCAAAGCCGACCGCTTCGCCGTCGTTGAAGTATCCCACCGTTTCGGTGGTTTTCATCATCGTCACTGATCGCTCCACACCGCTTTCGGTGGTAAACGTCCCACTGTAACGGTGCTGACTGCCGTAGGTGTTCTGCCACTCGGCGTTAAAGGACACCGTGTTCAGCAGAACCATCTCCGTTGCTTTGGCCGGCAGGCGGTCGATGATCGATAAAATCTCGCCGTCGGTATACTCCTTGACCCAGCGGTTCATATCGGTGATCGTCTGCTTATCAAAGGCACTGCGATAAATCTGCGCGCGATAGTAATCGGCGTTGGCCTGCAAGAACTTTTTCGGCACCTTCGCGCCGGCTTTGCTATTCAGCCACAGCGAGCAGGCGAGACGGGCAGTAAACGCGTCGCCCTGCGGAAGCGTCTGTCCGTAGTCGTACAGGTATTGGTTCAATTCGCCGATGGGAAGTCCGCCCAGCGCCGTTTCTATTTCGCGCAAGGTCGTGCCCGACGCGCCGTTGGCGACCATCGCCATCGTCACCTGTACCGACAGCGGCGACAACAGCAGGTTTCGGTTGCCGTTGCTTTGAACCGCAGTTTGCAGCAGCTTGACCGCAAACTGCGTATGGGCGTCGGAAAAGCGCTGTTCATTCGCATCGCGTCCGGTGACAGACGCCGATTTGACACCCGACATGAGGTCCACCGTTTTGGCTACCGGCGTCGTCGGCTTGGTCGTCGGCGAGGTGGCCGTCGTTGTCACCGTGGTGGTCGTCGGCTCGGTGCCGGTTGTCGGTGCCGGTTCCGTTGTCGTCGCAGCCACCGTCGAAGAGGTCGCAACGGATTGACCGTCCGACGTGGTTTTGGTTGACCCCGTACCGGCAGAACAGCCGCACAAGATCATGGAGAATGCCAGAAAAAGCGCCGTGATTTGTACGTATCGTTTTGTAGTCATTGCGATCCCTCCTGTTGATTGGTAACAACATTGTAGCATATTCGTTAAAATATTTCAATAGTGTTACCATTTGTTTTGAAGCTTTGGTTGTTTTACCAACTTTTTCACCGTTTGTTTGTGAATAACGACGGAAAAAGTTGGACATTTTCAAAAGGGTGTTGTATCTTTGACGATATTTCGCTATAATGGGGTTACCATCGAAAAGGAGCTTCTGCCATGAATGTGTTGTGCGTTTGTACCGGAAATATCTGTCGCAGTCCCATGCTGACCGGGCTGTTGCGTAAGCGGCTTGCCGA
>CAYQBP010000078.1:3293-5756 GCA_964415745.1 uncultured Eubacteriales bacterium
GATGCGGCACTTTACAGCTATTACCCCGATCGGAGTTGATACCATGAACATTCTCGCACTGGAATCCTCTTGCGATGAGACCGCCGCCGCCGTGGTGCACGACGGTCGAGAGGTGTTATCCAATATCATCGCCTCGCAGGCCGACGAGCACCGCCTGTACGGCGGTGTGGTTCCCGAAATTGCCAGCCGCCGCCACGCCGAAGCCATCAGCGGTGTGACACGTCAGGCTTTGGAGCAGGCGTCGATGACGCTTGCCGACATCGACGCCGTGGCCGTCACATACGCGCCCGGTCTGATCGGCGCCCTGCTGGTCGGCGTCAATTTTGCCAAGGGACTGGCACAGGCGGCCGGCCTACCGCTGGTGCCGGTGCACCACCTGCGTTCGCACATCGCCGCCAATTACGTGGCGCACCCCGAGCTCAAGCCGCCGTTTTTGTGTCTGGTCGTGTCGGGAGGACACACCCACATCGTCCGCGTGGAGGACTATACGCGCTTCACGGTGCTGGGACGGACGCGCGACGACGCCGCCGGCGAATGCTTTGACAAAGCCGCCCGCGCCATGGGAATGCCGTACCCCGGCGGTATCCATCTGGATCGCACGGCGCAGGACGGTGATCCCACCGCCTTCGTTCTTCCGCGCCCCCACGTGGAGGGGTCGCCGTTCGATTTCAGCTTTTCCGGGCTGAAAACCGCCGTTATCAACCTGTTGCATAAGGCGGAACAGCGCGGCGAAGCCGTTTCCACACCCGACCTGTGCGCCTCGTTCCAGAGCACCGTCTGCGACATTCTCTGCACCCACACGCTGGACGCCGCCAAGCAGACCGGCGATCGCGTAATTGCACTGGCCGGCGGCGTTTCTGCCAATTCCGGCCTGCGTGCACAGATGGAACGGGAATGTGAGGCGCGCGGCATCACGCTGTACACACCGCCCTTGCCGCTTTGCGGTGACAACGCCGCCATGGTCGGCTCGCAGGGGTATTACGAATTCCTTGCCGGTCACACCGCCTCCGCCGGGCTGAACGCCTGTGCCACTCTCCCCATCGAATGATCCCGGCCCGAAGCAAGGTACGCTTCGGGCTGTTTCTTTTACTTTTTAAGAAATATTCACATTTTACGCTTGAATTTGCGACAAATTCAGGTATAATGTTATTTAGAAAGTTGAGCCTTGCCCAACTTATTGAAAGGAGTACCCACTATGACAAATGCATTGACCACCAACCCTTCGATCCTTGCCTGGATCAAGGAAAAGGTCGAACTGACCCAGCCCGACCACATCGTGTGGATCGACGGCTCCGAGGAACAGCTCGATGAGCTGCGCGCGGAAGGCTGCCGTACCGGCGAGCTGAAGAAGCTGAACGAAGAAAAGCTGCCCGGCTGTTATCTGCACCTGTCGGCTTTGAACGACGTGGCGCGCGTAGAGGGTCGTACCTTCATCTGCTCCGAAAAGGAAGAGGATGCCGGCCCCACCAACCACTGGATGGCTCCTGCCGAAGCCTACGATCTGCTGTACAGCATCGCGCGCGGCGCCTACAAGGGTCGCACCATGTATATCATTCCCTACTCCATGGGCCCTGTCGGCTCTCCCTTTGCCAAGTACGGCATTGAGCTGACCGACTCCATCTACGTCGTCATCAGCATGGCGATCATGACGCGCATGGGCAAACAGGTGTACGCCGCTCTGGGCGACTCCAACGACTGGATCCGCGGCCTGCACTGCAAGTGCGACATTGACGAGGAAAAGCGGTATATCTGCCACTTCCCGCAGGATAACACCATCATCTCGGTCAACTCCGGCTACGGCGGAAACGTACTGCTGGGCAAAAAGTGCTTTGCTCTGCGTATCGCCTCCAACCTCGGCCGCAAGGAAGGCTGGCTCGCCGAGCACATGCTGATCCTCGGTCTGGAAAATCCGGAGGGCAAGATCACCTATGTTGCGGCGGCTTTCCCGTCGGCTTGCGGCAAGACCAACCTGGCCATGCTGATTCCGCCGGAAATGTATCGCGAAAAGGGCTACAAGGTCTGGTGTGTCGGTGACGACATCGCCTGGATGCGTATCGGTGAGGACGGCCGCCTGTGGGCGTGCAACCCCGAAAACGGCTTCTTCGGCGTGGCTCCCGGCACCAACATGAAGTCCAACCCCAACGCTCTGATCTCCACGCAGAAGAACACCATCTTCACTAACGTTGTCAACAACCTGGACGACAACACGGTGTGGTGGGAGAGCCTGGATAAGAATCCGCCGAAGAACGCCCGCAACTGGAAGGGCGAAATCTGGGATTGCACCGACGGCAGCAAGGGCGCTCACCCGAACTCCCGTTTCACCGCTCCCGCCAAGAACTGCCCCTGCATTTCTTCGGAATTCGATTCGCCGGTCGGCGTGCCGATCTCCGCTATCATCTTCGGCGGCCGCCGCGCCAAGACCGCTCCGCTGGTATATCAGTCTCGTGACTGGGATCACGGTGT
>CAYQBP010000079.1:0-5730 GCA_964415745.1 uncultured Eubacteriales bacterium
TTGCCGCAGGCGATATAATCCAGGAAAAACAGCGGCTTGGCGCCACAGCAGATGATGTCGTTGACACACATGGCAACGCAGTCGATGCCGACCGTGTCGTGCTTATCCATCAAAAAGGCGAGCTTCAGCTTGGTGCCGACGCCGTCGGTGCCGCTCACCAAAACGGGACGGGTCATACCAGTCAAATCCAGCTCGAACAGGCCGCCGAAGCCGCCCACGTCCGAGCAAACACCGGGGGTCATTGTGGTGGCGATGTGGCGCTTCATCAGCTCCACCGCTTTGTAGCCGGCAGTAATATCAACACCGGCCGCCGCGTAGCTTTCGCTGTGACTTTTCATACATACTCTCCTTTTCGTTTCACACGCCGCCGTTCAGCGCCGCGTCCTTTTCCAACACCCTGCGAGCGTCCTCCGCCCGCTTTGCCTCCAGCCTTGCCGCCAGCTCGGCGTCCTCGACCGCCAAAATCTGAGCGCACAGCAACGCCGCGTTGGCACCGCCGTTGATGGCGACCGTCGCCACCGGGATTCCGGTCGGCATCTGCACCGTGGCCAGCAGGGCGTCCATGCCCTCCAGCACCGAGGACTGACAGGGAATCCCGATCACCGGCAACGTGGTATTGGCGGCGATGGCACCTGCCAGATGCGCCGCCATGCCGGCGGCGGCAATGATGGCCCCGAAGCCGTTGGCGCGCGCATTCAATGAAAAATCGCGTGCCTCTGCCGGGGTACGATGCGCCGAATAAATGTGCGCCTCGTACGGGATACCCAGCGACTTGAGCATATCCATCGCCTTGCGGAGAATGGGCAAATCGCTGTCACTTCCCATGACAATGCCTACTTTTTTCATGCAGAAACCTCCTTACAGAAACAAAAAAGGGCGCACTTACTCTTTGCAAGCAAATGCGCCCAGACGGTCGGCTGAAAAACACCCGAACTTCCTGCTTCCCTGTGGTGCTCCACAAATCCGTCAGTCGCAGGAAAAGGTATTCAACTGTTACCTATATTCTACCATACCGGTCGTGCGGTGTCAAGGAAAACGGCGGTACATTTTCCGGCTTTTGCCGGTTTTTGCCGTTTTAACGCACCGCACGCGATTCGCAGTACACGCACCGGTAAATTCCCGCCTCCGGGTCGGTCAGGCGGAACGCCGGGGCCAGCTCCTGCTCCACCGCCGTGATACAGCGCGGATTACAGCAACGCAGTCCCGATTCGGCGCCGATCGTGGCTTCTTCGCCGTCGCACACGCCGTGCTCCGCGTCGTGTAACAGCTTCAAAATCAGCGCCATTCGCATATATTTTCCGTTTTTCACCTGCTCGAAGTAGCAGGCGCGCGGATCGTTGTCCACCGCCACGCTGATCTCATTGACACGCGGCAACGGGTGCAGCACGATCATGTCCTCGGCGGCACCGCGCATTTTCTCCGCGGTGAGTATGTAGCGATCCTTGAGACGCTCGTATTCACCCGGATCGTCAAACCGCTCGCGCTGAACACGGGTCATGTAGAGAATGTCCAGCTTCGGCATGGCGTCCTCCAGCGAATCGGTCTCCTCGTAGGCCATGCCGTTCTTTTCAATGACGCTCCACTTGACGTGGCCGGGCAACCGCAGCTCGGCGGGCGAAATGAGCACCAGCCGGATACCGGCATAGCGCGACAGCGCCGCGATGAGCGAGTGAACCGTGCGACCGTACTTCAGGTCGCCGCAAAATCCGACGGTCAGGTGGTCGAAGCGCCCCTTATGGCGATAAATCGTCAGCAAATCCGCCAGTGTTTGGGTGGGGTGGCAATGACTGCCGTCGCCGGCATTGATAACCGGGACCCCGGCGTGGCGCGACGCAACCAGCGGTGCGCCCTCGCGTGGGTGGCGCATGGCGATGATGTCGGCATAGCACCCCACGGTGCGCGCCGTATCCGCCACGCTTTCGCCCTTGGCGGCGGAGGAGCTGTTCGCCTCCGAAAAGCCCAGCACACTACCGCCCAGCTCCAGCATCGCCGCTTCAAAGCTCAGGCGTGTACGGGTGGACGGCTCAAAAAACAGAGTCGCCAGCTTTTTGCCGTCACAGGCATGGGCGTACCGCTCCGGAGCGGCAATGATGTCCTCCGCCACCCGGATCAGCTCGTCCAGCTCCTCCAGTGACAGCTCGGCAATATCGATCAAGCTACGCATGGTTTCGCCGCCTTTCGCGTGTTATTCCTTGGCACCGTTGATCGCCAGATACGCCTTGATGCGCTCCACGTTTTCCCGGTTGCTCTCGTCCTCCTCCAGGTATTCGATGATGTCGTACACATCGACCACCGAGTACACCGGGAAGCCGTATTCCTCACCGACCTCCGCCATGGCGGAGCGTTCGGTGCGGCCCTTTTCCTTGCGGTCCACCATGACAAACACGGCGGCCACCTTGACGTCCTCCAGCGACGACAGGATCGCCATGCTTTCGCGAATGGCGGTACCGGCAGTGATGACATCCTCGACGATCACGACCTCCTGGCCGGCGTGCGGCTTGTAGCCGACAAACACGCCGCCCTCGCCGTGATCCTTTTCCTCCTTGCGGTTGAAGAAAAACGGCACGTCCAGACCCTGCTTCGACAGCGCCACCGCCGCCGAAACCGCAATCGGGATACCCTTATACGCCGGGCCGTACAGCACGGTCGGCTTGTTGCCCAGCTTTTCGGTGTAGGCTTTGGCATAAAATTCGCCCAGCTTGGAGATTTGGTCGCCGGTTTTAATGTCTCCGGCGTTGATAAAATACGGGATCTTGCGGCCGCTCTTGGCGGTGAAATCACCGAACTTCAGCACACCGGCGCCTTCCAAAAACCGAACAAACTCTCTCTTATAGCTTTCCATCTTCGTTCCCTCTCAATCGACAAATTCGCGCACGCAACGCTCGTACGCCGCCACCGGGTCGTCCGCCGCCGTGATGGGACGTCCCACCACGATGTAATCCGAACCGATCTCCTTGGCCTGTGCCGGTGTCATCACGCGCTTTTGGTCGCCCACGTCGCCGTCGGCAAAGCGCACACCGGGGGTAACGGTCACAAAATCACGGCCGCAGGTGTCGTGCACCTTGCCAGCCTCCAGCGGCGAGCACACCACGCCGTCCAATCCGGCCTTTTTGGCGTTGGCGGCATAGTGCATCACCACCTGATCGATCGGCTCATGAATCAGCAAATCCCGCTCCATGCGCTCCTGATCGGTGGAGGTGAGCTGTGTCACCGCGATCAGCAACGGGCGCGTTCCGTCGGGACGGGTCAGTCCTTCGATCGCCGCCTCCATCATGCTGACCGTACCGGCCGCGTGCAGGTTGGTCATATCCACATCCAGCCCCGACAGCACCGCCATGGACTTTTTGACCGTGTTGGGAATATCGTGCAGCTTCAAATCCAAAAAGATTTTGTGACCGCGCCGCTTGATCTCACGCACGATCTGCGGTCCTTCCGCATAAAACAGCTCCATACCGATCTTCACAAACGGCTTTTTGTCGGTAAAGCGATCCAGAAAAGCGAACACCTGCTCGGCGCTCGCAAAATCGCAAGCCACAATGACGTCCTTACCCATTACCTTACTCCTCCTATAATATCCTCCAGACGGTCGATGTGATACTGCTCCATCACCGTCGGCAAATCCTCAATAATCCGCTTGCAGGCAAACGGGTCTACCAGATTGGCGGCGCCGACCTGCACAGCGCAGGCGCCGGCCAGCATCATTTCGATCACGTCCTCGGCGGTGGAAACGCCACCCATGCCCACCACGGGAATATTGACAGCGTGGGCAACCTGATACACCATACGCACCGCTACCGGGAAGATGGCACTGCCGGAGAAGCCGCCCATGGTGTTTGCCACCACCGGACGCCGTGTACGCAGGTCGATCCGCATACCCAGCAGTGTATTGATCAGGCTGATGCCGTCCGCTCCGGCGGCCTCACACGCCTTGGCAATGGAAACAATGTCGGTCACGTTGGGCGACAGCTTAATGATCACCGGCTTGCTCGTGGCGCGCTTGACCGCCGCCGTGACCTCTGCCGCCGCTTCTGGCGACGTGCCGAAGCTCATGCCGCCGCCGTGCACATTAGGACAGCTGACGTTGACCTCCAGCCAGCCCACCTGAGGGCATTGATCCAGCAGATAACAGGTCTCAATATATTCCGCCACGGAAAATCCGCTGATGTTCGCCATGACCGGCTTGCTAAAGCAGGTCGCCAGCTTGGGAAGCTCCTCGTCGATGACCTTGTGCACGCCGGGATTTTGCAGACCGACGGCGTTGATCATACCGGCGGTACACTCGGCAATGCGCGGCGTCGGATTGCCGAACCGCGGCTCCAGCGTGGTACCCTTGAAGGAAAACGTGCCCAGCATATTGATGTCGTACAGTGCGGCAAACTCGTATCCGTAGCCGAACGTGCCGCTGGCGGGGATAACCGGATTGTCCAGTCGAATACCGCACAGCGTGGTGCTCAAGTCTCCCACAGGATATCCTCCCTTCGCAGAACCGGCCCTTCCTTGCAAATGCGCTTATTGCCGGTGATCGTTTTGCAGGAGCAGCCCATGCAGGCGCCGAAGCCGCACCCCATGCGCTCCTCAAAGCTGAACTGACCGCTCGTAGTCGTGGCGGCGTATACCGCCTTCAGCATCGGCTCCGGCCCACAGGTGTAAAAGTAGGAATAGTGCTCCGGCAGAGCATCGGTGACAAAGCCACGCATGCCGTAGGAGCCGTCCACCGTGGCTACGGTGACATCGGCACCCAGCGCGCGAAGCTCCTGCTCGTAAAACACCTCGTTTTGCGTATTAAAGCCCAGCACGACCGACACCCGACGCCCCTCCGCGATCAACCGCTTTGCCAGCAGGTACAGCGGCGGAACGCCGACACCGCCGCCGAGCAGCAACGGCGTATCACCGGCAACCGACAGGTCATAGCCGTTGCCCAGACCGGTGAGCACATCCAGTGTGTCCCCGACCGTCATGCGGCTCATCTGCCGTGTTCCCTTGCCCACCACCTTGTACACGATGGTGAGTATGTCGCCTTCGCAATCGCACACCGAAATGGGACGACGCAAAAACAGACCGTCCAAACGGATATTCACAAACTGACCGGGCGCGGTGATTTCCGAGGTGTCGCCCTGCAAGCACATACGCCACACCGTTTCGGTGAGCTGTCGGTGCTCGACAATGGTAAATAAGCCCTGTTTCATACCTTTCTCCTTACGCATCGATCGTTGAGATGGTGAGTGTGGTCTCCTCCAGAACATCCAACAGCACGCGCACGGTATCCAGTGCGGTGAAAATCGTCACGTTGTTTTCCGTGGCGTAGCGGCGGATCTGGTATCCGTCGCTCGCCTGACCGGCCGAGCCGATGTCGCGCGTGTTGATAACATAGGCAATGTGACCCTGGCACAGCGCTTCGGGAATCTCGTCGCTTCCCTCGCCGATCTTGTGCAGCACATGGGTACGAATACCGTTCTGCTTCAGGAAGCTCGCCGTGCCCTCCGTGGCCTGCACATTGAAGCCAAGGTTGTAGAACCGGCGGATCAGCGGCAGAGCCTCCTCCTTGTCCTTATCGGCAATGGTGGCGAAGACGGTGCCGTAGTTCTGCACACGCATACCCGATGCCTGCAACGCCTTATACAGCGCACGGTTGAGCTTGTCGTCGTAGCCGATGGCTTCGCCGGTGGATTTCATTTCCGGTGACAGATAGGCATCCAGGCCGCGGATCTTATTGAAGGAGAATACCGGCAC
>CAYQBP010000080.1:0-3044 GCA_964415745.1 uncultured Eubacteriales bacterium
TTCCTGATTTTCGCCGGTCGCCTTCAGCATTTCCTTTTGCCCCTCGGCCAGTGTGTGGTTCATTTCCTTGAGCGCGTCGTTCAGCTCGCGGCGCGTACTGCGAAGCTCCTCGCGCAGGCGGCTTTCGGAGGCGGCCAGTTCGTTGGCGTCCACGCCGGAGGTGCGGCGTGTCAGCAGGACGATCAGCAGGGCGAGCACGATGACGAGAAGCCCGATAATCACATACAACTCCATGGTGCTTACTCCTGTGCTTCTTCCGGCTCGGCGGCAGGCATTTTTCCACCCTTGCCGTCACGGATGACCTTCACGTCGTCACGGTGCACGGTGACGGGCGGTGAGTCGGGTGACTTGTCCAATCGGATTTTCAAGGCGCCGGTGATCAGGTTGACCTCGGTCACGATGCCGCGCCCCTCGGCGGTATTGACCAGCGCGCCCTGTCGGGGCGTGATTTTGAGCAGGGAGGAATAGGCCTCCTGCTCGTACTTCAGACAGCACATCAGGCGGCCGCAGGTGCCGGAAATTTTGGTGGGATTGAGGGACAGTCCCTGCTCCTTGGCCATTTTGATGGAGACGGGGTGGAAGTCCGGCAAAAACTGCGAACAGCACAGCGGACGACCGCAGATGCCGAGACCGCCCAGCATTTTGGCTTCGTCGCGAACGCCGACCTGACGCAGCTCGATGCGCGTGCGGAAGATGCCCGCCAGATCCTTGACCAGACTGCGGAAGTCCACGCGTCCCTCTGCGGTGAAATAGAACAGAATTTTGGAGCCGTCAAAGGCACATTCGGCACGAATGAGCTTCATATCCAGCCCGTGTGCCGCTACGCGTTGAGCGCAGGTTTCCATGGCCTTCTTTTCGCGGTCCTCCAGCTCCGAGGCGCGTTTGATATCCTCCGGCGTGGCCAAACGGATGACGGCGCGAAGCGGCTTGACCAGCTCTTCGTCGGCAATGTCGCGGTTGGTCATGGCGACCTCACCGCATTCCGGGCCGCGCGCCGTTTCCACCACGACCGACTGTCCCATGGTCGGCGTGTGACCGGCGGCGTCGAAGTAATAGATTTTTCCTGTGTTCCTGAAGCGAACACCGATGATATTTGTCATAGTGCTTGTCTACCTTTCTTATTTTCCTGCGGCTTTTCGCAAGCGCGCACAGAGAAGCGTGAGAAACAGAGTGTGGTTGATGTTGCGTTCCCGCGATGCCTGAAGCTCGTCGATGACGTCGATCAGAGCCAAAAGCTGTTGACGGGTCAGATGCTGTGCCAGCAGTGCCGCCGATTCCGGTGAGGTGCCGATCAGCGGTTCGCACCGATACCGGCAGAACAGCGCATCGCGCAGGATCAGCTGTAAGCCGTTGAGCACCGCCGGAACGGACTCCTTGGCTTTTTCCAGCGGAGCGGTTGCTTTTAACAGTGCCAGCTCCGTGGGAGCGATCAGCCCCTGCGCCAGCGACGGCAACAGCTCCAAAACGTTGCGGTAGGAGCCGTCCTGCAGTCCGCGGAGCGCTTGGCCGATCACGCCGCCCCACAGGGTGGCGGCACGAAGCAGCTCGTCCTCGGCAAGGTCGGGCAAATGATGCCTCAGCACCGTGACCGCCTCGGTGGGCGTGACACCGCCGAGCATGACGGGAAACAAGCGGGAACGCACGGTTTCCAGCAGCTGAGAGCGGTTTTCGCAGGTCAGCAACAGGCGAACGTGAGCCGGAGGCTCCTCCAGCAGCTTGAGTAGGGCGTTTTGCGCCTGCTCGGTCATGGCCTGTACGTCACACAGAATAAACACGCGCACCGGCGCTTCGTTGGGAAGAATGTACGCTTCCTCGCGCAGAGCGCGTACCGCGTCGATGTGGAAGGAACGTGACTCGTCACTGCCGCCCAGCTCGGTGATGTCCGGGTGGATTGAGCGCAACGCCTTGTGGCAGGCGGGGCAGACACCGCAGGGGTGTTCGCCCTCGCCACGGCAAACGGCGGCCGCGGCAATTAGCCGCGCCATCGTGCGGCGACCGCTTCCGATCGGGCCCTCCAGCAAGAGCGCGTGAGGGAGTGAGCCGTTGTCCAGCCGGGCGGCAAGGGCGGCTTTTGCGGCGGAATTTCCGGCAAAGACCAGGCCGTTTGGTAATGTCCAGTTCACAGCAAACCCTCCCCACGATACATTCTACCTGTAAGTATACTGCATTTTCCGAAAAGAGGCAAGAATTTTCTTGACAAAGTGTGCAGAAAGACGTACCATTATTGCAAATGGTTTGCAATAACGGGGGAGCTGCTGTGAAAATACGCTACGGATGGATCGCACTGCTGTTGGTAGGCATCACGGTGCTATCGTTGGGACTGACGGCGCTGTTGGGCGTACAGCACACCGAGCAGGGAGAAGGACTGTCGGTGGTAGCGGCGTTTTATCCCATGTATACCGCCACGCTGCAGGTGGTGGGCGAGATCGACGGTGTGACGGTTCGCTGCCTGACACAGCCAACGGCAGGGTGCCTGCACGATTATCAGCTGTCACCTGCCGAACGAACTCTGCTGGAGAGCGCCGACGTGCTGATCCTGAACGGCGGTGGAGCCGAATCGTTTTTGGACGCCGTGTTGCCGCAGATTTCGGCAACGACGGTGGATACCTCGGCCGGTGAGACCTTGATGGAGGCTTCCTGTCACGAGCACGAGACCGCCGAGGAGCACGCTGGGCACGTGCACGAGCAGAATGAGCATTGCTGGATGGACCCGGCCATCTATGCCCGGCAGGTACAGGCGATTTGTACGGCGCTGTGCAAGGCAGACCCCGACCACGCGGAGGCGTATCGGCAAAATGCCGCCGACTATTGCCGCAAGATCGAAGCGGTAGAGCAGGAGCTGAAGGACGTTGCTGCACAGCTTCCGTTTGACAAGGCGGTGCTGTTCCACGACACGATGGCGTACGTTGCCAGGACGCTGGGGCTGTCCGCGGTGGGCTCGTTGCCGATCGGGGAGGAGCAGGGCTTTTCCGCCGCCGAGGTCAAGGCGGTGGCGGACGCCGTGCAGGGTGGCGCGGTGCTGTTTCTGTACGACGACCAGTACG
>CAYQBP010000080.1:3144-5677 GCA_964415745.1 uncultured Eubacteriales bacterium
GTGGCGGACGCCGTGCAGGGTGGCGCGGTGCTGTTTCTGTACGACGACCAGTACGACAGACAGCAGGAGGAGCTGTTACAGTATGCCGCACGGGGAAAAGCCGTGTCGCTGAACAGCGCGGTATCGCCCCTGGACGGTGTGGCGGCTTCGGAAACGTGGCTGTGTGCCATGCGAAGCAACATACAGAGACTAAAGGAGGCGGCGGCATGAGCGAATGTCGGTTGCATTGCCTGAAAATTCACGATATCGGCGTAACGGTCGGCGGCAAGGTGCTGTTGGAGCACGTTGATCTGCATGCACACTGCGGCGAGCTGACGGCGTTGATCGGTCGCAACGGTGCCGGAAAGAGCACCTTGCTGAAGGCGATCTTAAATGAAATTCACCATACAGGGAGTGTGGAGTTTTCCGGTCACAACGGGACACCGGTGAAGGGGCAGCGGCCGCGCATCGGGTATGTGCCGCAATCGTTGGCGCTGGACAGCAATTCCCCGGCGACGGTATACGATACGCTACAGGCGTTGACAGGACGGTATCCGGTGTTTTTGCCGCGTCGTCGCCGCACCGTGGCCAGGTTGACCGAGCATTTGAAGCGATTTCACGCCGAGGCGTTGCTGGATCAGCCGATCGGACGGCTGTCGGGCGGCGAGCTGCAACGGGTGCTGTTGGCGGCGGCGACATTGCCCTGCCCCGACCTGCTGATTTTGGACGAGCCGGTGTCCGGCGTGGATCACAACGGACTGACCGAGTTCTACCGCGTGGTCGAGGAGCTGAAGCGGACGGAGGATTTGGTGATCCTAATCGTTTCTCACGATCTGGACTTTGTGCGCCGCCACGCCGATTGCGTGGTACTGCTGGATCGCACGGTGCAGGCCGTCGGTACGCCCGACGAGGTGTTTGCTCACCCGGCGTTTGCCGCGGCCTTCGGAGAACAGGGGGGAGCACGATGAGCTGGCTTGCAGAGCTGTGGGCATACGACTTCTTTCGCCGCGCCCTGATCGGCGTGGTGCTGATGATGCCGCTGTTTTCGTTGCTCGGTACGCTGGTCGTTAACAGCAAAATGTCCTTTTTCTCCGATGCGCTGGGTCACTCGGCGCTGACCGGTGTGGCGATCGGCGTGATTTTCGGATTGACCGACCCGACTCCGGCAATGCTGGTGTTTGCAACGATATTTGCGGTGCTGATGAACGCGATCCGCCATTCGCGGCTGTCCTCGACCGACACCGTGATCGGTGTGTTTTCCTCCTGCGGCGTGGCGCTCGGTCTGGTATTGCTGTCACGAAACAGTGGGTTTTCCGGTTACCAAAGCCTGCTGATTGGTGATATTCTGTCAATCACCGATACCCAGCTTTGGATCCTCGGCGGAACGCTGGTGGCGGTGGTGCTGGTGTGGTTGCTGTGCTTCAACGGCTTTTACGCCGTGTCGGTCAGCCCGTCGCTGGCGAGAAGCAAGGGACTGCGCGTGCGCCTGCTGGACAACCTGTTCGTCATCGTGCTGGCATTGTCCGTGATGCTGGCGATTCGCTGGGTGGGACTGCTTCTCATTAACGCCATGCTGGTACTGCCGGCGGCAGCGGCGCGCAATGTGGCGCGCGGCATGAGAAGCTACCTGTCGCTGACGCTGATTTTTTCGCTGTTTTCCGGACTGCTGGGACTGTTGCTGTCCTGGCTGAACGCGGTTTCGACCGGCCCGACCATCGTACTGGTCGCCGCCGCCGTGTTTTTCGGAACGTTTGCGATCGCGCGATTGGATCGTACCTGAATGGCGAAGCCCTCCTGCGGGAGGGCTTTTTTACGCCTTGACAAATACCCCGTGGGGGTATATAATAAAACCGAAAGCGAGGGAATACTATGAGCGAGATGAAATGCTGCCACCATACGACCGAACGGACGGAGGAGGAGCGCACGAGGCTGATCCATCGGCTGAACCGGCTGGAGGGACAGATTCGCGGTATCCGCGGCATGGTGGAGCAGGACGTGTACTGTAACGACATTTTGATTCAGTCGGCGGCGGTCAGCGCCGCCATTAACGCCTTTAACCGGGAGCTGATTACTCAGCATATTCGCCGATGCGTGGTGCGAGATATTCGCGAGGGCAATGACGAGATCGTGGAGGAGCTGACGGCGACTCTGCAAAAGCTGATGAAGTAACCGCGGTATCGGAAGGGAGCGTGAGCGTGTGGAACAATATACGGTAACGGGAATGAGCTGTGCGGCCTGCAGTGCCCGTGTGGAAAGGGCGGTTGCGGCGGTCGAGGGCGTGACTGCCTGCTCGGTCAATTTGCTGACCCATTCCATGGGCGTGGAGGGAACCGCCGCGACGGCGGCGATCATAGCGGCGGTGGAGGCCGCCGGCTACGGTGCGGCACCGAAGGGAGCCGAGGCAGCTCCGACGGCTTCTGACAGGACGGAGCTGCAGGACATCGAAACGCCGAAGCTGAGGCATCGGCTGATTGCCTCGCTGGGCTTTTTGGCGGTGCTGATGTATGTGTCGATGGGGCACACGATGTGGGGGTGGCCGCTTCCGTCGTTTTTC
>CAYQBP010000081.1:0-5588 GCA_964415745.1 uncultured Eubacteriales bacterium
TCCGATTTGATCGAGCTGATTCGCGAGGCTCAGCCGGAGGTGTCATGATCCCCCATACAACCACACAAAAAGAAAGCGGAAGCTCCATCGGTGCTTCCGCTTTCCTGTTGCCGAGCAGCTCGGCTTTTGAAAGGGGGTGTAGTAGTCTTTTTAATCGGCAGAGGCGATGCTGTCCTGTATGAAGCTCCACGCGCTGATGACCAGGGCGAAAAACGCGATGGCGGCTACGCACACGCCGGTGATGACAGCCGCACGACGGAGCCGACGGCGGCGTGCCTGCTTTTTCAGCGGCGCGCGAAAGGCGGCGATGCCGTCCAGCACCGCTTCGTCAATTTCGGCAGGGGCGATCACCTGTCGGCGCTGTTCTTCAAAATAGGTGACGACGTTCTCCGACGACAGCGTGCCGTCCGGGTCGTTGGCGCGCAGGAGCCGTTCAATATTTTCGTGCTCCTCCTTTAAGGCGACGGTCAGCGTTTTGGTATCCGTTTTCAGAATCAGCGCCGCGTCCTCGTCACAGTAAAGTGCCAGGTGATGCAACACAAACAGGAGTCGCTGTACGTCATTGAAGCGTGACAGGATATATTCCTCCGTCGGTACCGTGTGATCCGGTGCGACCAGGTCGGTGCGAATGGAAAAGTCACGGTTGGCAGGGAGGCGATAGGCTCGCGGATTGCGGCGTGCGATTCGTCGGTGACATTCACCGATCGTCAGACTGACGGCCAGCGCGTGAAATTCCTCCTCCGTTTCCGGGTGAGTGTCCTGTACACCGCTCCAAATTTCCCGGAACACGGTGACGGTGACGCCGACGGCCGATTCCTCCTTGCCGAGCAGTAGTCGGGCGAGGTAGAACACTTCGTCTTTGTATTGCCGATAGAGCGCGAGCATGGCGCGACGGCGGCCTTTTCTGGCTTTTTCAACCAAGGAGGTGGACATGGGGGTTCCTGCCTTTCTGTGTCGTATTCTCTGCAAACCAGTATACAAAACGAAGCTTAATTGTACTGAAAAATTTTCGCACGGCGGTAAAAGTTTGTCTTCACGGTGGGGCTGTGGTACAATGGGAGAGAATGGAGGCGGTGCGGCGATGAGCGAGGCGCTGAAGCTCTTGCTGTTTGCGGATTTCCACTATAAAAAGGGTGTATATCCGATGACGGTGGAGCATTTGGACGCGGTGATGAAAAAAGCGCATGAGCACGGGGTGGACTATGTGATCCATGCCGGCGATTTTTGCAACGACTATCTCGGCTCGCCGGAGATAGTCGAGGCGTATTTGAACAACGCCTACGACCTGCCCGTGTACGGTGTGCTGGGCAATCATGAATTGGAATATTTTGTGGGGGAGCGGTTT
Source organism: uncultured Eubacteriales bacterium (assembly GCA_964415745.1). Taxonomy (GTDB): domain Bacteria; phylum Bacillota; class Clostridia; order Oscillospirales; family Acutalibacteraceae; genus RGIG3009. The sequence goes on from CAYQBP010000081.1 coordinate 1,346, forward strand.
ACGCCGCAGTATGCGGACAACCCCATGGCGTTGGTAACGGCGCGTATCGGTAACCGTCCCGACGAGGTGGTGTGGGGAACGCCGAGCGGTCGCTTTGAGGGAGGGCGTATCGGCTACTACTATTTTGATGTGAAGGGTATCCGCATGGTCTGTACCGATACCAACTATTCGTACAGCCGCGAGCGCGATGCCTGGGAGCACAACGTGACCTATCACGCGCCGTTGGACAACGTACATGGCGATGCCCTCGGCCCCGACCAGCTTCGCTGGCTGGAGGAGGTGCTGACGGACGCGGCACAGCGTGGGATCCCCTGCATGGTCATCGGTCACGCCGGGCTGTCCGAGCTGTGGTATCACAGCGCCGACTGGGTAGCGGTGCAGGCGATCTACGCGCGCGTCAATGCGTTGCGGCGCGGCACGGTGCTGTTCTCGATCAACGGGCATTACCACACCGATCATCTGCAATTACACGATAACGTGCTGTATATGGACGTGAGCACGGTGCTGAACGGGTGGTGGGTCAACAGCTATGAGCCGCATTATGCGGATGGGCACACCTTCACCTTTACCGAATACGACGCCGACGGACAGGCGGTCGCGACGTATCCGCGCTCCTACACGGAGCTGTGGCAGGGACAGGGCACCTGGTTTGTCAAGGAGCCGATGAGCGCGATCGTGACGGTGAGCACCGACGGTCATGTGACGGTGGAGGGCTGTGAAACCGAGTGGGTTTACGGTATCGCGCCGGAACAGCCGGAGGATAAATTCTTTGCCGGTGAATTTGCCTTTGCCGCGCCGCGGATCACCTCCGGCGAGTATCAGATTGAACGCTAAGAGCCATAACCGCGATTTTTGTATAAAAGCAACGTCGATTTTTTTATTCGGCGTTGCTTTTTTTGCCGTAGCTGTGGTACAATGACAGCAAGGGGGGAGCGCCATGCCGATCGAGGTGGATCAAGCCGCTCGTGAGCGGTTGACCCGTGCTGAGCTGGATATTATTCGGTTTATCAACGACAACGAGGCGCAGCTGGCCGAGCTGTCCGTCGGAGATATTGCCATGGAGACGTATTCTTCACCGGCCGGTGTTGTACGGGCGCTCCGCAAATGCGGTGTTTCCGATTTTCACGAGCTGCGCTACAAGGCCACGGCGGTGTCGGACGATCCGGCGGTGCGCCGCATGGGAGAGGTGATAAACCGTTCCCTGCTGGAGGTACAGCAGTTGGTCAATCTGTTATCGGTGCCGGTGCTTCTGGACGCGGCACAAACCATTCGCGCGGCGGATCGCATCGTGGTGGTGGGGCGCGGCCTGACCGCGCACGTGGCCACGGAATTTGCGCTGAAGCTGCAACGGTTGGGCTACACCGCGGTGGCCGGTGAGCCGGAGGCAATGCGTCCCAAAACGCGGCGCATGAAGCCGACCGAGCTGCTGCTGATTTTTTCGCTCAACGGGCGTTCGACGTCGCTGATCGAAGCGGCGCAGAGTGCCGATCGGTGCGACGCCAAGGTGATTACCTGTTGTTGTGATGCCGGTTCGCCGCTGATCCCGTTGTCCGATCTGGTGATCGTCGGGCATCGCCAGCACCACGACGACGCCGACGGCCACGACGTCGATTCGCGATTGCCGCTCCAGGTGATTTCCCGTATGCTGGTCGAGGCCGTTATGAATACGTAAAAAAGCACCGCTGTCCTGCGACAGCGGTGCTTTGGCTTATAAGGGGATCATTTCTTTTTGGATTTTTTCTGTGCCTGACGCTTTTCGCTGTGCTCCACCCACAGTGCCCAAATCGGGGAGCAGAGGAACGTGGAGGAGTAGAAGCCGGAAACAACGCCGACTGCCATGGGCAGGGCAAAGCTGGTGATGCTGTCCATGGAGGTGACCAGAGCAAACACTGCAACGGTGCCGATGGCAACGAAGGTGCAGATACTGGTGTTCAGGGTACGGGTGAACGACTGGTTCAGGCTGAGGTTGACGACCTCGTTGATCGGCGCCTTGGCACCCATTTTGCGGCGGTTTTCGCGGATACGGTCGTAGATAACGATGGTGTCGTTCAGGGAGTAACCGAGAATGGTCAGCACCACGGCGACGAAGTTATCGTTCAGCGGAATACGGAAAATCACGAAGGTGAAGTACGCGATCAGAATGTCGTGCAACAGTGCCAGCAGCGCCATGACGCCGGCGGAGATACCGCCGATGCGACGGAAGCGGAGGCCGACGTAAATGACCAGGAACAGCGATGCCAACGCGATGGCGACCAGACACTTGAGGAAGAAGGTGCGACCGTAGGCGGCGTTCAGCGAGTTGGAGTTGATGTTCTTAAATCCCTGATTCGGGAAGGCCGCGGTGAGCGCGGTTTCAAACTCGTCCTTTTCCTCCAGCTCCATGCTGTCGGCCAGCGTGACCGTGACAACGGGCACACTGCCCTCGGTGGAGATGTCCACCGAGGCTTCGGGGAGAAGCTCGGTAATTTTGGCGGTGACAGCCTTTTCGTCCAGTGTGCCGGAATAGCTGTACTTTATCATGGTGCCGCCCTTGAACGAGATGTCCAGCTCGACGCCGAGAATGATATTGGCGAGAATGCCGATACACAGGATCACGGCGGAGATGATGCAGAACAGCTTGCGCTTGGCGATAAAATCAAAATTATTCATGGCGCTTACCTCCCAACAGCCAGGGCTTACGCAGGAACTTCAGGCGAGTGACGGATTTGAGCATCAGTCGCGAGCAGGTCACGCCCATAATGAAGTTGAAGATGATACCGACAAGCAGCGTATAGCCAAACGAATAGATGGAGCCGCTGGTGGACACGGGGAACATGAACAGGAACGGCTGGAGCAGCTTGGCAAAGATGCTGTCGGACGGCCCGAACACGCCCATGAGCACCACGGACACGATCAAAACGGTGATGTTGCCGTCGAAGATGGCGGCGAAGGATTCCTTACAGCCGTTTTGCACCGCGCTGTCAATGGTGCGACCCATGCGAATCTGCTCCTTGATGCGTTCGGACGTGATGATGTTGGCGTCCACGCCCATGCCGATGGACAGGATCATACCGGCGATACCGGGCAGAGTCAGGGTGAAGCTGTCGATAAAGGCAAAGTAGCCGGACACCGCGGCGATGGAGCCGCCGACCTGACCGATCAGGGCGATGACGGCGACAAAGCCGGACAGGCGATAGTACAGCAGCATGAAGATGGCTACCAGCGCAAAGGCGACGATACCGGCCCAGATCATCAGGTTCAGGGCGTTTTGACCCATGGTGGCGGTGACGGTGCTGTAGTTGTTGACCTTGATGCTGAAGGGCAACGTACCGGCGTTGATGAGGTTTGCCAGCTCGGAGGCCGCACTGTAATCCTGCTCAAATGCACCGGAGATGACCGCCTCGCCGTCGGTGATGTGGGCGTTGACGTTCGGATTGGACAGGCAGGTGAAGGACAGATTGTCCTCATCGTCGGTGGCGTCGGAGTCCTCGTCCGAGGTCTCGTTCGTTACCTGCCAAATGGAGATGGTGTATTTGGTGTCGGAATCGGAGAGACCGACGTTTTTATTGTACTGGGTTTTGGTGGCTTCGGCAAACAGCTTGGCGCCCTCGTCGGTGAATTTGAGGTTGACGACAGCCTCCGCCGTGGTGCCGGAGGTATCCCAGCCGGCGGTGGCGGATTCCACCATGTCACCGGAGAGGATCAGCTGATCGTCTGCCGGGGGCTCGGTCGGTAAGCCGCTGGATTCCGACTGGTCATAATAGAAGCGCAGTTCACCGAGCTGACCGAGCGAATTGATGGTCTCCTTGGCGTCAAACGCCGTTTCGCCTGCCGCCCAGGGGAAGCGGACGATGACCTGATCGTTGGTGTAATCGGCGTAGGCTTCGTAGTCGGTAATGTTTTTACCGATCATACGCAGGACGATGACTTCCTTCATTGCATCGACCTGGGCGTCGGTGGCATCGATGGCATCATTTGCCGGGGCAAAGGTGGCTTCCACGCCGCCGCTGATGTCGATGCCGGTGCGGATGCCAGAGGCTCCGCGGATCACCGTGTCTACTCGATCGCCGTAGTGCGTGTGCACTCCGAAAAGTGCCGTGAACGACAGGGCGAGGATGAGTATGGCCACGATGAAGAATACGGGTTTCGGTGTTCGCTTCATCGGTCAATCCTCCAGTGTTCGATAGAAATATCCAGATGTAACCTATTATAGGTGATTTTCTTCCAAAAGTCAATCAAAACCGCAGAAACTATTTGGGTAAAA
>CAYQBP010000082.1:0-5584 GCA_964415745.1 uncultured Eubacteriales bacterium
GGAAGCGCCGATCGCATAGCCGGCAATGGCCATGGCTTCGATCAGGCAGTGGGGATCGCCCTCCAGCACGGAGCGATCCATGAAAGCGCCCGGATCGCCTTCGTCGGCGTTGCAGACGACGTATTTCTGCGGAGCCTTGTTGGGAGCGGTCAGCGCCCATTTACGGCCGGTGGGGAAGCCGCCGCCGCCACGGCCGCGCAGACCGGAATCGGTAACGATTTGAATGACCTGCTCGGGGGTGTACTCGGTCAAGCACTTGGCCAGAGCCTGGTAGCCGTCATTGGCCACGTATTCCTCCAGCGATTCCGGGTTGATGACACCGCAGTTACGCAGTGCCACGCGAACCTGCTTTTTGTAAAAATCCGTTTCGTTCAGAGCCTTAATTTCGCCTTCGTTTGCTACGGTTTCATCGTACAGCAGACGGGTAACGATACGGCCCTTGAGCAGATGCTCGGAAACGATTTCCGGAATGTCCTCCACCTTAACGCAGGAATAGAAGCAGCCTTCCGGATAAACGATCATGATCGGGCCGAGTGCACACAGGCCGAAGCAGCCGGTGCGGACGACCTTCACCTCGTCGGTCAGGTCATTTGCCGCGATCTCTTTTTCCAAGGTTTCAATAATAGCCTGGCTATTGGAGGAAGTACAACCGGTACCGCCGCAAACCAGCACGTGAGAACGATACATTCTTTTTCCTCCTGTCTTACTTCATTAAATTGGAGACGGTATATTCCGCCACCGGGTTGCCGTTGACCAGATGATCGGTCACGATTTTTGCGACCATATCGGGTGTTACTCTGCCGTAGGTGACCTTGTCCTTGCCGGGGGCGATGACCTCGACGATCGGTTCAAATTCGCACATACCGATGCAACCGGTCTGTACCACGGCAACATGACCGAGGTGACGCTTGGCGATTTCGTCCGTAAAGGCCTTCAGCACGGGACGGGCGCCGGCGGCGATACCGCAGGTGGCCATGCCGACGACTACGCGCGTTCCGTCGTGAGAGCCTTCGCGCACGGTCATCTTTTCGCGTGCTTTGTCGCGGAGAGCCTGAAGTTCCGCAATGGATTTCATACAAAAACCTCCTAATTATATCATCGTAGTGATTAAGCGTTGCTTCCCAGAGCTTGAATTCCCTCTGTAAGAGCTTCATCGATCCAGCTCATCACATCCGGCTCCGAAAAGGGGACACCGTCCAGCACCTCGCGCAGGGTGCGGGTGTCCAGCTCGAAGGAATGACCGTCTACCGTGTGCCGGTAGAGAAAATCAATGTCCGGATTTAATCGGATGAGCGTGTCCATGGTGCCGACAATGTCGCCCAGCGGCATACGGTCGATATGATGCAAGCCGAAGCGTGCCGTGACCGTGGTGCCGACACCGACCTGTGAATCGACGGTGAACGAGCCGCCGGTCATTTCCGCCGCCATGCGAAACAGAGGGATACCCAGACCGACGCGCCGCGTTTTGCGCGTGGTGTAAAAGGGATCGCGAAGCTGCTTCAGCTGTTCGTCGGTCATGCCACAGCCGTTGTCACCGATGCAGATGGTCAGCGTATCACCGGATTCTTCAATCGAAACGGTGACCAGCGTCGCCTTGGCGGCAATGGAGTTTTGGGCAATGTCCAAAACATTCAATGAAAGCTCACGCATGGGTTATTTGCCGTATTTGGCGAGAATACCGGGAATGTCGTCAACGGTGAGCTTGCCGTACACATCGTCGTTGACGGTGAGAACGGGGGCCAGACCGCAAGCGCCGATGCAACGGCAGGCAGTCAGCGAGAAGCGACCGTCGGGGGTGCATTCTTCGGCGTCGATGCCGAGCAGCTCCTTGAGCTTTTCAAACAAATCGCCGGAGCCCTTTACATAGCAGGCCGTGCCGAGGCAGACGGAGATGTTGTATTCGCCCTTCGGAGACAGCGAAAACTGTGCGTAGAAGGTGGCAACACCGTACACCTTTTCCAGCGGGACGTTCATGCCGTCGGCGATCATCCGCTGAACCTCGATGGGCAGATAGCCATAGATGTTCTGTGCCTCGTGCATGACACCCATCAACCGGCTGGAATCGTGCTTGTTGGCATCGATAACCTTTTGCAGCGCTTCCTTCTGTTCGGGGGTTCCTTTGAAGGGAAGGGTGCTGATTTTTTTCTGCATTTACCTGTTCCTCCTTAAAGTAATTCATACCTGCTCACTATTATACAATATAAAAACCTGTTTTGCAATGCAAAAATCGGTATTTTTTATCGATTTTTCTATTATCGATTTTTATCGAGAACAGTCGTGCGGATGAATGCTTGACAAAAGTTAAAATATCGGTATACTAGGGGATTGTACAAAGTATGGTGGTGGTAAGGATGACTCCGAATTATAAAAAAACGTGGAAAAGCTGTTACTGGGGCGCGGTAATCCAGGCGGTGGCCATCAACGTGGTGCCGCTGTTCTTCGCCATATTGCAGACGGAATTTTCCATTTCCTTTGAAATGCTCGGCCGACTGGTGCTGATCAATTTTCTGACACAGCTGACGATGGATTTGCTGTCGCTGTACATCGTGGATCGGCTGGGCTACCGTGCTTGCTTTATGATAGCGCACGGAGCCGCTGCGGCAGGACTTTTGCTGTTCGGCGTTTTGCCGCGCGTGTTTTCCTCGCCGTATGTCGGCATGGTGCTGGCGACTCTGGTGTTTTCCGCCGGTGCCGGATTGCTGGAGGTGCTGATCAGCCCGATGGCGGATGCGCTTCCCAGCAAGAACAAGGCGACCTCGCTCATGCTGGTGCATGCCTTTTATCCGCTGGGTCAAATGGTGGCGATCGTGTTGACAACGCTGTTGCTGTCACTGCTCGGAAACGAATACTGGTGGGCGATTATTATGGCATGGGCGGTTCTGCCACTGAGCAATCTGATACGGGGCCTGCACATTCCGTTTCCGCAAATCGAAAGTGCCTCCGAGCACGGCGGCTTGCCGGAGCTGTTTTCCTCGGTGGCGTTTTGGCTCGCCTTTGCCACGATGATCTGTGCCGGTGCCGCGGAGCAGTCCATGGCGCAATGGGCATCGCTGTTTGCCGAAAAGGGACTCGGTATACCCAAGGTGATGGGCGATCTGCTCGGTCCTTGCCTGTTTGCTCTGTTTATGGGCATCGGGCGGTTCGGGTACGGTCGCTTCGGTGATCGCATACCGCTTCGCCCGGTGCTGATGATTAGTGCGGTGCTGTGTGTGGTTTGCTATGCCCTGGCGGTATTTTCGCCGTGGCCGCTGTTGGCGTTGCTGGGTTGTGCTTTTTGCGGCCTGTCGGTCAGCCTGATGTGGCCCGGCACCCTCAGCTACGTGGTGCCGCGCGTATCACGCGGCGGAACCGCATTGTTTGCCAGCTTGGCACTGGCAGGTGACATCGGCTGCTCGCTGGGGCCGTGGCTGACCGGACTGGTATCCGATATGGTACAGCCCTATTGCACGAGCGGTGATCCGGAGCAATTCGGCTTGCGTATGGGGCTGATGACCGCCATCGTGTTTCCCGTTATCATGTTTGTGCTGTTGGCGGTCTTTTCGCGTAAAAAGAAAGAAACCGTATAAAAGTATATTAAAAACCGAAAACCGCTTCTGCCGATTTTTCGTTGGCAGAAGCGGTTTTTTATGTGTAATCAGTTAGCCGACAGGAGTGCCTCCGTTGCCGACAGCAGTGCATCGGCGACCGCAGAGGCCTGCTCGCGAGTGGCTCCGGTGGCGGTCACATAGCCCTTGATTTTCGGCTCGGTACCGGACGGACGTACGATAAGACCGGCGTGGTTTTCCAGCTCGTATGCCAGCACATTGGATTTCGGCAGGTGGATTTCCCTTACTGTGCCGTCGGCGGTGCGGCGCTCGGAACGCAGATAGTCCGCCGTGCCGAGAACCTTTAAGCCGGCAATTTCCGTCGGCGGCGTTTCACGCAGGGAGGTCATGAGCTGCTCCATCGCCGCCATGCCGCGTGCGCCCTCGAATTGGACGTTGACCAGCTTGTGGCAATAGACCCCGTGCTCGCGGCTCAGCTCCTGCAGAACCTCCGGCAGAGTTTTCCCCTGATTGGCATAATAAGCGGCCATTTCGCAGATCAGCATGGAAGCGACGACAGCGTCCTTGTCACGTGCATGGGTACCGGCCAGATAGCCGTAGCTTTCCTCGAAGCCGAGCTGATACCGTTCGGGATGACCGGCACGTTCCAATTCTCCGATTTGTTCACCGATGTATTTGAAGCCGGTGAGCACCTCGCGCATTTCACAACCGTATTTTTCCGCGATCCGGGTGGCCAGATCGGAGGTGACAATGGTCTTTACCACGACCGGTGCTTCCGGCAGGGTACCGTTGGCGCGGCGGCAGGACAGAATGTATTCCAACAGCAGACAGCCGGTTTCGTTGCCGGTGAGCAGGACATAATCGTCGTTTTGACGCACGGCGATGCCGACGCGGTCGCAGTCGGGGTCGGTGGCCAACAGCAGGTCGGGCTTGACAGCTTCGGCGAGCTTCAGAGCACAGGTGAAGGCCTGACGGATTTCGGGGTTCGGATAGGGCGCGGTGGGGAAGCTGCCGTCCGGCAATTCCTGCTCCGGCACGACGGTCACCTGCGTCAGACCGATGCGATCCAAAATGGCGCGCACCGGCTTGTTACCGGCACCGTTCAAGGGGGTGTAAATCACCTTCAGGCTACTCTTGGTGCAAACACCGGGGTTGATTTGCTGCTCGGCCACGCGGTCGAGGTAGCGCTGTACCAGATCATCGCCGACCATGGTGACGGTACCGCCTTGTACCGCCTCGTTCAAGTCGGCCAACCGTACGCCGTCAAACATATCCACGCGGCGAATGCAGTCGGTAACGGCGTTGGCATCCTCGTCGGTCATCTGGAAGCCTTCGGCGCCGTAGCACTTGTAGCCGTTATATTTAGCGGGATTGTGGCTGGCGGTCACCATGATGCCGGCCTGACAGTGCAGGTCACGCACGGCAAACGATAACACGGGCACCGGCTGCAATTCCTCAAACAGGCTCACGGCAATGCCGTTTCCGGCCAAAACGCGAGCCGCCTCCTTCGCAAACAGATCGGACTTGATGCGTGAATCAAAGCAAATCGCGACACGGGCGTGGGAATAGCGATTGTTCAAATAATCGGCAAGGCCCTGTGTCGCCTTGCGGACGGTGTAGATGTTCATGCGGTTGTCTCCGGCGCCGATCACGCCGCGCAGACCGGCGGTGCCGAATTCCAGCTCGCGGTAAAACCGCTCGTTGATTTCTTCGTCGTTCCCGTCAATCGCATTCAGATCGGCGATCAGGTCGGGATCATCGACAGCGCGAGACAGCCACAAGGCATATTTTTCAGCCACAGTCATGGTAAAGCATCCTTTCTACGATGAGCTACTATCAGTATACCAATCTTTTTCTGAAAATGCAAGGGAAGACTGTCGATGGGAACGGGAATACTACGGACGAACGAAGGGACTGTATCGGCAAGCCGTGTCTCGGTCGCCTGAAAACGGCTTGCGGCGGTGTGCCGACGTATCAAAAACAGAAAACGCCGCAGGTAAAATCACCCACGGCGTTGCTTTCGCAAAGTTCATCACTCT
>CAYQBP010000083.1:0-5448 GCA_964415745.1 uncultured Eubacteriales bacterium
AAGCCCTCCTCAAACAGCATCGACAGCAGGCTCTTTTCCTCGGCGTTCAGGCGGAATATCTTACCCTCGAACTGCCGCATGGCCGGGCTGTGACAGTCAAAGGTCAAAATACTGACGTTCGGCGGCACACTGTTGTCGCCCGACAGGTTGTGAAATTCGTTGGGCTTGTGAAACGTCATCTCGCCGCTTTTCAGGATAAAGCGCTTGGTATCGGCGGTGCAGATCATTTCTCCCTTATCCACGTAAACCATTTCCCAAAAATCGTGTCGTTCTCCCTCGTAATAAAAATTTTTGGAAAACTCCATATAAAAAATCGTGATCAGCTTCTCCACTTCAAATACCGATTCAAAATCCATTTTGATATAATTATCTTTCGTGCAACCACCCCATTGTCTGATTTTATTATTATCATACCCGATTTTGCACTCCATTGCAAGAGGAAACGCGATATACTATAGGTAATAAATTATGGGAGGTAATCTGAATGTATACGGTATTGGCCATTTCGTGCCACCCGGACGATATGGAGATCGCCTGTGCCGGCACTCTGCTGAAGTGTAAGGAACGCGGCGACCGTGTCGTGGTGTGCCACCTGTCCAGCGGCAATCAAGGACACGAGATCATTCAGCCGGACGAGCTGACCGCCATGCGTGCCGCCGAAGCACAGAAAAGCTGTGCCATGGCCGGCTTCGAATGGATGTACGGCGGCTTTGACGATTTGGAGATCTACGACAACAACCGGGAAGCACGCGATAAGGTCGCGGACATCATTCGTCTGGTCGATCCGGACTTTATCATCACCCATTCGCCGGACGACTATATGCCGGATCACACCGCCGTCTCCCGTCTGGTGTTTGACGCCTGCTTTGCCGCCACACTGCCGCACTACCCCTCCGCAGTGAACGGCCGTGCCCGCATGGTGCCGATCTACTACATGGACACCCTAGCCGGTGTCAACTTCAACCCCACCGAGTACGTGGACGTTTCCGAGCACATCGACACCAAGCTGGCGATGCTCAACTGCCACGAATCGCAGATCGTCTGGATGCGCGACCACGACCACATCGATTTCCCCGACATGGTTAAAACGTGCTGTCGCTACCGCGGATTCCAGTGCGGCGCCGACTACGCCGAGGGCTTCCGCCAGTGTCAGGTCTATTTGAAGGGTACCACCAAGCGGCTGTTGCCGTAATATAACAAAGGAGAAATGTATCATGGATTTCAATTCAACTGTCAAAGGCTCCGCATTGGAAAGCTTCTACCCCGCCGGGTGGGACTTTGAAAAAATCGATGCCTGCATCGGCTCGCCGGAAAGCATCACCGACCGTCAGCCGCACTGGAACAAGGACTTTGCGCCGATCCCCTGCGACAGCCTGACCGATTTTGAAACCTTCATGGGTCACGAGATCGCTCTGCAAATCAAGAACGCCAAAGACCGCGGCGAAAAAATCGCCTTCATCTTCCCCGTCGGCCCGATGGGAATGTACAAGTGGGTCGTCTATTTCATCCGCGCCTGGGGCGTCTCCTGCGAGCACGTGTACACCTTCAACATGGACGAGTGGGCCGACAGCGAAGGAAACACGCTGGCCGCGGACAACCCCGGTTCTTTCCAGTATTCCATGGAGCAGGCGCTCTTTAATCCGCTGGGCGAGCTGACCGTACCGGCCGATCAGCGTCACTTCGCCACCAAGGACACCCTGCCGACCTACGCCGCCGAAATCGACGCGCTGAAGGCGGAGGGCGCCAAGCTGGTGCTGGTTTACGGCATCGGCAGAATGTGCCACATCGCCTTCTGGGAGCCGACCTTTGCCGCGGAATTCACCACCGAGGAATGGGAAAAGCAGCCCTACCGCATTGCCGCGAAAATTCATCCGCTGACGGTGGAGCAAAACGCTCTCACCAGCTTCAAGTCCCGCACGCCGCTGGTTCCCTGCCGTGCCAACACCATCGGCCCCGGCGTGTTCCTGAAGGCGGATTACGCCATCGGCGGTGCCGACGGCACTCTGGGTCGCGGTATGCAGTGGCAGGGATTGTCGCTGTGGATGACCCTGCGTCACGAAAAAACACCGTGGATCACCTCCACCTACATTCCCACGCTGGCAGGTAAGCTCTTCTTCCTGAAGGAGCTCGCCGGCCCGCTGGAAGCGGAGTGCAACTGATGACCGCCGCCGAGCGTCACGGCATTGCCGTAGCCGGTACCGCGCTGGTGGATACGATCTGTGAGATCGACGCCTACCCCACCTGCGGCGAATTGGTGCAAATACGCCGCATGGAGCGTGCCGTCGGCGGCTGTGTTCCGAACGTCAGTCTGGATTTGAAAGCCATGCGTCCCGAGCTTCCCGTCTATGCCGTCGGCAAGCTCGGCAACGACGACAACGGCGCGCTGGTGATCAACACCCTGCAGCAGGCCGGAATTCAATGCTCCGGCCTGGTTCGCTCGCCGGAGGAGCGCACCACCTTTACCGAGGTGATGAGCGTCACCGGCGGTCAGCGCACCTTCTTTACGTATGCCGGTGCCGGTGCTTCCTTTGGGTGCGACGATGTGCCGCTGGAAGCACTGCCCGTCAAAATTCTGTTGCTCGGCTACTTTTTGCTGTTGGATAAAATCGACCACGGCGACGGCGTAGCCGTTCTGCGCGACGCACAGCAATGCGGCATCAAAACCGCCATCGATTTGGTCAGCGAAAGCTCCGACCGCTATGCGCTGGTGCGCCCCTGCCTGCCCTTTACCGACTACCTGATCGTCAACGAGCTGGAGGCCGGAAAGCTCGCCGGTATGGAGCCGTCCGACGACGCCCTGCCGCACATTGCCGAGCGTCTGCGTGCTTTGGGCGTACGCGAAAAGGTCATCATCCACAAGGCCGACCGCGCCCTGTGCCTGTCCGATGCCGGTGTCACCGTCGTCGGCTCCTATCAGCTGCCGCAGGGATACATTCAGGGCACGACCGGTGCCGGAGACGCCTTTTGCGCCGGTGCCCTGCTCGGTCTGCATAACGGTCGCTCGGATCGTGAGATTCTGGAGTTCGCCTCGGCGGCGGCGGCGGTTTCGCTCAGCGGCGTGGACGCCGTCAGCGGCCTGAAAAGCGAAGCGGAAATTCTGAAAATTTGTGAAAATTGGAAGCGGGTATCGATATGTTAGTCACCTTAAACGAAGTGCTGAAGGATGCACAGAAAAACCATTACGGTGTCGGTCTGTTCAACACCACCGACAGCGATATGCTGGAGGCGGTCATCTCCGCCGCCGAGGAAACACGCTCGCCGGTCATCATCGGCACGGCGGAGATCCTGTTGCCTTACGGCGAATTGAAGCTGATCGCTCCGTCTATGCTCGCCGCCGCGCGGCGCGCCAGCGTTCCGGTCGTGCTTCATTATGACCACGGTCTGACCTTTGAACGGTGCATGGAAGCGCTGAAGCTGGGCTTTTCCTCGGTCATGTTCGACGGCTCTGCCGGTGATCCGGCGCAGAATATCGCGGACACCCGCGAGGTCGTTCGGATCGCTCACAGCTTCGGTGCCAGCGTGGAGGGCGAAATCGGTCATGTCGGAAACGCCGACACCCCCGACGACCTGTCCACCGACCGCTACACCACCCCGGCGGAGGCCAAGGCGTATGTGGAGGCCACCGGCGTAGATGCGTTGGCCATCGCCATCGGCACCGCGCACGGCGTTTACAAAACCAAGCCGTCGCTGAATCTGGAGCGGCTTGCCGAAATTCGCAGTACCCTTGACACGCCGCTGGTTCTGCACGGCGGTAGCGGCCTTTCGGACGACGATTTCCGCAACACCATTCGCGAGGGCATCGCCAAGGTGAACATCTTCACCGACCTGTGTCTGGCAGGCAATCGCGCCATGCAGGACGGACTGGCTCAGCAGTTGGATTATCTGTCCACACGCAATCTCAAGGTGGAATACATCCGACAGGCGGTCATGAATAAAATGCAGCTGTTCGGATCGGTCGGAAGGGCATAATATCATTATAGCAAAAGCCGTTGCAAGCAGGATCGCTCGCAACGGCTTTGTTTTTTGCCCGTTTTCGGCATACCGACGGACGGAAGCGGCCATACTCTTACCGCACAGAACCGCACCACGCGGTCAAGCCGTGTCCGGCGAAGGCGACACGTTCGTTTTTGCGGCAAAAGAAAAATCGCAAAGTCCCCTACGAGACCTTGCGATTTGGTGGAGATAAGCGGGATCGAACCGCTGACCTCTTGAATGCCATTCAAGCGCTCTCCCAGCTGAGCTATACCCCCATGTCTGACAACGCTATTTACTTTAACATATTTTGTGCCGCTTGTCAACCCTTTTTTTATCGGTAAAAAATTTTTTGAAAAATTTCAAAAAGGCACTTGACTTTTACCAAAAAACGGGTATAATAATATTGTAATCATTACAAAACGCAATTGATTACAAAGGAGGCGACGGTATGACCGACCGGGCAATGGCCGACACACTGCGGGAGCATGGGATCAGCCCCACCCAGCAGCGTTTGGCGGTTTATGACTACCTGTTGGCGCATCGTACGCATCCCACGGCAGACACCGTCTATCAGGCACTGTGCCACGATTACCCGACCATCTCGCGCACCACCGTGTACAACACCATGCACGCGCTGTTTCGGGCAGGTCTGCTCCGCATCGTCACCATCGACGCGGAGGAACAGCATTTCGATGCCGACACCACAGACCACGGGCATTTTCACTGTACGCAGTGCGGTGAGCTGTTCGATTTCGAGCTTGTTGCGGACACCATGCGACAGTGTGTTCCGGCCGGATTTCAAATCGATCTGTTCGACGTGTACGCCACCGGGATCTGCCCCCGATGTCAGTCAACCCACCACAAAACACGCTAGGAGGAAAATCACATGAAAAAGTTTGTATGTCTGGTCTGCGGCTACGTTCACGAGGGCGATGAGGCTCCGGCCCGTTGCCCCATCTGCAACGCTCCCGCCGAAAAGTTCAAGGAAATGCCTGCGGCCCCCGCCGCCGCTGCCACCGGTGCGGCACAGTCGCTGACCGATAAGGTCTGGGCGGACGAGCATCGCGTCGGAATCGCGCAGGGCGTGGACGAGGAAGTCGTGGAAATGCTCCGTGCGAACTTCACCGGCGAATGCTCCGAGGTCGGTATGTACCTGGCCATGGCGCGCGTGGCGCATCGCGAGGGCTATCCGGAGATCGGCCTGTACTGGGAAAAGGCCGCTTACGAAGAAGCCGAACACGCCGCTAAATTTGCCGAGCTGTTGGGTGAGGTGCTGACCGACAGCACCGAAAAGAACCTGTCCATGCGCGTGGACGCCGAGCACGGCGCCACCGACGGTAAAATGGTGCTGGCTCGTCGCGCCAAGGAGTTGGGCTACGACGCGATTCACGACACCGTGCACGAAATGGCCAAGGACGAAGCACGACACGGCCGCGCGTTTGAGGGCCTGCTCAAGAGATACTTCAAATAAGC
>CAYQBP010000084.1:0-3333 GCA_964415745.1 uncultured Eubacteriales bacterium
CCGCCGGGGTTCACGTCGAGCTGCACTACGAGCTGGTGGAGGACGGCGTGGCCAACGCCTCCGCCGCGGTGCTTCGCACCGTGTGGGAGCGGTCGTCGGTACGGGACGGCACCGCCTGCCACTACGAAATGCCCGACGAGCTGTTTTACTTTTATCACCTGGCGCACATGGCCAAGCATTTTGAAAACGGCGGCTGCGGTATTCGCTCCTTTTTGGATTTGTGGGTGCTGAACCGTCGTCGGACGTCGGACGGGGAAGCGTGCCGCGCCCTGCTCGCGCAGGGTGGTCTGACAGCGTTTGCCGCACAGGCGGAGCGACTGGCAGAGGTCTGGTTCGGAGGCGCGGAGCACACCGCGCTCACCCGACAAATGGAGGAATACATTCTGCGCGGCGGCGCTCACGGGAGCGAGGAAAACCGCATCGCGTTGCAGCAGCAAAAGCACGGCGGCCGCTGGCACTATGCCGTCGCCAAGCTGTGGATTCCCTACGACGAGATCAAATTTCACTATCCCGTTCTGCAACGGCATCGCTGGCTGATGCCGCTCATGCAGGTGCGGCGGTGGGGCAAGCTGTTGTTCGGCAGCTCCGCCAAAAAAACACAGTATCAATGGCAATGCAGCAGTCGTGTATCCGATACACGCGCCGCCGAGTTGCGCGCTCTGCTGGAGCAGCTGGAGCTGTGATCGTACGTTTTACGCGGCGGAGCCGCCGTGATGATTTTGAGGAGGAACGTGTCATGAGAAGCTTATCCGATCTGCAGCTGGATTACCAACGCTATGCCGGCAAAAAGGAAATGCCGCGATTTCAATATTACTATCGCAAATCACGCGAGGCCACCGGTTTTTTGAAGCTGTGGTATCGCTTACGATTAAAGCAAGAAAGAACAAAAAACTGCGTCGACCTCGGATGTGATACAAAAATCGGGGGGGGTTATACATTGGCCACCCCTATGCCATTACCGTGAACCCCAAGGCGACCCTCGGCTGTAACTGCAATCTGCACAAGGGCGTTACCATAGGTCAGGAGAACCGCGGCCGACGCCGCGGCGCCCCCACCATCGGCAACTGCGTTTGGATCGGCGTTAACGCGACCGTCGTGGGCAACATCACGGTAGGCGACGATGTGCTGATCGCTCCCAATACCTATGTCAACTGTGATATTCCGTCTCATTCCGTGGTGTTTGGTAACCCCTGCGTCATCAAGCCGCGGGAAAACGCCACCGAAGAATATATCAATAGGAAGTGTGACCATGCTGAATCAAAATGTTGATCTGCGGCACAAGAGGATTCTTGTGACCGGCGCCGCCGGATTTATCGGTGCCAATCTGGTGCAGGAGCTGATCCGCACCGTGCCGGACATTACCGTTGTCGGACTGGATAATGTCAACGACTATTACGACGTGTCGATCAAGGAATACCGTCTCGCCGCCATCGAACGGCTGGCGTCGGAAACGGCAGGAAGCACGTGGCAGCTTGTCCGTGGCGATCTGGCGGACGCGGCGCTCATCGACCGCCTGTTTGCCGAGCATCGCTTCGACGTCGTGGTCAATTTGGCGGCGCAGGCCGGTGTGCGGTACTCCATCTCGCACCCCGACGCCTACATTCAGAGCAATCTCATCGGCTTTTACAACATTTTGGAGGCGTGCCGCCGGTATCCGGTGGAGCATCTGGTGTATGCCTCCAGCTCCAGCGTGTACGGCACCAATAAAAAGGTGCCCTATTCCACCGAGGACAAGGTGGACAACCCCGTTTCGCTGTATGCCGCCACCAAAAAATCCAACGAGCTGATGGCGCACGCCTACGCCAAGCTGTACAATATCCCCTCCACCGGCCTGCGCTTTTTCACCGTTTACGGCCCGGCCGGGCGCCCCGACATGGCGTACTTCGGCTTCACGAATAAGCTGTTACGGGGCGACACCATCGAGATTTTCAACTACGGCCACTGTCAGCGCGATTTCACCTACGTGGACGACATCGTGGAGGGCGTCAAGCGCGTGATGCAGTGCGCGCCCGAAAAGCAAACCGGCGAGGACGGTCTGCCGATCCCACCGTACCGCGTGTACAACATCGGCAACAGCCACCCGGAAAGCCTGCTGGACTTCGTGGACATTCTGCAGCAGGAGCTCGTCCGTGCCGGGGTGCTGCCCGCCGACTACGATTTTGCCGCCCACACCCGGCTGGTGCCGATGCAGCCCGGCGACGTCCCCGTCACCTACGCCGACACCGCCGCTCTGGAGGCGGATTTCGGCTTCCGGCCGTCCACCGACCTGCGCGAGGGTCTGCGCCGCTTTGCCGAATGGTACAAAGCGTTCTATCGCGTTTGAGCCGCGTACCGGCCGCCCACATTCGCATCCGACTTTTGCAATCAGACACCCCGTCAGCCGTCACCGGCTGGGGGTGTCTTTTTGGACAGAGCGTGAAAAATGACGGAAAGTGGATTGAAAATTGCAAAAAACCGTGCTATAATACCTTAACAGTAAGGAGCCGCAGGGCCCTGCTGTTTTTGTTTTTCGGTGTGCCCGCCGAACAGCGCCACCCCCTTGGCGGAGGTCGGTGCCGTTCATGTGCCGGGTTGAAAGGTGGGAGCTTGTATGGAAAGCACCGTACACACTCAGGGAAAAAATAAAAAAATCGTGTTTCTTGCCGTCTGGCTCGCCGTCATCGTGGCGTTGCTTGTCGGCATCGTCGTGCTGTGGTCGCCGGGCGCGCCGGGCGAAAGCATCAAAGAGGTTATGCGCGACGGCGTCCTGCACGAGGACAACAAAATGTCGCTGTTCGGTCTGGAGGTCAATCCGGGGCTCATCTCGGCCTACACCGTGTCCGCCGTTCTGCTGGTCGCGGCGGCGCTGATCCGCCTGCTGGCGATCCCGCGGTTTCAAACGGTTCCGGGCCGCTTCCAAAGCGTGATCGAAAAGCTGGTCGAATTCTTCTCCGATATGGCCCACGCCAACAGCGGCCACCGCCCCCGGTTCGTCGGGGCGTACATTTTCAGCGCCGGTGTCTATCTCTTTTTCGGCACGATCTTCGAGCTGTTCGGCGTACAGTGGATCACCACCACCGGGGCGTCGGTGTCTCTGCCGGCGCCGGTGTCGGACATCAACGGCGCCATCGCGCTCGGCGTCCTGTCCTACGCGGTCATTCTGGGCGCCGGCCTGATCTGCGGCGGCGTCCGCGGCGCACTCGGTGTGCTGAAGGACTTTTCGCTTCCGATCTCCATGAGCTTCCGCCTGTTCGGCGCGTTGCTCAGCGGTCTGCTGGTGACCGAGCTGGTCTATTATTACGTCAGCCTCAGCTTTGTCCTGCCGGTCGTGGTCGGCGTGCTGTTCACACTGCT
>CAYQBP010000084.1:3433-5395 GCA_964415745.1 uncultured Eubacteriales bacterium
ATGGCCATGGCCATCTCCAAGAGCACCGAAAGCATGGCGCGCCAGCCGGAGGCGGCGTCGAAAATCAATTCGGCGATGATGCTGGGTCTGGTCTTTATCGAAACGGCGATCATCTATGCGTTGATTATCGCCATTCTGATTATCTTTGTACTGTAAGAGGGAACGGTTATGCCACTGAATATCGATGTGGTGCAAATTCTGTTGCACATGCTGAATTTTGTGATTTTGGCAGGCGGTCTGACCCTGTTGCTGTTCAAGCCGGTCAATCGGTTTTTGGAGCAGCGCCGCGAGCAGCTGGCCGAGGCCGAACGCAAAAATCGCGAGGCCGAAGCGGAAAACGAACAGCGCCGCGCCGAATATGAGCAACGTCTGCGCGACGCCGAAGCGGAAATCGCGGAAAGAAAAAAGGCGGCGGAAAAGGAATGGGCGGATATTTCCGCCGGGTATATTCGCGAAGCCAAGGAAAAGGCGGCCACGATCATTCGCACGGCGGAGCAGGAGGCGGAGGATCGCAAGGAGCACATTCTGGAATCGGCGCAGACCGAGATCGGTGAGCTGGTGGTGGCGGCCACACAAAAGCTGCTCAGCGATACCGTGACCCCGGAGCGCAACAGCGCGTTGTACGATGAATTTATCCGTCTTGCCGAAAATACGGTGGCAGGGGAGCGAGCAAAGCATGAATAGTTTTGACACCTCCAAGGCGCCGAAAAAGAACGTGCTGAAGGTCGAGATCCAATGCGTGACGCCGCCGGACGAGGAGCAGCTTGCTCGCCTGCGTGCCTTCTTTTTGGCGGAATATCAGGCGGACGAGATCGAATTTGTCATCGAGCACGCCCCCGATGTGGTCGGCGGCTTCAATATCTTTGTGGGCGACGAAAACTACGACTGGAGCACGCTCGGCCGTATTCGCCAGCTTCGCAAATCGTTTCAGTCACTGCCCAAGGAGCAGGATCCCACGCGGATCGTGTCGCTGCTGCGCGAGGACATTCACAGCTTCGAGCTGCACGCCGGGCATCAGCAGGTCGGCTTTGTGGATTCCGTGGGAGACGGGATCGCCATCGTCAGCGGCCTGCACGAGGTGGCGTACGGCGAGATTGTGCTGTTTGACTGCGGCGTTAAGGGCATGGTGCAGGATATTCGCGCCGACGGCACCAACGGCATCGTGCTGTTCGGGGACGATACCGAAATCGGTGCCGGCAGTCGCGTGGTTCGCACACAGCGCACCGCCGGTATCCCCATCAGCACCAAAATTCTCGGCCGCATCATCGATCCGTTGGGCAAGCCGGTGGACGGCGGCGGTGAGATCGGTGCCAAGGAATACTATCCCATCGAGCGTCCGGCGCCCGGCATCATCGAGCGTCAGTCGGTCAACCGTCCGCTGGAAACCGGTATTTTGGCGATCGACTCCATGTTTCCCATCGGTCGCGGCCAGCGCGAGCTGATTATCGGTGACCGTCAAACGGGCAAAACGACGATCGCCACCGATACGATCATCAACCAAAAGGACAAAAACGTGATCTGCGTGTACGTGGCGATCGGGCAGAAGGCGACCTCCATTGCCAAGGTGGTCTCCACCCTGCAAAAGCACGATGCCATGGAGTACACCGTGGTGGTGTCGTCGCCGGCCAGCGATCCGGCGTCACTGCAGTACATTGCGCCGTATGCCGGCTGTGCCGTGGCGGAGTATTTCATGTACCACGGCCGCGACGTGCTGATTATTTACGACGACCTGTCCAAGCACGCCGTGGCGTATCGCACGCTCAGCCTGCTGTTGGAGCGGTCGCCCGGACGCGAGGCGTACCCCGGCGACGTGTTTTATCTGCACTCCCGTCTGCTGGAGCGGTCGGCACAGCTGTCGGAGGCGAAAAGCGGCGGCAGTATGACGGCGCTTCCCATCGTGGAAACGCAGGCGGGCGACGTTTCCGCCTATATCCCCACCAACGTCATCTCCATCACCGACGG
>CAYQBP010000085.1:0-5342 GCA_964415745.1 uncultured Eubacteriales bacterium
CGACCGGACGCGGCGATTGCCACCGATGTCAGCTTTGCCTGTACGCCGGACGCCGATCCGACCCAGTGCGGCGTGCTTGGTGGCGGTGCCATGCTGGGGGTATCGCCTGTTTTGGACGAGGACTTGACTGCTCAGCTACGCCGACTGGCTACGGAGCAGAGCATTCCGTTTCAGTATGAGGTCATGGGCGGCGCTACGGGTACCGATGCCGATAAGATCGGCGCGGTGCGTGAGGGTGTACCGACGGCATTGCTGTCGATTCCGCTTCGTTATATGCATACACCGGTGGAGGTGGCTTCACTGCGTGATATCGAGTCCGTGGCGCAGCTGATGGCGGCACGAATTCGGGAAGGAGAGGTGCGTGCCGATGCGTAACCGTATGTTGTCATTGTGTGCGATCCCCGGCATTTCCGGCCGCGAGGGCGCGGTGCGTACGGCGTTGCAGGAGCAGCTTCGTTCTCTGCCGACGGTGCGTGCCATGCATACCGATCGTTTGGGCAATTTGATCGTCGAATTGCAGGGCAGACAACGTGCACCGCACAAGGTGCTTTTTGCGGCTCATCTCGATGAGGTGGGCGGCATCGTGACCGGCATTACCGAGGACGGGTACTTGCGCTTTGCGACGGTGGGCGGCATTTTGCCAGAGGTTCTGTTTGCCCGACGTGTGATTGTCAACGGCCGTGTCGGTGTGATCGGCGGAAAGGCGACGCATCAGTGCCGAGGCGAGGAAAAGACCAAGGCTCCGTCGATCGAAGCGATGCGAATTGACATCGGCGCGGAATCGCGTGCCGAGGCGGAGGCTGTCGTCGGCATCGGTGATGCGGTGCTGTTTGCAGAGGACACGGTGGCATTGGGCGAGCATCGCTTTTTGGCAAAGGCGCTGGACGACCGTGCCGGGTGCGCGTTGTTACTGGAATTGGCGCAAACGCAACCGGAGTATGATATTACGCTGGCGTTTACCGTACAGGAGGAGGTCGGCTCACGCGGTGCTTCCTGCGCGGCGTTCGCCGTTCAGCCGGAAATCGCGGTAGCGGTGGAGACAACAACGGCGTCCGATATTCCCGGTACACCGAGCGAAAAACAGGTGTGTCACGTCGGCGAAGGCGCGGTTTTGTCGTTTATGGATCGGTGTACGGTATATGATAAGCCGCTATACGATGAATTGCTTTGCTTGGCAAAGGCGTCCGATATTCGCGTGCAGTCCAAAACCGTTATCGCCGGCGGCAATGATGCGCGTTCTCTGCAGGCGGCGGCCACCGGTGCACGAGTTGCCGCGGTATCGCTTCCGTGTCGCTATATCCATTCGCCGTTGTGTGAACTGGATGATTTTGATGTACGGGAGACGTACCGCTTGTTGCGTGTGATGGCGGATACACTGCCGGCGTGGGACGGTGCACGATGATTCGCCTGACCGAAGCGCTGAACGTAACGGGCGAAGCCCTGCCGTTGCTACGTATCCGGGCGTTGTGGGAGTGCTACGGCCCGGTCCCGTTTATCCGCTTTTATCAGGGTGATCGGGGAAGTGCGATCGCCGTGCTGGACGGACAGGCTACCGTCTGGGCTACCGACGACGAACGGGAGGAGGTTGCCCTGTTTATCGGTATGCAGCCGGAAATTCGGGCGGTGACAGCCGACGTGCTGACGGCGGAAAGCGTGGCAGAGCAATGGAGCGTGCCGATGCAAACGGTCCCTGTCATGCGGTGTGAGACACCGCAACGGGCAGAAGGTCTGGCACACGCGTCGCCACGGGAGTTGTATGCGTTTTTAGAGCCGATTTTTCCCGGTCTGCCACCGTTTGAGGGGTGGTACATGGACGTTTGCTACCGGGAGCGGCACGGTGCTTGCCGCAACGTGACGATCGTGGACGGTGACCTTGTTGTTTCCGCCGCAATGACGACCGCCGAATGGCACGGTGGGGCACTGATCGGCGGCGTGGCGACCGATCCGCGGTATCGACGTCAAGGCATGGCGGCGCGGTGTGTCGGTGCATTGGCGGCCGATTTACAGCAGGAACAAAGACAGGTATATATCTGTCCGAAAACAGAGGGTGCACAACGCATTTATACGGCATTGGGATTTGTCGTGTGTGACCGTTTGGCACTGGTTGAAAGGAGTTGGAAGGACGATGCCGACATCGTTCTTTGAAATTGATCCGCGACTGAACCGGTTGGCGGATCAGGTGCGTGCCGAGACGGCACCTGTATTTTCCCGTATCGATGAGATTGCCGATTATAATCAGCAGAAGGTGCTGTCGGCGTTTATCCGTCACCGTGTCAGCGAAGCACATTTTGTGCCGACGACCGGCTATGGCTACGGCGATCGCGGACGCGAGGTGCTGGAGGAGGTTTTTGCCGATGTTCTCGGCGCCGAGGACGCCTTGGTGCGCCACAGCATTTTGTGCGGTACGCACGCCATCACCGTGGCCTTGTTCGGTGTACTGCGCCCCGGCGATGTGTTGCTGGCGGCGACCGGTGCGCCGTACGATACGTTGTTGGGCGTGATCGGTGCCGACAAGCCGAGCGACGGCTCGCTGGCCGAGTACGGTGTCGGCTATCGCGAGGTGCCGTTGACGGAAGCCGGCCTGCCCGATCTGCAGGGGATTTGTGAAGCACTGCGTGCGGATCCGGCCATCAAGGTGATACATATCCAGCGTTCGCGCGGATACAATCTGCGCCCTTCGTTGACGGTGGCGCGGATCGGTGAAATCGTGGCGGCGGTGCGTAGCGTACGCCCGGACGCGATCGTTTTTGTCGATAATTGCTACGGCGAGTTTGCCGAACGGGAGGAGCCGACGGCGGTGGGAGCCGATTTGATGGCCGGTTCGCTGATTAAAAATCCCGGAGGCGGTATTGCCGAAAACGGCGGCTACATTTGCGGCCGCCGCGATTTGGTGGAAAAATGCGCCTATCGCCTGACGACTCCCGGACTCGGTAAAGAGGTGGGCGCCTCCCTAGGTCACAACCGCACCATGTTCATGGGGCTGTTTCAGGCACCACACGTGGTGGGGGAGGCAATGAAAACCGCGGCGTTTGCGGCGGCGTTGTTTGAAAAATTCGGGTATCGTTGTACGCCGACCTCGACCGAGGAGCGCGCGGACATCATTCAGGCCATTCAAATGCGCGAGGCCGAACCGTTGATCGCCTTCTGTCAGGGGATTCAAAGCGGCGCGCCGGTCGATGCGTTTGTAACGCCGGAGCCGTGGGATATGCCGGGATACGACAATCAGGTAATCATGGCAGCAGGGGCGTTTACGATGGGCTCGTCGATCGAATTGTCTGCCGACGCTCCTCTGCGCGAGCCGTTTGCCGTGTATATGCAGGGCGGACTGAATTTCACCGCCGGTCGGATCGGCGTGCTTTTGGCGGCACAAAAAATGTTGGATACCGGGGTATTGCCGGGTTTTTGAAAACGGGGGAGTAAGCATGATTTCATCCGCTATGTGGTCCATCGTGGAGTATTGGTATAAGACGCTGGAATTTCCGGAACGGTACGATGCCGAATTTCAGGAGGCACTGAACACGGTCTCGTTGCCGGACACCGCCACGATCGAAGCCTATAATACGGAGGAGCCGAACGGCAAGCGTAACCTGATCGCGTTTCTGTATTTTTGCGAATCGCTGAAGCAACGGTACGCGCAGTGGGGGGTTCCGACAGAGGTGTTAATGGCGACGCTGTACGACCTGCGTCGCTGGACCGATGTGTGGAGCGAGCTGAAAGGGGAACTGTATTTGGGCGAGCTTTCGTGGCTGTCGTCGCATTTGCGTGGCAAGCTGTTTCAGCTCGGTGCGCTTCAGTTTGCCATGGGACAGGCGGAAACCGATGTGCCGAGCAAGCTCATTGTTACAGGCGAGCCGGTCATCGAGGTGCACATTCCCGCCGGTACCGATTTGTCCCAGCCGGCGTGCGATGCGGCATTCGAGCAGGCCACGGAATTCTTCACCACGTATTTTCCTGACTACGAATACCGCTATTTCACCTGTCATTCATGGCTGTTGGACCCGACGTTAAAAGAGCTGTTGAAGCCGGAAAGCAAAATCATCGGCTTCCAAAATCGGTTTGACGTAGTGCAGAATGATCCGTCGGATGCGACACTGAAATATATTTTCCGTTGGGACGCCACGCGGGAAATGCTCCCCACCTTGGAGGCGACCACCGGCTTGGCAAAGCGTATCAAGGAGTACGCGATGAACGGCGGTGCGTTTTACACCTCGCTTGGCGTCATTGATAAGAAAACACTGGCTCACTAAAACAAACCGGCGGCGTTGATCAACAACGCCGCCGGTTTGCGGTATGTGGTTTTATTGATATGTCAGCTTGAACAAAACTCCGATTTTAATGTTCCTGAATTCAATTCCACAATCTTTGACCTTTGCTTCGGAACGGTCGTTTTCCCAAACCGGGAAAAGCTCTACGTGCCCTGTTGTATTGATGGGTAACAAAAACACGTCGATCGGCGCTACGTCTTTTAAGTCGCGTAACACGTTTTGCCAGTTGTAGCTTTTGTTCCGCAGGTATCCGATGAGCGTGTTCTTTCCTTTCAGGGCGAGGCAGTATACGTCGTCGTTTGAAAAGTCAAGTGCTTCATAGGCCTCGCTTTCAAAATCGATGCCGTCCGTCAAATGCTTTATCGGCTTGAAAAGATGATACAGATTTTTCGATTCGACATAGCGATTGTCCCAATGCCAAATGTTGCCTGTTCCACAGCTCTTCATGAATACCGGCGTATATACCACGTCTGCGAGGATGATGCCGTCGTCGTCGTTCACATAATACTTGAACGGCCCACTGTGACAGTGGTTGACCGCGCCGGTTTCAGCCGCCAGAATCGGCTTGGGCGTATTCAGCCTGGAAAAGCCGCCTTTGATGACCTCTATCGGATTTTTACAATCCTCATAGCGTGCGCCCTGATCTAAATAGCGATGGAACTGAACAAAATCGCAGTTTTCCCAACAAAAATCGTTATACATTTCAAGAACCGCGTCACAGTCCAGGCTTCCCAGAGAATTGACGACCAGGTGTTTTGGAAAAAGCGCTTTTACCTTGGGTAGCATTTCCCGGTTCCAGTTGACCATGTTTTCCCATTGCCCCACGCAATTCATTTCATTCCAAAGCTCGATGGCGAAAATCCTTACATCGCCGGAGTACCGTTTGGCAAATTCTTCGATCTTAAACAGCCAGGCTTTTTTCCATGCTTCCGCCGTAAGCCACTCGTCGGCGCTTTCGCAACGGACGCCGTCACAATACAGGTTTTTGTTGAATTTTCTGAAAATGTCACCGGCATAGCCGTCGGAGCTTTCTTGCTTTTCGTAATTGAAAAACCGAAACTGCTCAAAGGTCAGCTT
>CAYQBP010000086.1:0-5318 GCA_964415745.1 uncultured Eubacteriales bacterium
ACAAAATCATCGAGCTCGTCCTCGCGCACCGCGTCATTCGCCGTATACAGAATCATGCCTTCCCCGATCGCCGCCGGTGTATTCGGCATGATGCGAATGACGGGATACGCCGCGCCGAGCCACGCTTCGATCCGCTCGATTGCCACGCCTGCCGCCATGCTCACCAGCACAAAACGGCTGTCACGCGATTGCAGCAACGGCTTCAGCTCCTGCAGCACCGTGCCGAGCACCTGCGGCTTCACGCCGAGAAAAATGTAGCGACACTGCTGTGCTACCTCGGCCGTACTGCCTGCCTGACATCCGCACTGCACCGCCAACGCCTGCGCCTTTTTCAAGTCACGGTCGGTCAGCAGCACCGACGAGCCGCTGTGACAAGCGGCCGTCGCCAAAGCACCGCCCATGTTGCCGGTTCCGATAAATCCGGCTTCGTAATGGGTCATCGTCCTCACTCCTTATCGGATATGTCCGTTTCCGCGGATCACATACTTATACGTGTTCAATTCGCGCAATCCCATGGGACCGCGCGCGTGGAGCTTTTGCGTCGAAATGCCGATCTCACAGCCGAGCCCGAACTCGCCGCCGTCGGTAAATCGTGTGGAGGCATTGACATAAACCGCCGCGCTGTCCACGGCGGAAACAAACCGCGCCGCCGTTTGATCGTTTTCCGTGACGATCGCCTCGCTGTGGCCGGTGGAATGGGCCGCGATATGTGCAATGGCGGCATCCACATCGTCCACAACGGCAACTGCCAAAATATAATCCAGAAACTCGGTGTCGAAATCCCGTTCGCCGGCCGGTGTACCGTCGATGATCGCCGCCGCGCGACGATCCAGCCGCAATTCTACCGGCTGCTCACGACCCGTTACCAGTCGCTCATACAGCCTCGGCAAAAAGCGGGAGGCGATCTCCCGATGCACCAGACAGACCTCCTCGGCGTTACACACCGACGGTCGGCTGGTTTTGGCATTTTCCACGATCCGAAGCGCCTTCTCCACATCGGCATCGGCATCCACATACACGTGGCAGATTCCGGTTCCCGTTTCGATGCACGGCACCGTCGCATTTTCCACGCAGGCGCGGATCAAGCCGGCACCGCCGCGCGGTATCAGCAAATCGACCAGTCCCACCGCCGTCATCAGCTCTGTAGCGCTCTGACGGGTGGTATCCCGGACAAGCTGAATCAAATCCTCACAGAGCCCCTCATCTCGCAAGCCCTCGCGCAACGCTTCGGTAATCGCCAGCGACGACCGGAACGCTTCCTTTCCGCCGCGAAGCACACACACATTGCCGCTCTTAAAGGCCAGCACCGCCGCGTCCGAGGTTACGTTGGGGCGGCTTTCGTAAATCATCGCCGTCACGCCGATCGGAACGCTGATTTTTTCAATCAGCAGTCCGTCGTCGCGCTCAATGCGCTCCAGCACGCGTCCGGTCGGATCAGGCAGAGCCGCCACCTGACGGATCCCCTCTGCCATGGCGGCGATGCGCTGTTCACTCAGTGCCAGGCGATCCAGCATCACCGGCGACAAGGTTTCCCGTGCCGCGGCCAGATCGGCGGCGTTTTCCTCCAAAATCGAAGAAGTATGCGCCAACAGCGACGACGCCATTGCCTCTAAAGCACGGTTTTTTTGCTCGGTCGTCAGCTGCGCCGCCTCACGGCAGGCCGCCTTTGCCGCCCGCAATATCTCCTGCGTTGTCATAGTGAACGTCCCTTTCCGACAAATCGCGTACCGACGGCGTCTCCCTCCACGATACGGTAAAGCACGTCGGGATCGGCACCGTTGGCAATCACCATATCGATGCCCTCCGCCACCGTCAGCTGTGCCGCATGGAGCTTGGTAGCCATGCCGCCGGTTCCCAGCGCCGAGCCAGAGCCGCCGGCCAGCGCCATCACCTGGTCGTCCAGATCGCGCACCACCGGTATCAGCCGTGCCTCCGGGTGACCGTGAGGATCGGTATCGTACAAGCCGTCGATATCCGACAACAGAATCAGCAGATCGGCTTCGACGTTGACCGCTACGATCGCGCCGAGCGAATCGTTATCGCCGATGCCCATTTCCTCGGTGGATACCGTGTCGTTTTCGTTGATGATCGGCAGAGCGCCCAATTCCAGCAGACGGAACAGGGTGCGGTGGAAATTGTTTCGCCGCTCGTCGTCGCGAAGATCGGCGCCGGTCAACAGAATTTGCGCCACCGTGTGGTGGTATTCGGAAAACAGCTTGTCGTAGGTGTACATCAGCTCGCACTGTCCCACCGCCGCCGCCGCCTGACGGGTCACCACATCGGACGGACGCGCCTTTAACGACAGCTTGCCGACGCCCATACCAATCGCACCGGAGGACACCAAAATGATCTCGTGACCGGCATTTTTCAGGTCACTCATCACCTTACACAGCTGCTCTACGCGCCGAATATTCAAACGGCCGGTGGTGTGCGCCAGCGTGGACGTACCCACCTTAATCACAATACGCATGCGTATTCCTCCCTGCTCATTACTCGTAAACGTCCTCAATACCGCTATACTCCAGATCGGTTCCGTAATAGGCCAGATGGAGCTTCAGCACCTGAAAAGCCAGGTCGTGATATATCTCGATCGAATCCTCGGCAAACGGCTCCAGCGACGAGGCAACCGCCAGCACAAACGGGTGATCGGCAAAGACGATGGCGCCGTCGTGAAAGGCGTTTTCAATGTTTTTGGTATCGCCGTACTTATGCGCGACGTTGTACTTCAGCGCCTCGCTGCCGTACAGAACGTTATCCTCGGAAAAAGCATCCACCAGCTGGCGTTCCTCCGCCGTCGTGCTCATCCACACCTTCAAATCCTGCGCGCCGGTGTCGGTGCTTTCAAAGAACCCGGCGATATCCGCCATGTACAGGCCGATGTCGCGCGCCGACAAATAGCCGAACCGCGGTCGCGGATAGCTTAATGTACAGTTGTTGGCACCGTTGGCCGAAATCCCCAGCTCCTTGGCATACGCATTGAAGCCGCTGAAGCCAAACTCCTTATTTAATAGGTAATAGGCGGTGTTGTCGCTGTAACGGATCGCATACTCCATCAGCTCGCCGACGGTAAACGTGGTTCCGGCCGGCTTCTGATCCACGATGCCCGAACCGCCCTGCTTATCCGAGGCGTTCATCGTCAGCACCTTGGTGCGATCAACGCCGGTTGACAGCAGATATTTGACGTAAGGAGCCTTAATGACGCTGGCAGCCTGATAGGCACGGTCTGCACGGTACTCCAGCTCGTAGCCGCTGTCCAAATCTCGATAATAGAAGGAGAGCTTGCCGTTACAGCGTGTGCAGAGCTGTTGAATTTGCGCCAACGCCTCGCGAGCCGCTTCGGAATCGGTCGGAATATTGGCCAGCACCGTGCCGATATTGTTCGCCGTGCTGGGCTTGGTGTCCATACGCGTGGTGCTCGCCGTTGCCGTCGTTGTGTTTGCCGTCGTTTGGGCACTACCGGCCGCCGACGGCTTTCCTTCGTTCTTTATTGCCGGGAAAAACAGCGTACAAATCAGTGAAGCGATTGCCAGCACCACGGCAATGACCGAAGAAGCCAGCGCCCTGGAGGCAAACCGCGACCTCCGCTCCAGCAGCACCGCCAACGCATACAAGCCCAAAACCGCCGCCGCAAACGCCAGCACAACCTCCAAAATAATAATCAAAGCCTCCATGATTCAGTGCCCTCTCCTTTGTAAATTCAAACAACCCAGCCTAGTGTTTCCACTCCTGCTTCCCGGCAATTTTTTGACTCCGTCCGGGGCGGAATTTTCCAAAAAACGGAAGTCTGGGAAAATAATATAAAAAAATCTGCCAATTCTCAAAAAATCATTGACAACGGCAGCGAAATGCTGTATTATAGTATACTGCATAACCAGCGGGGACCCACAAACGATTACAGTAACAGTGTAGCACAAACGTGTGAAAATTGCAAGAGTTTTTTGCGGCTCTCCGGCGGAATGTAAGCAGATCGAAATACCGTGGAAAAAGAACAGGAGTGATGGAAGCCAATGGTCAATATCAAACCGGTACAGCTGGGCAAGACCACCCGTATGAGCTTCGCCAAGATCAATGAAGTGTTGGATATGCCCAACCTCATTGAAATTCAAAAGAATTCATATCAGTGGTTCCTGGAGGAAGGTCTCAAGGACGTGTTTAACGACACGACCACCATCACCGATTACACCGGCAATCTCTCGCTGGAGTTTTTGGACTATCGGCTGGATGATACGCCGAAGTATACCGTGGAGGAATGCAAGGAGCGCGACGTGACCTACGCGGCGCCCCTGCGTGTTCGCGCGCGTCTTGTAAATAAGGAAACCGGCGAGATCAAGGAGTCCGAGGTCTTTATGGGCGATTTCCCGCTCATGACCGAAAGCGGCACCTTCGTCATCAACGGTGCCGAGCGCGTCATCGTTTCGCAGCTGGTGCGTTCGCCGGGCGTCTACTACGGTATGAGCTACGACGGAACCGGCAAGAAGCTGTTCACCTCCACCGTCATCCCGAATCGCGGTGCCTGGCTGGAGTACGAAACGGATTCCACCGACGTGTTCTATGTCCGTATCGATAAGAACCGCAAAATCCCGATCACCGTCTTTGTGCGTGCGCTGGGACTCGGTTCCGATGCGGAGCTGCTCGACTTCTTCGGTGAGGACGAGCGTATTCTCGCCACCATCGAAAAGGATACGACCAAAAACACCGAGGAGGCTCTGCTGGAGGTCTATCGCAAGCTGCGCCCCGGCGAGCCGCTGACCCTGGAAAACTCCCAGCAGCACCTGGAAAACCTGTTCTTTGATCCCCGTCGTTATGACCTGTCCCGCGTGGGTCGCTATAAATACAATAAAAAGCTCGGCATCAGCAACCGTTTGGCCGGTTGCCGCTTGAGCCGTCCCATCGTCTCCCCCGTCACCGGCGAGGTGCTGGCCGAGGAGGGCGAGGTGATTCGCCGCGACCGCGCGCGCGAAATCGAGGATGCCGGTGTGACCGTCGCCTATGTTCTGTCCGACGAGCACGGCGAGCAGCATGAGGTCAAGATCATCTCGAACGGTATGGTCGATCTGGCCAAATTCGTCAGCGCCGAGGTGTACGAGGCGGTCAAAAAGGTGCTGAACGAGCGTGTTCGCTTCTCGGTACTGCAGGAAATCCTGGAGGGCGCCGCCAATGACGCCGCACTGGAGGAGCAATTGCTCGCCCGTGCCGCCGATCTGATCCCCAACCACATCATCGTGGACGATATCTTGGCCTCGATCAACTACGTCAACTGCCTGGGACATGACATCGGTACCACCGATGACATCGACCATCTGGGCAACCGCCGTATT
>CAYQBP010000087.1:0-2259 GCA_964415745.1 uncultured Eubacteriales bacterium
TGGGCAGGGCGACCGTTTGCGACAAAGGTGTTGCAGGACGGCGAGCGGCGTGCTATAATGAACTCAAAGCAAGACGATCGGCGGTGCCGTGCCAAACGGCGCGGCGCAAAGGAGGGCACGGTATGCGAGGGGCGAAGCACCTCGGCGGTGAGCGTGAGGCGGACAACGACCGCTTGCGCGACGCAGTGGGCAGTGACCGTTCGCACGATGCGGAGAATAAAGACCGCTCGCACGATGCAGGGAACAACGATTGTCCGCACGGCGCGGCGGAGCCGATGCTTTGTCGGCATTGCGGCGGCGTGATGGAGCACGGCACGGCTTCGATCATGCCGACGATGGGGTTTTCGCCCCTGTCCTTGAGCTTTACCGCCGACAGCGAGGCGGCCAAGGGCTTGCTCCGGCGAAAATCGCAGGGAGCGGTGGTGCTGCCGGGCGATGAGGCCGAGGCGTACTATTGCCCTCACTGCGGTGTGGCGGTGACGGAGATTACCGTGCGGTAAGCGCGGCAGAGTGTGAAACGGGGCGATCGGTTGAGCTACTATGTGTTGTTGGTGGCGCTGTTGCTTCTGTACGGAGCGGAGGTAGGGCGGCGACGCCATGCGATGAAGGCGCGCACGATGAGGGCGCGCAAAACGGAAGGAGAGCGAACAGCCATGCGAGAGCTGGCACAGCGGTTTATCGGTAAGGAATGTGTGGTCTACACCATGCTGGGGGAACTCTCGCCGGTGCAGGGCACGCTGACGGAGGTGTCCGAGGGCGGACTGCTGATCGAGAAAAAGGGCAACGTGCAGGTGATGAATCTGGACTACGTGGTGCGGATCGAGGAACGGCCGCGCAACGCGAGGAAGAAGCGGACGGACGACTGACGCACGACGGCTGACGGGCGTGGAAACAGCTGAGGGGCGCATCGCGTTGACCGCCGCACGGACGGCGGCTGACAGACGGCGGCTTGCTGACACACGGACGATGAAGGGAGGCGCGGCGCATGAGGAATATTCGACCGGCTACGGTGCAGGACGTGCCGCGACTGCTGGAAATTTACGGCGAGTATGTGACGAGCACGGCGATCACGTTTGAATACACGGTGCCGACCGAGGCAGAATTTGCCGCGCGGCTGGCACAGACGACGCGGCGGTATCCGTACCTGGTGCTGGAGGAGGACGGCCGCGTGACGGGCTATGCCTACGCGGCGGCACTGAACGAGCGCGCCGCCTACGACTGGTCGTGCGAGCTGACCGTTTACGTGGACAGTCGGTATCGCCGCGGCGGCCGGGGACGACTGCTCTATGAGGCGCTGGAGGCGGAGCTGGCGGCACAGGGGATCTGCAACCTGTACGCCTGCGTTGCCGCGCCCGTGGGTGACGACCCCTATCTGACCGACGACAGTGAGCGGTTCCACGAGCGGCTCGGCTTTCGGACGGTGGGACGGTTTTCGCGGTGCGGCTATAAGCTCGGGCGCTGGTACGACGTGCTGTGGATGGAAAAGACCGTGGGCGAGCACGCGGCAAGCCCGGTGCCCCCGACGTGGAAAAAATAAAAAAAACCCATAAAAGTGGTGAAAACCACTTTATTTTTTTGGCAAAATGTGATACGATGTACTCGATACGGCGCCAAAGCGCCATTAAGAGAAAGGAAGCTTGAGCGTATGCTGACAGCACAGCAGGTGACCGAGGCGGTTCGTCGGCTGGGGGTACAGCCCGGCGATTCCGTGCTGGTTCATTCCTCCTTTAAGAGCTTGGGAGAAACGGAAAACGGCGCGGACACGGTGATCCGCGGCTTGCAGGCGGCGGTGGGCGAAAACGGCACGGTGCTGTTTCCCACGCTGTGCCAAAATGACTGGGAGCACGTGTACGAAAACTGGAGCCCGGACGCCCCGTCCGACGTGGGCTATCTGACCAACTATTTTCGTAAGCTACCGGGGGCGCTTCGCAGTAATCAGGCGACACATTCCGTCGCCGCGCTGGGCGCCGACGCCGCCTATTTTACCGAAACGCACGGACAGTCGGGACGGCGCTACGGCATTTTCGGGGACACCCCCTTTGCCGCCGACTCACCGTGGGAAAAAATGTATCGCAAAAACACCAAGGTGCTGTTTATCGGCGTGGGAAGCCGCAAGTGCACGTTCCGTCACTATGCGGAATATTGCCTGATTGCGGATTATCTGCAGATGGCCGCCGGACGGCCGGATTACGAGGAGCTGAAGGCACAGCTTTGGTGCTATGACCGCTGGAGCGAAGGCGGATTGTGGCCGCACGTTTG
>CAYQBP010000087.1:2359-5277 GCA_964415745.1 uncultured Eubacteriales bacterium
ATTGTATACGACGCAGAATACGAGCGACAGCTGCTCGCCTATTTTGACAGCCTGTTGCCCGAAAAAATTTACGACGCGCATTTTCACATCAGCCGCGCCTACGCCCGGCGCACCGGCTATGACGGCGAGCCGTTTTGCCAGTACCGCGACTTTATGGAGAAATACCTGGGGCGTCCGCTGGGCGGCGGCATGGTGATGCCTCAGCCCTCCAGCAAGCACACCATGGCGGACGTGGACGACGAAAACGACTATAACCTGGCGGTGGCGGAAAAGCACGGTCTGGCCGCCGGACTGCTGATAACGCCTGCCTGCGGCCGGGAGAAAACCGAGCGTCGGCTGGACGCCTATCCGCAGATCAAGGTGCTAAAGCCCTACCTGACCTACGCCGCCGCTGACGATATGTTCGAGGCGGATTTGCTGGACTTTGCGCCGGAGTGGATGTGGAGCCTGGCGCACGATCGCCAAATGCCCATTCTCATTCACCTGTCGCACTACCAGAATATGCTCAGCGATCCGTGCAACTGGGAGCAAATCCGCACCGTGTGCGAAAAATACCCGAACGCGAAGCTGATTTTGGCGCACTGCGCCATGGGACACCACGTGTACAAGCTGCAGATGGGTCTGGAAAAGATCAAGGATTTGAAAAATATCTGGTTTGACTGCTCCGGCTCGGCCGAGGCGCTCAGCATTTATCACTGCCTGCGTGCCTTCGGCGTGGAGCGCATGATGTACGGCGGCGACTTCGACCACGGCGCGACGGTGGGGCGGATCTGCTCCTTCGGCAGTAACTTTATCGGCTTCCACCCCGGCTACCTCAACGAGGACGCCGTGCCGCGCGATTACCGCTATCAGCCGTTGAACAACGCGCAGGAGTGCCTGCAGGCGTTGCTGCAGGCGACGGAGCTGTTGGAGCTGACGGCCGAGGACCGGCAGAAAATATTCTTCGACAATGCGGCGGCGCTGTTTGCGTGACCGCCGGGGAGGGAGAGCACGATGGACAAGATACGCTGGGGCGTCATTGGCTGCGGCGGCATTGCGGAAAAGCGAACCATTCCGGGTATGCTGTTGTGCGAGCACGCCGTGTGCACCGCGGTGATGGACCGCAATCCGGACAGCGTGGCGCGCGTGTGCGAAAAATTCCACATCGCCGCCGGCTACACCACGTTGGAGGAGCTGTTGGCGCAGGAGACCGTGGACGCGGTGTATATCGCCACGCCGGTGTTTTGCCACAAGGAGCAGGTGCTTGCCGCGGCGGACGCCGGGAAGCACATTCTGCTGGAAAAGCCGATGGGCGTGACCGTGCAGGAGGCGCGCGAGATGACGGAATACTGCGCCGCGCGCGGTGTGACGCTGGGCGTGGGCTTTATGATGCGGCTTCACGCCGCCCATCAGGCGGTGAAGCGTCTGCTGGAGGAGCACGCGCTGGGTGAGGTCGTGTCCGCCTATGCAAAGTTTAACTGCCGCTCGCCGGTGTCGCCGGTCAAGTGGCGGCAGACCAAGAGCTTCAGCGGCGGCGGTGCCATGATGGACATGGGGATTCACTGCATCGACCTGTTACAGTACGTTACCGGACTGCACGCGACCGAGGCGGTCGCGCTGACGGGCAATCAGATCTTTCAGTACCCGGACACCGAGGACGCCGGCACGGTGGTGCTCCGCATGAACAACGGGGCGTTGTTCACGGTGGAGGCGAATTTTAACATTCCGGACGCGGTCGGCGGCTGTGGATTTGAGATTTACGGCACGAAGGGACATCTGCGGGCGGTGGGAACCGTCGGTCAGGTGGAGGAAGGCACCGTGGAGCTGACACGGGAAACGGCGGACGGCGCGGTGACGGAAACGGTGGCCTACGACGGCGGTAATATGTACACCAAAGAGGTGGATCTGTTCTCGCTGGCGGTGCAAAACGGCACCGAGGTGCCGGTGCCGCCGTGGCAGGGCATACGCAACCAGCGGATCGTGGAAGCCGTGTATGAAAGTCAGGAGCAGGGGCGTCGGATCGCTCTGGAATAAGGAGACGGACGGTATGAACATTCTCATGATCGGGGCGCACCCCGATGACAACGATTTTCGGTGCGGCGGCACGGCGCTCAAGTACGTGCGGCAGGGACACCGGGTGCGGTTTGTGTCGGTGTGCAACGGCAGTGGCGGACATCAGACGATGCTGCCCGACGATCTGTGCGAGCGGCGCCGCCGGGAGGCAGACGCGGTGGCGGCCATCAGCGGCATCGAGTATGACATTTGGGACATTCCCGACTGCGAGGTCATGGCGTCGTTGCCCAACCGCGAGCGCATGGTGCGCTATATCCGCGAATTTCAGCCGGATATTATTTTCACGCACCGCACCAACGATTATCACGCCGATCACCGCAACGTCGCGTTGCTGGTGCAGGACGCGTCGTACCTGCTGATCGTGCCGAATTTTTGCCGCGACGTGCCGGCACTGCGGCGGATGCCGCTGATTATGTATTTTTACGACCGCTTTGAGTCCCCGGCGTTTCGGCCGGACGTGGTCGTTCCGATCGACGACGTGATCGACACCAAGTACGACATGATCCACTGCTACGAATCGCAGGTGTACGAGTGGTTACCCTATACCAACGGGGTGCTGGAGCAGGTTCCGACCGACGATGCCGCGCGGCGGCGTTGGCTGCGCGAGCCGTGTGTGCCGCGCGACGGGCGGCTGTTGTCCGAGGCCGAGCTGCAGGCGGTGTTCAAGCCCAGCAATAACAGCGAGTACCGCGAGGCGTTGCCGGCGAGCAAGTACCGCGACCGGCTGGCCGCGGATTACGGAGAGGCGGCGCGGCGGATCTTGTTTGCCGAGGCGTTTCAGGCTTCGGAGTACGGTGCGCCGTTGCGCCCGGAGGACAGGAAAGCCCTGTTCCCGATGACGTATAGCGAGTGATGAAAGCCCCCTC
>CAYQBP010000088.1:0-5254 GCA_964415745.1 uncultured Eubacteriales bacterium
GTCGTGGCTTCGCCACGCCACCTCCCTCGGAGAGGGAGGTAAAACAAGCCCCCTCACTGAGGGGGCTGTCGGGCGACTGCCCGACTGGGGGAGTTCTCCTGCGTAGGGCACCACCCTCATTTTCTGCACCCTTTCAGTGCGTGGTAGCGACGGCGCGAAGTGCCCCCTGCAAGGGCTGGGGGAGTCTCCTGCGGCGGCTAACGTCTTCCGTCCGCACAAACCCCACCAACCCACAAAAAAATCGCACCGGCATAGCCCATGCGATTTTCTCTGTATTTCCCAGTTATTCTTGATACCTGATTCTCACAGTCATTCCTGCTCCGGCGGCAGGGTGGCGATGCCGAGGTCGATGAGCTGGGCGGCGTCCACCTCGGACGGGCACTGCGTCATCAGCTCGGTCATGTTCTGCACCTTGGGGTACGCCACAACGTCACGCAGGGTGGCGGCGCCGAGCATCTGCATGACCAGACGATCCAGCCCCAGCGCCATGCCGCCGTGCGGCGGTGCGCCGTAGCGGAACGCGTCGGTCAGGAAGCCGAACTTGGTCTGCGACTCCTCGTCCGACAGACCCAGCGCACGGAACATCTTCTGCTGCAGCTCCGGGTCGGTGATGCGAATGGAGCCGCTCGCCAGCTCGACACCGGCCAGCACCAGGTCGTACGCCTTGGCATACACGCGCGACGGATCGCTGTCAAGATACGGAATACACTCGTCCAGCGGCGCGGTGAAGGGGTGGTGCATGGCGACCCACGTTTGCGTATCGTCGTCCCACTCGAAGAACGGAAATTCGGTGATCCACAGCAGACCCAAGCCCTCACGCGGGATATTCAGGCGGTTGGCGACCTCCAGACGCAGGGCACCCAGCACCGAAAGCACCAGGCTCTTGCGCGCGTCCGCCACGACCAGCACGACGTCGCCCTGCTCGGCACCCGTCGCCTTCAGCACGGCGGCAAATTCGTCCTCGGTAAGGAACTTGCCGAACGAGGAGGTCACGCCGTCGGGCGTCCAGCGCACCCACGCCAAGCCCTTGGCACCGATGCCGCGGGCGTGCTCGGTGAGCTTGTCGATCTCCTTGCGCGTCAGGGTGCCTGCGGCGCCCTTGGCGGTGATGGCACGCACCGTGCCGCCTGCCTCCAGCGCACCGGCAAACACGCCGAAGCCGCAGCCACGCACGGCGTCGCTGATGTCGCACAGCTCCATGCCGAAGCGGATATCCGGCTTATCCGAGCCGTACCGCTCCATGGCCTCGGTATACTTCATGCGCGGCAGAGGCGTGGTGATCTCGACACCGAGCGCCTCCTTATACACGTGACGCATGAAGCCCTCCCCGATCGCCAGCACGTCCTCCACGTCCACGAAGGACATTTCCAGGTCGATCTGGGTAAATTCGGGCTGACGGTCGGCGCGCAGATCCTCGTCGCGGAAGCAACGCGCCAGCTGGAAATAGCGGTCGAAGCCGGCCACCATGGACAGCTGCTTATACAGCTGCGGCGACTGCGGCAGGGCGTAAAACTCGCCCTTGTGCACGCGGGACGGCACCAGAAAATCGCGGGCACCCTCCGGCGTGGAACGAATGAGCATGGGAGTTTCCAGCTCGATAAAGCCCTGCGAATCGAAGTAGTCACGCGTCGCCTTGGCGATGCGGTGACGCATCAGCAGGTTGCGCTGCAGGTCGGGACGGCGCAGGTCAAGATAGCGGTACTTCAGGCGCGTCGCCTCGGCGGTGGCGCAGTTTTCCGCGATCTCAAACGGCGGCGTTTCCGCCTTGTTCAAAATCCGCAGCTCGGTGACGGCGATCTCCACCTCGCCGGTGGGAAGGTCGTTGTTTACCGACGAGCGCACCCGAACGGTGCCGGTCGCCGCCAGCACGTACTCACTGCGGACGGTAAAGGCCTTGTCAAACACGGCACGGTCGGTGCTGTCGTCAAAAGCCAGCTGGACGATACCGGTGCGGTCGCGCAGATCGATGAAGATGAGCTGACCGAGATCGCGCTGACGCTGTGCCCAGCCGAACACGGTAACGGTCTCCCCCGCGTGCTCGCGGCGAAATTCACCGCAGTAGCGCGTGCGCTTCATGCCTTGAATGGTCTCCATAATTTATGCCTCCGATTTCCCGGCCGCCGCACGGCGGTCAACGTATTGCTCCAGCGCTCCGCACAGGGCGTCGGAAAGCGGCACCTCGACGGTTTCGCCTGTGGTCATGTTTTTCAGTCGGGCAGACCCGGCCTCCAGCTCGCTGTCGCCCACCACGACGGTGTAGCGCGCGCCGAGCTTATCGGCGTATTTCATCTGCGCCTTGAGGCTCCGACCC
The DNA here is from genome assembly GCA_964415745.1 of uncultured Eubacteriales bacterium. Taxonomy (GTDB): domain Bacteria; phylum Bacillota; class Clostridia; order Oscillospirales; family Acutalibacteraceae; genus RGIG3009. The sequence goes on from CAYQBP010000088.1 coordinate 2,312, forward strand.
ACGGTATCACATTCCGCCGCGATGCCGTGCCGCCGCAGAGTGACGGCCAGCGCCAGGCACTGCTGTGCCGCCGCATCGCCCAGCGAAGCGAAGTACACCTCGCACGCGACCGGGTCCTCCGGCACGGCGTTTTGCGCCTTCAGCACCAGCAACAGCCGCTCCAGCCCCATGGCGAAGCCGAGTGCCGGCAGGTGCGCGCCGCCCATGTCCTCGCACAGTCCGTCGTACCGGCCGCCGCCGCACAGCACGGCCTGCGCGCCCAGATCGTCGGACACAAACTCAAACACGGTGCGCGTGTAATAATCCAGACCGCGCACGATGTGGGGGTCTAACTCAAACGGGAGCTGTAACAGCGCCAGCGACTGCTGTACCGCCTGGAAGTGAGCGGCGCAGTCGTCGCACAGATAATCGGTGATGAGCGGCGCATCGGCGGCGATCGCCTGACACACCGGGGATTTGCAATCCAGGATCCGCATGGGGTTGCGCTCCAGCCGGTCACGGCAGGTGTCGCACAGCTCGTCCTGACGGGCGGTGAAGTACGCCTTGAGCGCCTTATGATACTCCGCGCGGCAGGTGGGACAGCCGATGGAGTTCAGCCGCAGGGTGACGTTGCGGACGTTCAGCTCGCGCAGCACCTGCGCCGCCAGCGCGATGACCTCGGCATCGGCACGCGGCGAATCGGTGCCGTAGCATTCGGCGCCGAACTGGTGGAACTCACGCAGACGGCCGGCCTGCGGCTTTTCGTAGCGATAGCAGGAGGTGAGATAGGACACCTTGACCGGCAGGGCTTCGTTATGAAGGCCGTGCTCCAGCAGCAGGCGCATGGCACCGGCGGTGCCCTCCGGGCGCAGGGTGATGGAGCGGCCGCCCTTGTCCTCGAACGTGTACATTTCCTTCTGCACCACGTCGGTGGTTTCCCCCACCGAACGGGTGAACAGCTCGGTGTGCTCAAACACCGGGGTGCGTACCTCGCGGTAGCCGAAGTCCCGTGCCACGCCGAGCGCGGTGCGTTCGATGTGCTGCCACGCCGCCGATTCGGTCGGCAAAACGTCCTGGGTGCCGCGGATGGCTTTGGTAATCAGTGCCATAATGATGTATACTCTCTTTCGCAGTTATATTTCGGAAAATCACCGGATATTGGCATGAACGATGGTGCGCCAATCCAGGTCGCCGCGCTCCAGACCGTGGATCAGGGCCTCGGCGGTGGCGATGTTGGTGGCGACGGGGATATTGCGAATATCGCACAGGCGCAGCATATCGTTGTCGTACTGCTCGTATTCCTTGGTGGTCTGTGCGTCGCGGAAAAAGAGAAGCAGGTCGATCTCATCGTAGGAAATGCGCGCCGCGATCTGCTGAATACCGCCCTGCGAGCCGCTCAGGTATTTGGTGATCTGAAGCCCGGTGGCTTCGGATACCAGCTTGCCGGTGGTGGCGGTGGCGCACAGGTCGTGGCGGCTCAAAATGCCGCAGTAGGCGATGCAAAACTGCACCATAAGCTCTTTTTTGGCGTCGTGGGCGATCAGGGCAATGTTCATGATAAGATCCTTCCTTTCTCTGTCGTACGGGGTGCCGTCATTTGAAATCCGCCAACGGGACATCCTCGCCCAGGTAGCGCGCCGCGATGTTGGCAAAGCAACGGGCGGCGAGACAATCCTGCGGCAACGGCTTGCCATAGGCATTGGCGACCGCGACGGCCTCGTCCTCCGGCAAAACGCCGATGAGCTGGAGGCTCGCGGTGTCGATCAGTTCGTCAATATCCGGCATCTTGCCGCGCAGAATGGGTGCCGGGCGCAGGCGGTTGATGACCAGCCGCGCCGGAATGCTCCGCTCGCGCAGCAGACGCGCCAAAATCTGCGCGTCGCGGGCACAGACCATGTCGGGTGTGGAGACCACGAAGGCGCGGTCGGCACCTGCCACGGCGGTTTCAAACCCGGCGCCGATCCCGGCAGGACAGTCGATGATGACCTCGTCGTAATACCCGGAGAGACCGCGGCACAGCCGGGCGGTATCCTCCGGCGAGGCCAGTCGCTCCAGGCTGACCGGGGCCGGCATGACGAACACGTTGGGACAGATGGGAGAAGGGTACACGGCATCGGACGGCGAGCAGGTGCCCGCGATGACGTCTGCCATGTCGTACACCGCCTGCCCGGCAATGCCGAGCATGACGTCCAGACTGCGTAATCCGGCGTCACCGTCTACCAGCAGCACGCGGCGACCGCGCCGCGCCAGGGCACAGCCCAGCCCACCCGAAACGGTGGATTTGCCGGCTCCGCCTTTGCCGGAAGTGATGACCGAGATCACGTTAGCCCCTCCCCCGACGGCGCCGACTCCGCCGCAGATGCCCCACACCTGCGCCGCGCCTGTGCGCCGCCTGTTCCACAGATAGGAGTAGTATACCACAATTTCCACGCGGTGTAAATAATCTTTTTCGTAAATCCTGCTCGTTTTTGCAAAAACCCGTCTCTTTTTCTCTTGTAATTTTGAAAATTATCTGTTATACTGTATGGCGATACGGAAAAACGCGATGACAGAGAGAGTACGTGGGTGCGCGGACACATCAGAGAGGGTCGCCGTCGGCTGAAAGCGGCCTGTGCCTTCCCCCACCGAAGTTCACTCCCCAGCGGCGCCCTGAACCCCGATACTTCGGGCAGTAGGCGGTGACGGTCACGACCCCGTTACGGTCGTCTGAGTGCCCGTGCCGCTTCGGCACGGGAAGGTGGGTGGTACCACGGAGCATCGCTTCGTCCCTTGGCGGACGGGGCGGTTTTTGTTTTTCGTTACCGCCGGCGCGGTCTTGGCTCGCCCCTTACACAGGGGAGCCACTCCCTCCGTCGTGGCTTTGCCACGACACCTCCATCACAGAGGGAGGTTAAATAAGCCCCCTCCTTGAGGGGGCTGTCAGCGAAGCTGACTGGGGGAGTTCCGCTGGCGCGGAGCATCTAG
>CAYQBP010000089.1:0-3167 GCA_964415745.1 uncultured Eubacteriales bacterium
TTGATAATCTTCTTTTCCAGCCGTGAAATGTAGGACTGGGAAATTCCAAGCAGGTCGGCAACCTCCTTTTGCGTGTGCTCCTGTTCTCCGCCGATGCCGAAGCGCAGGCGCATGATCGTTTGCTCCCGTTCCGGCAATTGTGCCACACACATCAGCAATACGTCGCGCTCCGCCTCCTGCTCGACACCGCGGTTGACCACATCGGGATCACTGCCGAGAATATCGGACAGCAACAGCTCGTTGCCGTCCCAATCCACATTCAACGGCTCATCGATGGACAACTCGCGACGAAGCTGGGTGTTCTTTCGCAAAAACATCAAAATCTCATTTTCGATGCATCGCGAGGAATAGGTCGCCAGCTTGATATTTTTATCGGCGCGAAAGGTGCTGACCGCCTTGATAAGCCCAATGGTGCCGATTGAGATGAGATCCTCAATTCCGACACCGGAGCTTTCAAATTTGCGTGCAATGTACACCACCAGCCGCAGATTGTGTGTAATCAGACGATCCCGTGCCACAGCCGAGCCGTCCGCCGCCGCGCGCAGAGCCTCTCCTTCCTCCTCGGAGCTTAACGGCGGTGGCAAGGTATCCGTTCCGTGAATGTAGAATACGTCCTCACTGGCCGCCCATTGCAGCAGGCGGTTCAGCCAATACCGCCAACGAAGGCGTCGGTTTTGCATAGCCGCTTCCCTCTTTCCTATAAATTCACGACATCGCTGCCGATCAATGCCGTATATGTACCGCGTTCCAGTGTGTCGGACAGTGCCACGTACACGCCGGTAATATCCCGTGGAGAGGCGCCGAGGCGTTGCAGTGTCACCTGCGAGGGTGCAAACGCCGGTAGCAGTCCCTCCTGACCAACGGAGCGATACGGTACCCAGCGTAACGGAGGCTGTACGGTCGGTGACGGTTCCCCGGAGCACACGCTTTCCCACGACAGTGGAAGCACCGACTGCAACGACCGCCGACACACCACCACGACCGGTGAACCTGAAAACGGCTCGCGCAGTTGCAGACCGGTATCGTACAAAGCACGACAGCGGCAGGCTCCGCGATCGGTGCGAACCGTCAGCACATACTCCAGCCCCGACGGTGCACGCAAGCGCGTGGTAAACCGCCCATACAAACGGATCAGTCCATAGCTAACCAGTGAAAACACGGTCAGCATCAACGGGGAAATATCAAAATAAATGACACCGTTGCGGGTCAGCACAACTTCGCTTTCGGTAAAATACCATAGCGCCGTTACCAGGCCGGAGAGCAAAGCGGACAGGCACGCCAGCACCACCGTGCGGTGAAAAGCATCGCGAAGCGCGCCTCGCGGAAAAGCGATCCACTGCATGAGCACGGCGGTACACAGCTGTAACAGAAAGGACACTGCCGTCGGTACGGTCAGCAATATCTGGCACGATCCCAAGCCGCCGACCAACGCGCCCAGCACCGTTCTTCCGCGGCGAACCGGCAGGTGAAGCAGTCGCGCGGTCAACGACAACAGCAGATAATCGATAAACCAGTTGACCACGACCAGCACATCCAAATAGATGACAGGCATCGTCTCACCCCCTGCGCCATACACTAATTATAGCGGAGAAACAACGGCGATTATGCCGAAGAAGGAACGAAAAAAATATTTTGTCCGCACAGCAGAGCCGATGCACGACGCCGAAAAGCCGTGCACTCCGAACGGTAACCGGAAATGGTAAAAAATTTTTGAACAAGGAACGCAATATATTGCATCTTTTTTCGTGATGTGCTATGCTGTATCACAAAGGAGGTCTTATTATGAAGACTGCTATGAAGAAAAGTACAATCGTGTGGATCGCCGTTGCCGCTGTGGTGGCATTGCTGTTGATCTTCGGTGTCACGACCTATAACGGATTGGTCAATGCGGAAGTTGAGGTAGAAGAAGCGTATTCCGGTATCGAGACACAGCTCCAGCGCCGTTATGATCTGATCCCCAATTTGGTCAACACGGTGAAGGGCTACACCGACTACGAGGGAGAAATTTACACCGAGCTGGCGGACGCCCGTTCCAAGCTGGCAGGTAACGGAACCATGGACGAAAAGCTGGAGGCCAATGAAGAATTAAGCTCGGCAATCAGCCGTCTGCTGGTGGTGGTCGAAAATTATCCCGAGCTGAAGGCCAACACTCAGTTCACCACATTAACCGATGAACTGGCCGGTACCGAGAACCGCATCGCCACGGCCCGCAAGGATTACAACGAAAAGGCGAAAACCTTTAATACCAAACAGCGCACCTTCCCCTCCAACATCATTGCCGGTATGTTCGGCTTTGAAGAGGCTCCGCTGTACGAAGCGTCGGCCAACGCCGCGACCGCACCGACTGTGAGCTTTAACTGACGGTAAATCATCATGAAACGTGGGAAGTATGTTTTGAGTGGGGCGCTGGTCGCCATATTGGCGCTCATGCTGACGATGCTCTCCGGCTGTTCCGCCGAGGAAGAGGGCTATCCGCAACCGACCGACGCCTTTTTTGTAAACGACTACGCCAATGTGCTGTCTGAAGAAACCGAGCAGTTCATTCTGAACCGCGGCGCGGCACTGGCAGAAAAAACGAACGCCCAAGTCGTGGTACTGACGGTCAACTCGTTAAACGGCGAGGAGATCGAGGAATACTCCCTGAATTTGGGGCGTGAATGGGGCATCGGTGATGCCGACGACGATACCGGCGTTCTGCTTCTCCTGGCGGTGGAGGAGCGCGAGACACGTATCGAGGTGGGCTACGGTCTGGAAGGACGGCTGCCCGATTCCAAGGCAGGGCGCTTTTTGGATGAGTACGCCCTCCCCCACTTCCGCAACGACGATTTTGATACCGGTGTCCGTGAAACCTATGCGGCTTTGGTCAACGAGGTCTATACGGAATTTGGACTGACGGCAGAGGCCGACCCCGACTATGTACCCATCGACCAGCTTTCCGAGCAGGATAACGGCGAAGATCTGATGTCGTTGGTCGCTATTATCATTCTGATGGTTGCTCTATTTGGCTTCTGGGGCGTTTCCGCCATCGGCAGACGACGCGGCTGGCCTGTCTTTCTGATGATGAACAATCATCACCGTCATCCGCCGCGCGGCGGCGGTTTTCATGGCGGAGGATTCGGTGGCGGCGGAGGCGGCTTCCACGGTGGTGGAGGCAGCTTCGGCGGCGG
>CAYQBP010000089.1:3267-5250 GCA_964415745.1 uncultured Eubacteriales bacterium
CGCCTGGATGCCGCGCTGACGCGCCTGTACGGTGCCGATAAGCTGGAAGCACAGCGCAAGCGGTATCAGGACGCTCTGCAGGCGTATGCCGCGCTGTACGGCGACGGTGACGAGGTGTTTTTCTTTTCGGCTCCCGGTCGCACCGAGATCGGCGGCAACCACACCGACCACAACCACGGCTGTGTTTTGGCAGGCAGTGTCAATCTGGACGTGATCGCCGTCGCCGCCAAGACCGAAGAAGCCGTCATTCACGTCACCTCGGCCGGGTATCGCCCGGACATCATCGCTCTGAACGATCTGTCGGTACACCGTGCCGAAACCAACCGTTCCTCCGCTTTGGTGCGCGGTGTGGCGGCACGGTTTGAACAGCTCGGTTACCGCGTGGGCGGTCTGCGTGCCTACACCACCTCCGATGTGCTGAAGGGCTCCGGTCTGTCGTCCTCGGCGGCATTTGAAGTACTGATTGGCACCATGCTCAACCATCTGTACAACGACGGTACGGTAGGCGCCGTCGAAATAGCCCAAATCGCGCAATATGCGGAAAACGTTTACTTCGGCAAGCCCTGCGGCTTGATGGATCAGATGGCCTCCTCGGTCGGCGGCATCATCTCCATCGATTTTGCCGATACCGATTACCCGGTTATTGAGCAGGTCGCCTTTGACTTCTCTTCTGCCGGTCATCGTTTATGCATCGTGGACACCGCCGGCGATCACGCCGCGCTCACCCACGAATATGCGGCGGTCACCGACGAGATGAAGGCGATCTCCCGTGCTATGGGTGTGGAATATCTGCGCGAAACCTCTTACGAAGCGGTGCTAGCCCGTCTGCCGGAGCTGCGGAAATCCTGCGGTGACCGCGCGGTACTGCGCGCCCTGCACTTCTTCGGTGAGAACGCCCGTGTCGGTCACGAGGTGGCGGCACTGCGTCGCGGTGATCTTCACGATTTTCTGCGGCTGGTCACCGAATCGGGGCATTCCTCCTTTGAATACCTGCAAAACATTTACTCCAACAGCGATGTGCAGTTCCAGGGACTGTCGGTGGCGCTGTCGCTGGCGCAAACCCTGCTGGACGGCTCCGGCGCATATCGCGTGCACGGCGGCGGCTTCGGCGGCACCACACAGAACTTTGTCCCGGAGGACAAGGTGCCGAGCTTTACCGCTACCATGGAAGGCGTATTCGGCAAGGGCAACTGCCATATTCTGACCATTCGCCCCTGCGGCGGCGTGGCGGTTACCGCCGACTGAATCGCCCACGGCACGATGTGAAAACAAGCTCCTGTGTCAGCATACAGTGACACAGGAGCTTTTACTATGCTTTTTACCAAAAGAAAAAGGCCGTCGGGATCCCCGGCGACCTTTTCGGTTCTTATTGCAATATAGCCTTATGAAACACCTTTTTACCACGGCGGATTTTGATACCTGCCGTCAGCGCTTCGCGGTCGATACGCTCGTTGGGATCGTCCACCTTGCGCTCGTCCACGCAAACACCGCCCTGCACCACCAACCGGCGTGCCTCGCTCTTGGAGGGAGCCAGTCCGCAACGGATCATCAGATCCAGAATCCCGATGGTGCCGTCGGTGAGATCGCCCTCCGCCAACTCGGTGGTGGGCATATTGGAATCGTCGGCGCCGCCGGCAAACAGAGCCGATGCGGCCTGCTTGGCCTTTTCCGCTTCTTCTCTGCCGTGAACCAATGCGGTCAGCTCCTCGGCAAGAATTTCCTTGGCGCGGTTCAGCTCGGCGCCCTGCCAATGATCCATCACGTCAATCTGCTCCAGCGGCAGGAAGGTGAGCATACGAATACACTTCAGCACATCGGCGTCGTCCACGTTGCGCCAGTACTGATAAAACTCGTAGGGAGAGGTTTTGTTGGGATCAAGCCACACGGCGCCTGAAGCGGTTTTGCCCATCTTTTTCCCTTCGGAATTGAGCAGGAGGGTGATCGTCATGGCGTGGGCGTCCTTGCCCAGCTTACGGCGAATCA
>CAYQBP010000090.1:0-3601 GCA_964415745.1 uncultured Eubacteriales bacterium
GGGTCGTTCAGCTCGCTGAACGCGTTGCCGTACTCCGTGGCGTTGATGAAATACTCGAACCGCTCGGTAAAGCGCGGGTCCTCCGGCTTGCGCTTGGCCAGCGGACTGTTCTCCACTGGGTAATCGTAAATGAAGGTCGGCTGAATCAGCTTTTCCTCCACGTAGGCGTCGAAGAACTCGATCAGCACCGTGCCGCAGGTCGCGTCCTTCGGCACCTCTACGTGATGCGCCGCGGCGCAGGCGCGCGCCTGTTCGTCAGACTCCCACTCGTAGTAGTCCACACCGGCGTACTTTTTGACAGCCTCTGCCATCGTCAGTCGCTCCCAGTGACCCATATCGATCTCGATACCCTGATACGTGATCACGCGGCTGCCGCAGATGCGCTCGGCCAACAGCGTGTACAGCTCCTCCACCAAATCCATCATGCCGTAGTAATCGGTGAAAGCCTGGTACAGCTCGATCGTGGTGAATTCCGGGTTGTGCTTGGTGTCCATGCCCTCGTTACGGAAAATCCGACCGACCTCGTACACACGATCCATGCCGCCGACGATCAGCCGCTTCAAATACAACTCCGTCTCGATGCGGAGGTACATATCCATATCCAGCGCGTTGTGGTGCGTAGCAAACGGGCGCGCCGCCGCACCGATCTCCAGCGGAACCAGAATGGGGGTATCCACCTCCAAAAAGCCCTTGCCGTCCAGATAGGCACGAATTTCACGCAGAATGTTGGAGCGCTTAATGAAGGTGTCCTTGACCTCCGGGTTCACAATGAGGTCCAAATAGCGCTGACGGTACCGGGTATCGGTATCACGCAGGCCGTGGTATTTTTCCGGCAACGGCAACAACGACTTGCTGAGCAGAGTCAGCGACGTCGCATGGATGGAAATCTCGCCCATGCGCGTGCGGAACACAAAGCCGGTCAAGCCGAAAATATCACCGATGTCCCACTTCTTAAAGCCGGCGTAGACGTTCTCACCCACATCACTGCGGCTGACGTAGACCTGAATGTGGCCCTTGCCGTCGTGCAGGTCCAAAAAGCTCGCCTTGCCCATAATACGGCGGCTCATCATGCGACCTGCCACCGACACGGTGATCGGCTCCGGCAGCTCGATGCTCTGCCCCTCCTCCGGTGCGCCGTGCTCGGCAATGTACGCCGCCTCCGCCGCCTCGTACGCGGCGCGGGCGTCGGTGGTATACGCGGTCACATCGTATTTGGTGATTTGGAAGGGGTCCTGCCCGGCCTCCTGCAGTGCCGCCAGCTTGTCGCGGCGAATCTGCAACAGCTCCGAGCGCTGTTGCTCGGTCATTTCCGGCGCCACGGCGTCGGGGGTGCGATTTTCACTCATAACAGTTCCTCACTCTCAAAAAAAACGGGTGGACAACACGCGGTCGCCGCACCCGAAATGTGGTTCTTACTTCGCGATCTCCTCGATGACCAGGTGAAGCACGCCGCCGGGGGCTTCGACCTCCAGCTCCTCGCCCTTACGATGGCCGATCAGCGCCTTGCCGATCGGGGACTCGTCCGAGATGCGTCCGCCCAGCGGATCGGCCTCGGTAGAGCCGACGATCCGGTAGGTAGCCGCCTGATCCTTATCGATGAAACGCACGGTAACGGTGGAGCCAACGTGCACATGCTCGGTGCCGATCTCGCTTTCGTCCAGCACGCGAACATTTTTCAACTGATTTTCAATTTCCGCGATACGACCCTCGATGATCGCCTGCTCGTTTTTCGCCTCGTCGTACTCGCTGTTTTCCGAGAGGTCACCAAACGAAAGTGCCACCTTGATCTTTTCCGCGACTTCTTTACGTTTTATGGTTTTTAACTCGTCCAGTTCCGCTTCCAGGCGTTTCAAGCCCTCGTCGGTGATGACGGTTTGCTTTGTCATACGATCAATCTCCCGTTCTTCTGCTTCAAAGAGCAATCTAACAGAACCATTATAGCGGACAAACGCCGCGCTGTCAAGACGCTATTTTCACCGCACGGCAACCCGGCCGAAAACGGCGTTAGCAAAACGCAGGCGTCCTCCGGCGCCTGCCTTCGAGCGATACCGATTTCTTGCTTCGGTGCCGGTCATATCCGAATTATCCGCCGTTTTCCGCTTAATCGCAGCAGGGGTCTGCCTTTTTCGGTGCCGGCGGTTGCGGCGGCGCCGGTTCGGTCACATCGCCCAAGCCGGCGGTTTCCGAAAAGAGAACATGAGACCTCGTCATATCCGTCACGTCGCTCGGAATGATGATTTTTGAGGCTCTGCCGTTGGACAGGGCGATCAGCGCGTCATACTTCTTCATCTCCAGCACCGCGGCGTCGGCACCGGCCTCCTTCAAAGCGCGCAAGCCGTCGGCCTCCGCCTTTTTGGAAAGGAAAATCGCTCTGGCTTCGCCCTCGGCACGCGCAATGCGCGCATCGCGTTCGCCCTCGGCCGCCAAAATCATCGCCTGCTTGTCGCCCTCGGCACGGGTAATGGCCGCCGCCTTGTGTCCCTCCGCCTGCAACAGCGTTTCGCGGCGATCGCGTTCCGCCTTCATCTGCTTTTCCATCGCATTCTGGATTTCAGCCGGCGGAATGATGTTTTTCAGCTCCACACGGCTCACCTTAATGCCCCATTTGTCGGTCGCCTCGTCCAGAATCTCGGTCATTTTTGCGTTGATCGTATCACGCGAGGTCAGCGTGCCGTCCAGCTCCAACTCACCGACAATGTTCCGAAGCGTGGTCGCCGCCAAATTCGACAGTGCGGAGATGGGGTGAACCACGCCGTAGGCATACAGCTTGGCATCGTACACCGCATAGTACAGCACCGTGTCGATCTGCATCGTCACGTTGTCCTTGGTAATTACGGGCTGAGGCGGCGAATCCAGCACCTGCTCCTTGAGGGTCACACGCTTGGCGATTTTTTCGATCAGCGGAATTTTGATATGCAGTCCGGCACTCCACGTCGTCCGGTATTTACCGAGCCGCTCGATTACGTATTCGTGCGCCTGCGGCACGATACGCATATTGGCAAAAAGGATCAACAGAATCACGCCGATAACCACGATACAAATAACAGACATAAAATAACACACCTTTCCTTGATATTGGCGTTTGCCGTTAAAAGAAAACCGCTTTGGCCTGTTCCTTCACTTCTTTTGAGGCCGCGAACGGAATACGCGTGGTGTAGCCGTTTCTGGCGGCCACAATCTTCTTGGTCGGCCAGGCAAAAATATCCTTGTTCCACTCGTTGACGGTGTCGTTGTAAAGCTCCCGTGCCGCCGTAATCTCGCGTTGCAGATACAGATTTTGCTGCGTGGCGTCCTCAATCTCGCGATGCGCCTGCAGATTGGGATAGCTTTCCACCGCTACCCGAATACCATGGGAGACGGCTTCGAGCTGACCGCTCAGCTCGTTGCGAGCCGCATCTCCGTCGTCGGCGTTGCCGGAACGGAATTTGGCAATATTCTCCAGCGTGCTTTTATCCAGCTCGATTGCCCGATCCAGCAGACGAGCGCAGCTTTGCAGCACCACCACCCGTTGCTCCAGATAGTTGTCGATCTGCGACGCGTTCCGCTGGATTTTCTGCTGTAGCTGGTCGAAATGCTTTTGGGCGCTGATCTTCATAAACAG
>CAYQBP010000090.1:3701-5148 GCA_964415745.1 uncultured Eubacteriales bacterium
TCCTCGATGTCATAGGAGTATGCCGTCACGCACACCGTATCGGCGTCGTTCCGATGCTCCACAAAGGCGGCCTTCAAAATCGCCGGTGTTTTCGTATCGGGGTGCACCGTGTACCGCCGGTCTGCGGCGTTGGCAAGGGCTTCGCATTCCTTCATGGAATACCGCTGTGGCGAGTCCGGAACACATCTCACGGAATGCATCGGTCGCTCCTGATAGGCTGGAATCGCCAAAAGCGGCGCTAAATCGAAATACACCGCCTTGAAAAAACCGACGTTCTTCCCGACAAACCGTTCGCTGATGGTATCATACGAATAGGATCGATAGTGCTCCGGGCGCAGATTGACCACGCGGCCCTGACTGTGGTCGGAAACGATTCGGTTGGTGCGAAGGGCTTTGACAAAGTGGAAGTCGTCGCCGTAGCCGATCCCGGAGCGGAGCAAAGCCACCATATTGGTTTGTGCCAGCGGCGTAAACAGTGTGCGGAACTGAAGCTCGTCGGTTCGGTCCAGCGCATCGAACAGCACCTCGAAGTCGGTATTGGACATACTCACAAACTCGCTGTTTTGGCGAAGCGCCCGATCCGTCCGCTTCTTCAGCTTCTTTTCGCCGCGCTTGACCAGCCGCTCGATTTGCTTTTCGCTTTTCTGCTCCAGATGCGAGGCATCGCGGCTAAAGGACAACCGGGGAGCCGCCTGTGCGCCGTAGTGCAGAACAACCTGCGCGTGAAAAAACGGCTTTGGCTTGACCACAGAGGCGTGAAGCGTTTCGCTGTGCGTTTCGGTGTACAGGTCTCCGTCACTGTCCCGATGCGTTTCCTCCCAGTGAATGGTTTTGTAGCCGTGGTAGGTTTCCTGTCCCATGGTGTGGATCAGTCTGTCCTCGAACAGAAAGGGGTTTTCGTTGTAATGACCGGCCACAACGTCCAATGCGGACTGCTCCTCGGCATGATTCTCGTAAAAATCATAATTGTATTGCATATCCGCTTCCTGTGCCGCCGAAAAGCACGGCTCAAATGACAGTAACGGAACGGTGGATTCGATAATATTCAGCGCATCCCGGTCGGTAAACAAGGCGTTCAGCGGCGCCATTTGCCGTTCCGCCTCCGCCAGCAATTCGGCGGCATGCTGATCGGCTTCGGCGGCCTCGCACCGAAGCTGTCGAATGTGCGGTGTGGTTTTCCACAGGACGACCGGGATCAGGATCACGGTCATGCACAACAGCACTCTCAGCACGCGACGGCGGTTCAGCTTTTTCTGCAATTCCGATACGTTTTCCCTGTATTGATGATACAGCCGAACGGTTTCACGGTTGGCAGCGATATCGATGCCGGATTGCCGCACCTTGTCCTCAAAACAGCGACGGGTGTTTTCGGTGTGCCGTTCCCGGAACGTAGTCTCATATTCCTCCAAAGGATTGTAAATCACCGCGCCCATACAATCCCCTCCTA
>CAYQBP010000091.1:0-5085 GCA_964415745.1 uncultured Eubacteriales bacterium
TGCCGTTCCTCCTTAAAGCACAAAACGCCCACCGTACCGGTGGGCGTTTTTGAAAAGCAATCAGATCTTGCGAACACGAATCACGCCTTCAACAGCGCGAATCTTTTCGAGAGTAGCTTCTGCCACATCTTCGGTCAAATCCAGCACGGTGTAGGCATAGTCCTTCTTGGAGCGGTTGGTCATGGTGTCAATGTTCAGACCGTCCTCCGAGATCAACGTGCTGATCTGTGCCAACATGGTGGGAATGTTGCGGTGCAACACGCACACACGCACCGCCGTGGACTTGGCGGTCTCCATGCTCGGGTAGTTGACCGAGTTGCGGATGATGCCCTGCTCCAAATACGCCTTCAGCTCATCGGCGGCCATCACGGCGCAGTTGTCTTCGCTTTCCGGCGTGGATGCGCCCAAGTGCGGAATCGCCACCACGTTTTCCACATTCAGCATCTCATCCGACGGGAAATCGACAACATAGGACGCGACCTTGCCTTCGGCAAGAGCCGCGATCATCGCGTCGCTGTTGACCAGCTCGCCGCGCGCAAAGTTCAGGATACGAACGCCATCCTTCATCGAAGCAATGCTCTTGGCGTTGATGGTGTTTTTCGTGTCGGGAGTCAGCGGCAGGTGCAGGGTGATATAATCGCACTCCGCAAACAGCTGATCCAGCGTAGCGGCATGATGAACCGAACGCGACAGCTTCCAGGCGGCGTCTACCGACAAATACGGGTCGTAGCCGTACACGTCCATGCCCAACGACTGTGCCGCGTTGGCAACCAGCACGCCGATCGCACCCAAACCGATAACGCCCAGCTTTTTGCCCAGAATTTCCGGGCCGGCAAACTGACTCTTGCCCTTTTCGACCAGCTTGCCCACCTCGGCGCCCTGACCCTTTAAGGTGCGCGCCCATTCAATGGCCGGAACCACCTTGCGGGAAGCCAACAGCAATCCGGCAATCACCAGCTCCTTCACGGCGTTGGCGTTGGCACCGGGGGTATTAAACACCACGATGCCTTCTTCACTGCACCGATCCAGCGGAATGTTGTTCACACCGGCACCGGCACGCGCCACGGCGAGCAACGAAGCCGGGAACTCCGTTTCGTGCAACGAGGCGGAACGCACCAAAATGCCTTCCGGATTTTCCACAGTGTCGCCCACCGTGTACCCGGCGCCCAGACGATCGGTACCGCAGGCGGCGATCTTGTTCATTGTTAAAATATTCATGATACCCTCTCCTCAAGCGTTGGCCGCTTCAAAAGCCTTCATAAATTCGACCAGCTTTTCAACGCCCTCTACCGGCATGGCGTTGTAGATCGAAGCGCGCATACCGCCAACCGAACGGTGACCCTTCAGGTTGACAAAGCCGGCTGCGGCCGCTTCCTTCACGAACTTCGCGTCCAGCTCCTCGTTGCCGGTCACAAACGGAATGTTCATCAGCGAGCGATCCTTCTTTTCCACCGTGCCGCGGAACAGCTTGGAGGAATCCAGGAAGTCATACAGCAACGCCGCTTTCTTTTCGTTGATGGCCTTCATGTTTTCCAGACCGCCGATCTCGTCGCGGAGCCACTCCAGCACCAGCTTGCAGATATAGATGGAGTAGCAGGGCGGCGTGTTGTACATCGAGCCGTTGTCGGCGTGAATGCTGTACTTGAACATGGTCGGCGTGCTCTCCTGCGCCTCACCGATGAGGTCCTCGCGCACGATGACCACCGTCAGACCGGCAGGGCCCATGTTCTTCTGTGCACCGGCGTACAGCAAACCGAAGCGCGAAACGTCGATCGGCTCGGACAAAATGCACGAGGACACGTCCGCCACCAGCGGAACGTCGCCCGTTTCCGGCAGGGTGGTATACTTGGTACCGTAGATGGTGTTATTCATGCAGATGTGGAAATAGTCCGCATCGGCGGTGAAGTCCGCCTCGTTCCACGACGGAATGTAGGAGAACGTCTTATCCTTGGAGCTGGCGATCACCTTGGCTTCGCCGTAGCGCGACGCCTCCTGATAAGCCTTGTTCGCCCACTGACCGGTGATGATAAAGTCGGCCTTGCCGCTCTTGGTCATCAGGTTCAGCGGGATCATCGCGAACTGGGACGAAGCACCGCCCTGCAGGAACAGCACCTTATAGTTATCGGGAATGTTCATCACTTCACGCAGGAGTGCTTCACATTCCTTAATGATTGCATCGTAGGTTTTCGATCGATGGGACATCTCCATCACAGACTGACCGGAGCCCTGATAGTCCATCATCTCATCTGCCGCACGACGCAACACGCTTTCCGGCAGCACCGAGGGGCCCGCGGAAAAATTATACACTCTTGCCATGGTTGATTCCTCCTGTATACGATAAAATTATGCTTATTGATTATTTTACTCCTTTTCTCACCGATAGTCAACCGCTTTTCACGAAAATCGCAATTTTCATTGCCGTGTCTTGCATATTTTCGGCAAAGCCGCTATAATGAAATTATACCAGACTGAAAGGATGATCCACTATGACCATCGCGGATGTTCAATCGATCCTGAATGCCGAGCTGCGCTGCGGCTCCACACCGGACGCCGAGGTTCACAATGCCTGCGGCAGTGACATGATGAGCGACGTACTCGCTTTCGTCAAAGACCAGTCGATCCTGTTGACCGGCCTTGTCAACACACAGGTCGTTCGCACCGCGGAAATGATGGATATGGTGTGCATCGTCTTTGTCCGCGGCAAGGAGCCGACCCCCGAAATGATCGCACTTGCCGAGGAACGCGGCATTGTGCTGATGACCACCCCCCTGCGGATGTTCACCGCCTGCGGTCTGCTGTATCAAAGCGGACTGTCCGGCGGCGAGGCCTGATCCTGCGAAAGGCCGGTGAAGCACAATGAGCATCAACCTGCATTATGAAGTCCCCGGCGATGACTTTACCCGTGCCGGAGAGGCCTCCGGCGCCGTCAAGCGGAAGCTGAAGCAGCTCGGCTTTCCGGCGGACAGTATCCGCCGCATCGCCATCGCCATGTACGAAGGCGAAATCAACATGGTCATCCACGCGGGCGGCGGTACCGCCGACGTGGACATCGACCCCGACCGCGTGTGCATCACGCTGACCGACCACGGCCCCGGCATTCCGAATCTGGAGCTCGCCATGCAGGAGGGCTGGTCCACCGCCACCGAAACGGTGCGAAATCTCGGCTTCGGCGCCGGTATGGGATTGCCGAATATCAAAAAATATTCCGACACGCTGGACATCGACACCGCCCCCGGCACAGGAACCGTGATGCGGATCACGGTGTTCATCGATCACACATAAGGAGGCCGCTCATGGAACGCTTTGTACACTCCGTGACACTGGATAAAGACAAGTGCGTGGGCTGCACCAACTGCATCAAGCATTGCCCCACGCAGGCGATCCGTGTGCGCGACGGCAAGGCGACGATCATTACCGCGCGGTGCATCGATTGCGGCGAATGTATCCGCGTGTGCCCCCACCGTGCCAAAAAGGCGCGTCACGACTCCCTGTCACAGCTTTCCGATTTTGACTACACCGTTGCCCTGCCTGCCCCATCGCTGTACGGCCAGTTCCGCAACCTCGACGACATCGACGTCGTCCTCACCGGTCTGCTGGAGCTGGGCTTCGACGAGATATTCGAGGTCTCGCGCGGCGCCGAAATCGTGTCCGACGTCACCCGACAGCTACTGGCGGACGGCAAGCTGAAAAAACCGGTCATCAGCTCGGCCTGCCCCGCCGTTGTACGGCTCATTCAGGTGCGGTTTCCAGAGCTGTGCGACCACGTTTTGCCGATCAAATCCCCCATGGAGGTCTCGGCGGCACTGGCGCGCCGACGCGTCATGGCGCGCACCGGTCTGGCGGCTGACCGCATCGGTATTTTCTTTCTTTCGCCCTGTCCTGCCAAATACACCGACGCGCACGCCCCGCTCGGCATGGCGCGCTCACAGGTGGATGGCGTGCTGGCAATCAGCGACATTTATCCGGCACTGTTAAGCAAAATGAACAAGCTGGAGCACGTCGAGCCGCTGTCGCACTCCGGACTGATCGGCGTCAGCTGGTCGTTTATCGGCGGAGAAGCCGCCGGCACCCTCAACGAAAACCACCTCTCCGCGGACGGTATTCAAAATGTCATTCGCGTGCTGGAGGATTTGGAGGACGAACGCTTCACCGATCTGGATTTTATCGAACTGAACGCCTGTGCCGGCGGCTGTGTCGGCGGCGTTTTCACCACCGAAAACGGCTACGTCGCCCGTGCACGCATCAAGCACCTGCGAAAATACCTGCCCGTCTCCTGCAACCGCGCCGACGAAGCCGGTGAGCTGTCCTCGCTCTACTGGTCACAGCCACTGGTGGAAAATCCGGCACTGCGGCTGGCGGAAAACGTGCACGACGCCATGCGCCTGATGCAACGTGCCGACGCCATTGCGGAAGCCCTGCCGAAGCTGGACTGCGGCTCCTGCGGCGCCCCCTCCTGCCACGCGCTGGCGGAGGACGTCGCGCTGGGGCTCGCCGATGAGGCCGACTGCATTTTCCGCTTGCGTCAGCGCCTACACGACGAAACAGGAGGAGCTCATCATGACCGTTCGTGACCTGATCGCCCCGTTGGGGCTGGAATTGCTGTGCGAAGGCGACCTGGATCGCGCCGTGACCGGTGGTTACTGCGGCGATCTGTTGAGCTGGGTCATGGGGCGCGCCCCGTCCGGCCACGCCTGGTTCAGCGTCATGGGCAACGTCAACGCCATCGCCGTTTGCGTGCTGGCCGACCTGCCCTGTCTCATTCTATGCGAAAATGCCGCCTGTGATGAAGCCGCGCTGACACGCGCCGCCGCCGAAGGCGTTTCCGTGCTCCGCAGTCGGAGCGACGCCTACACGCTGGCCGTCGCGCTGTCCCGTCTGCTGTAATCCGCACGAAAGGAGCAGTACCGTGAGGCTGTACTACGACCTGCACCTGCACTCCTGTCTCTCCCCCTGCGGCGACGACGAAATGACCCCTCACGACCTGGTTCACATGGCGGCACTGCTGGGGCTGAACGTCATCGCCCTGACCGATCACAACACCTGCGGCAACTGCCCGGCGGCGGCCGAGGTCGCACGCGAGCTGGG
>CAYQBP010000092.1:0-5018 GCA_964415745.1 uncultured Eubacteriales bacterium
CCGTCCTGCGATCGGAAGCGGTATTTTTCGTGCTCATTGCCGAGCTCCGCCACGACGTGCTTGCCCTCATACCATACCGTTCGCACCTTGGAGGCATCACAGCCGCAGGTACGCCAAAACGGATATGCCGTCACCTGCTCGGCAGGCACCGACAAATCGTTTTCCTGCAAAAACTCGGTGTATTCCTGAATGTATTGCACAAAGGCGGCTCCACGCCGTTCCTGCCGCTCGTATTCCTCGACTTCATATTTGTAAAATCGCTTCGGCTCGTTCAAGCAGGTGTAATTCATAAAATCCCTGGTAAATGGCAGGCTACTGTCCGACAAGCGATAATCCAGACGCTCCAGCTCGCGCAGGTTCACCGTGAAAATGCCGGGTGCGTCCGCCAGATGATTGGAGTCCGCCATGTAGAGTATACCGTCGTGATAGTGCACCTCCGAGGGAATCACAACCGACCGCTCCGGCGTACCGAGCAGGCCTTTGTTTTCCGGCTTACCGCCGCGAAGAACGTCCCAACGGCACAGATACGCGTTACAGTTGCTGAGATCCAGCGATCCGGCCGCGCAAACGGCATACCACAGCACGCCGTTCTCGTCAAATACCATGCCGAAGGCGGAGTACGGCTCGGACAGCTCCAGCCCCTCCGGTCGGTACTCCCCCACCGGCTTCAGCGCATTATCACGATAGGAATACCGATACAGGTTCTTTCCGAAAATATACTTTAAGTACAGGTTGCCGTCCGGGCCGTCTGCCAGATAATCCAGCTGGACGTGCTTGTCGGTCGAGTACGGTTCATAATCCTTCGGGAAGAAAATGCCGAGCTCCTCAATCTCGGCGGTATCGGTATTTACACGATAAAAATACCCACTGCGTGAGGCGCTGTAAATATGACCGTCTGCCGCACGAAACAGGCGGAAGGAGCCGAACTCCGTCACCTTTCCGTAATCGCGCACCGCGCCGGTATCCAGCGCGTAGCTGTACAGATGCCCCCGAAAATAGCCCGTAAAATAGAGCGTATTGTGCTTCGGATCGTAAGCGGCTCCGTAAATGGACTCATGCGGTACGGGGATACCGCGGTTTTCCAATGCCCGTGTTTGCGGATCGTAGATCAGAATAACCGAGCCTTGAAACCCCTCAAAGGTATGATTGTAAAACGGCTCCGGATGCCAGTGCGGATGCACCGGCGAACGGGCGGTGGTGTGACTGGTCATAATAAGACGCCCGTCGTTGATCTCGGTGATCGAGGTGTGAATCTTGCTGGTGGAAACGGCTTCTTTGAACTGGCACACCTTTTCCGTCAGATTGAAGCACAGCGAAAACTCGTTGGTGTCGTAATGATATTCGTACAGACTGGCTACCGCACTGACCGTTTGCTCGGCGCAAAGCGAAAAAAAGCATCGCCCGTCACGGGTCACGTACATATCCCAAACGGCGTTGCGCTTTTCGCCCTCGTCAAACAGGCGGCGACGCACCGTGCTTTGCGGAATCAGCTTTAGATTTTCATCGGAAATACTGTCCAGACCCTTCCACAGCATAGGTATTCCTCCTCGGTATCGGCGGATCGGCTCCGCCTTTTCTTACCAGTATAAAAAAAGGAGCCGTCAAAAGCGACCCCGTTTTTCAGCAACCTGTGCTGTATTTTAAGATTTATCGGTCAGCGTCCGCCGCAAAGCGGTGGGAGAACAGCCGAACCGCTTTTTGAACAGGCGTTGAAAGTGAGAAGCGGAATTGAAGCCACAGCTGTAACAGATTTCCGAAACAGACAGCTGACTGTACCGCAACAGCTGACGGGCGCGGTTGAGACGAAGCTCGTTCAAATAACCGACAAACGGCATACCAACGGTTTGGTGAAACACCGTGCTGAAATACACCGAGCTTAAATGCGAATGCTCGGCTACCTCCTTCAGGGAAAGCGGCCCGGTGAAATTCAGCAAAATATAGCCGAGCGACTTACCGATCTGCTGTGTCGCGGCGACGGCGGCAGTCGGTGAGGACGAGATCACCGTTTGAGCCTTCTCAAAAAAGCACAAAACACAGCCGAACAGATGCTCACGCAGGCGTTGCCGCTCGGCAAGCTCGGAGCCGCTCTCTTTGACCAGCAAATCCAGCAGGGGGATCAGATCGGCGAGCTCCTGCTCGGTGAATTGTACCGCGCCGACCACGCCGATCAGCTCGGCAAGACTGTCCTCCGACAACCAATCCGAGGTGACGGACAGCTTATACAGTGTCACGGGACGAAGCACGTGAAGATCGTGCATGTCGGTCGGAGACAGCACCTGGGCACTGCCGCGGCACAGCGACAGCGGTGTACCGTTCAAGTGCGTTTGTGCCTCTCCCGACACCACGATCTCGATTTCAAAAAAGTCGTGGGTATGCATGGCGAAGTCACCGTGGAGCGCTTCCTCCCTGACAAAACGGAATCGCGGTGATTCCGGGCTTTTCACAAAGGAATACAGTTGAATCGGAGTTCCTTTATTCATTATCGCTCGCCTCCTGCGCAAGCCTACTTTACCACGGCGAGCGAAAAATGTAAAGTAAAACCGTGCCGGAGCGTCGCTTATCCGCCGAAAATTCCGCGTAGCACGCTTTCCTTACGGCGGCGACCGTCACCGATGCACGGCGGCATGGGGTGGTTGACCAGAATGGTCTGTTCCCCGATCACCTCGATCTCCTTCCAGCCGATGACGATGTCCTCCTCGTGGCCGAGCAGACCCAGACCCTTGGCACGACCGAAAATGACCAGCGACACCAGTTGGGCGGTGCAGGTATCCAATTCAACGTCATCGACACAACCGAGCCGCCTGCCGTCGCAAATGTTGATAACCTCTTTATCGTGCAAATCCGTGACCCTACAGATCATATAAAACACCTCGGTAAAACGATATGCGTGACGGTGGAAAAATATGCCACCGGGTTTGAATGAGGCTGTTTCTTCCCATACTGTGACGGAAAGGGGGCGACCGACCGTGTACAACAAGGTGGAAATCTGCGGCGTCAACACCGCTACATTAAAGGTATTAAGCGAAAGCGAAAAGGCACAGCTGCTGAAGCGCACCAAGGAGGGCGACGAGGCGGCGCGTGAGGAGCTGGTGAACGGAAATCTGCGTCTGGTGCTGAGTGTGATCCAGCGCTTTGCCCAGCGCGGCGAAAACCCGGACGATCTGTTTCAGGTGGGCTGTATCGGACTGATTAAGTCCATCGACAACTTCGACATTACCCAGAATGTGCGCTTTTCGACCTATGCGGTGCCGATGATCATCGGAGAGATTCGACGGTATCTGCGTGACAACAATGCCATTCGCATCAGCCGCAGTATGCGTGACACGGCCTATCGTGCCATGCAAGCCAAAGAGGAGCTTATCAACCGCAATCGGCGCGAGCCGACGGTCGAGGAGATCGCCGCCGCCTTGGAGCTACCGCGCGAGGAGGTGGTGCTGGCGCTGGAGGCGATCGTGGAGCCAGTGTCGCTGTACGAGCCGGTATATGCCGACAGCGGCGACACCATGTATGTGATGGATCAGATCGGTGACGCAGACGACGATCGCACCTGGCTGGACGAGCTGGCGCTGAAGGAGGCGATCCGTGGGCTGGGCGAACGCGAAAAGCGTATTCTGAACCTGCGTTTTTTCAAGGGAATGACGCAGGTGGAGGTGTCGGCGGAAATCGGCATTTCTCAGGCACAGGTGTCACGTTTGGAAAAGGGGGCCTTGGGAAAAATCAAAAAACAGATACAATAAAGCGGAGAAGCCTCATTACAGAGACTCCTCCGCGCTTCGTTCGTCATAACAATTGATTGACATCATCAATCGGTTCGTTGGGCAATGAAGTAATACCCTTCATGGCAAACAGCTCGCTCAATGTAACAAAACGATACCCCTGTGCATAGAGCTCCGCGCACACCGTATCCAGTGCCGATGCCGTTGTCCAGTTGCTGCTGTGCATCAAAAAAATGGCGCCATCATAAGCTTCACTCAGGCAGGCGGACACCGTTAGGTCGGGAAGCTCCTTCTCCAGAGAGCGATATTCCCCCGTCGTGCTGTTCTTATGACCGTGAATAACCGCCATATTGCACAGCTTAGCACAGTTCAAAACGTTGCTGTCCGTCGCCAAATAACCGGGTCGCAGATATTTCATGGTGATACCGAATTTGTTCTTCACCAAGGTCTGCGTGCGGCGTATCTCGGTCAATATATCCTCGGTTGACAATTGCGTTAAATAAGGGTGGGAATAGGTGTGATTTCCCAATTCAAAGCCATTGTCGATCACATACTGTATTCTGACGTCGCTGTACGCCGAGTCCAGCAGATTCCCCTGAACAAAAAAGGTCCCAAAGCCCTCGTAGGTGGTGATAGTATCAACGATGGAACAGGTAGCATCGCCCGGCGCGTCATCAAATGTCAGCGCAATCAGCTTGTAATCCTCCGGATGCGATTTCCATGACGGCGCGGTTGTAGGAGTCGTAGCCTTGGTTGTGGTCGTCGTAGAACAGGTGGTGGATGCGGTGGTTGCCATTGTCGTCACCTCGGTTTGGACACGGTTCGTCGCATTGGTCTGGACAACAGGAGCGGTTGACGACGAAGCAGAGGCAGAGGCAGTTGCGGTTGCTTTCGCTTCGGCAGTTGCTTTCACCGTTGCTTCCGTCGTCCGCTCGGTCGCCGTTGTGCTGACAGTCGTGACCGTTGTTGCCGTTTTTTGCGGTTCCGGTAACGTATTGCACGCCGAGAGGAGAAGCATCACCGTCAGGCAAACAGCCACAGCTCGTTTCAAATCAACCAATCCTTCTCGCTTGTCATTTCTTTCAGTATATCATATTTTCGACATTTGGCAAGAAGAAAATCGAACGACGAGGCACTTGCGTTATCGTTTTGTCACGAGTTGATGATGGGCTGTGAAGTCGAAGCAAGCACGTATATAAAGCCGAGCGCCGAGTTATCCGGCGCGTTCGATATCGTGACGCAGACGTTTGATAATCTTCTTTTCCAGCCGTGAAATGTAGGACTGGGAAATTCCAAGCAGGT
>CAYQBP010000093.1:0-4822 GCA_964415745.1 uncultured Eubacteriales bacterium
GCCGCCACGGCGGCGGCATAGCCATCGATATCCTGGCGGTGTCCGTACAGCATATCAAAATCCACCAAATTGATAAAGCACAGGCCCTCAAAGTCCGCAGAAACCGCCTTCAGTGCTTCACACATTCCTTCGGCATTGCCGTGCGTCGGCACACTGTGGGTAACGCCCCGTCCGGCAAAAATATCAAAGATTTTTCCAACCGTCCACACGGTTTTACCGGCTGACGATACCGCGTCCAGCAGCGTGGGCTTGGGCGGCGACAGAGAAAAATCGCGCCGATTGGCCGTGCGCGAAAAATGTGGAGCGTCCCCGACAAACGACCGTGCGATCACGCGGCCGACGGCGTGCTCACCGGTCAGCAGGCGACGCGCCACACGACAGATACCGTACAGCTCTTCCGGCGGTACGATATCCTCGTGAGCGGCAATCTGGAACACGCTGTCCGCCGAGGTGTAGACGATCAGCTTGCCGCTTTGACAATGCTCGGCACCGTAATCGCGAATAACATCGGTGCCGGAATATGGACGATTGCAAAGCCAGCCGCGCCCCACCTGCCGCGAAAGCTCCTCCAGCAGGTCGGTCGGGAAGCCGTGCGGATACGTCGGCAGGGGCTTTTCCGACACCACGCCGGCCAGCTCCCAATGCCCGATGGTGGTATCCTTGCCGTTAGAGCGTTCCCTCATTCGCCCGAACGCCGCCAGCGGCGCCGGTGCCGCAGGCAGATACTCCACACCGTCGATGTTACCGAGTCCCAGGCGACACAGAGCTTCCTCGGAAAACTGCGGTGACTGTGCAATGCGCCGCAGGGTGTTGGCTCCTTCGTCACCGAAAGCGGCGGCATCCGGCAAAGCACCGATCCCCAACGAATCCAGCACCAGAATGAATACCCGCTTCATGCCTGCTCCTTCATCAGTCGCACCAGACGGCTGGTACCGAGCCGGGAAGCACCCAACGCCAGAAAATCCTCGGCGTCCTGCCACGTCGCGATGCCACCGGCAGCTTTCACGCGCACATGCGGCGCCACGTGCTTGGAAAACAGTGCCACATCGTCCCGCGTGGCACCGCCGGTGGAAAAGCCGGTCGAGGTCTTGATATACTCCGCCCCCGACTCCGACACGACCCGGCAAAGCTGTATTTTTTCCTCCGCGGTCAGCAGACAGGTCTCCACGATCACCTTGAGCAGCTTATCGCCGCAGGCGGCCTTGACGGCGCGGATTTCGTCCAGCACCCGATCGTAGCGCCGCTCGCGCACCCAGCCGAGATTGATCACCATGTCGATCTCGTCGGCACCGTCGCGCACGGCTTCCGCCGCTTCAAAGCATTTGACCGCCGTGGTGGCATAGCCGTTCGGAAAACCGATGACGGTGCACACCGCCGTGCGACCCTCCACGCAGGATTTTGCCCACCGCACCTGCGACGGCGGCACACAGACCGACGCCGTACCGAAGCGAACAGCCTCCTCACACAGCGTGCGTATTTCCTCCTCCGTCGCGGTTTGCGACAACAGCGTATGATCCACGTGGGAAAGAATTTGTTCCTTATTCATCTTACCACTCGATTTCTGCCACATAGGGGCGATGATCGGAAGCGACAATGGCCGGAATATCTGCCGACAGCACGCGAATGTCGCGCGTGGTAAACAGATAGTCGATCTTGCGCTCCGGCTTGTCGGACGGCCAGCTGAGACGCTCGCCGTCGAACCGCTCTGCGGTATCGTACAATCGTTCGCGTAGCGGCAACAACACCGGGTCGTCCGGCGTCACATTGAAATCGCCCATCAGCAGGCAGGTGCGATCCTCCACCTGCTCACACGCCGTTTTGACCGCGTTGACCTGTTCCTCCGGATTCAGTCCGAAGTGCGAGACGCATACGGTCAGGCCGCCGCCCACGTCGATCGACGCCTTTAGCAGGCAGCGCGTTTCGTACCATTGACCGGTCAGCGGCTCGGTGGGATCGGGAACCATCACGGTTTCCGCTTTGAGGATCGGGTACCGCGAAAGCAGAGCATTGCCGTACGGGTTCGGCGCCTCCACCACGTCGATTGCCTTGGCAAAGCAATAGTGATACCCCAGGCGCTCCGCCAGCTCCTTGGCCTGCGGCTCAAAGCCTTCCCACACGCCGATATCGCGAATCTCGTTCAAGCCGACAATGTCCGCCTTGCACTCGCGGATCGCTTCGACCATGCGATCGTAATCGATCTGCTTGGTGATAAAGCTTTCACAATGCTGTACATTGAAGCTCATGACAGTCAATTTCATCATTTTACGTCCTTTCCGGTTAAGTTGTACCGATATTATGATAGCACAACGGCGGCACATTTGCAAGCGCCGTATTTTCAGTTTGACAAATTTCCAAAAAGCTCTTTACAATTCGACAAAATGATGGTATAGTAGACCTCAATAAGCCATCTTTAAGAAGCGGTACCGCGATGCCGACAAGAGGGTGTCCATAGGAGTCATGTATGATCTTGTCGGGAATGCTGCGGCAAGATCATTTTTTTGTTGAGGTAAACCGTATGGAAGCTCTCAAGGCTATTTTGATGGACGAAGCCACCACCAACCGCACGTTGATGCGTATGGCACACGAAATCACCGAAAAAAACAAGGGCGTCAGCGACCTGTGCCTGGTCGGCATCTGTCGCCGCGGCGAACCGCTGGCCAATCGGTTGCAAGAAAATATCGCGCATATCGAAGGGGTCGATGTCCCCTGCGGCAAGCTGGATATCCGCCGCTACCGCGACGATATTGACGATCACACCACCCCCACCGTGACGCCGCCGATGCTGCCGTTTGATATTGTCGGCAAAAAGGTGGTCCTGGTAGACGACGTGCTGTTTACCGGCCGCACCGTGCGCGCCGCCATCGAAGCCATCTTCGCCTTGGGTCGTCCGCGTGCCATTCAGCTGGCCATTCTCATCGACCGCGGTCACCGCGAGCTGCCGATCCGTGCCGATTACGTCGGAAAAAGCATTCCCACCGCCCATTCCGAGCGCGTCGCCGTCAAGCTCCCCCCCATCGACGCCGAAACCGGCGTGTTCCTTTACAGCGGGAATTAAGGCCATCGCCTTCATTCATAAAGTGTTTCATGTAGGAGGAAGAAAAATGAACCTGATCTACGATGTCAAAGACAAACCCAAGTTCGGGCAAACCATCGTGTTTGCCATCCAGCAGCTGCTGGCGATCATGGCGGCCACGCTGGTGGTGCCCGTCATCACCGGCAACGGCATGGAGCCTGCCGCCGCGCTGTTCGGCGCCGGCTGCGGTACGCTGGTGTACCTGCTGTTCACCAAATTCCGCAGTCCCGTGTTCCTCGGCTCGTCCTTTGCGTTCCTCGGCTCCATGGCTGCCGCCTTTGCTGGCGGTGTCTCCATGAGCCTCGGCTATCTCGGCCTGATCCTCGGTGCCGTGTTTGCCGGTCTGGTCTACGTCGTGATTGCCATTTTGGTCAAGCTCGTCGGTGTGGAATGGCTCAACAAGCTGATGCCCGCCGTCGTCATCGGCCCCACCGTGGCGATCATCGGTCTGTCGCTGGCCGGTAACGCCATCGGTGACCTGCAAAAGACCAACAAGGTCACCACCTAT
This sequence comes from uncultured Eubacteriales bacterium, assembly GCA_964415745.1. Classification (GTDB taxonomy): domain Bacteria; phylum Bacillota; class Clostridia; order Oscillospirales; family Acutalibacteraceae; genus RGIG3009. Next base: position 3,582 of record CAYQBP010000093.1, read on the forward strand.
AACGAGAGCGATTTTCAGGTGGTCGCCGTGGATTCGGTCGATTACAGCATCGACGAAAACGGCGCCTACAACCTGAACGCCAAGGACACCGCCGCGTCCTACCTGGTCGTCGAAAAGGACGTGGACCTGACCCAGCCCATTCCGGCCGATAAGGTTCGCTCCGACATTTCCGTCACGGTGAACGCGGACGGCTCCAAGTCGCTCTCCGCCAATCACGGCTCGATCTACGTCGCCCTGATCTGCGGTCTCATCACGCTCATCGTCACCACCCTGTGCTCCACCTACGGCAAGAAGTTTGCCAAGCTCATTCCGTTCATCATCGGTATTCTGTCCGGCTACGCCGCCGCTTCGATCTTTGCCATCATCGGCACGCTGACCGAAAACCCGGCGCTGGTCATCATCGACTACTCCCCCTTCACCGCCCTGTTTGCCGACGGTGTACAGCTCTCCTCGTTCATCGACCTGCCGTCCTTCACCTTCCTGACCGCCATCGACGGCTTCAAGGAGTGGAGCTGGTCCTATGTCGGCACCATCGCCGTGGCGTACCTGCCGGTCGCCTTTGTCGTCTTTGCCGAGCACGTGGCCGATCACAAGAATATCTCCTCCATCATCGGAAAGGATCTGCTGGAGGATCCCGGTCTGAACCGCACCCTGCTGGGTGACGGTGTTGGCTCCATGGTCGGCGCCTTCTTCGGCGGTTGCCCGAACACCACCTACGGCGAGTCGGTCGCCTGCGTCGCTATCACGCGCAACGCCTCCGTCATCACCATTCTGTTCGCCGCCATCGGCGCCATTCTGATCTCGTTCCTGTCCCCCTTCGTGGCGTTCGTCAACTCCATTCCCTCCTGTGTCATGGGCGGCGTTTGCATGGCGCTGTACGGCTTTATCGCCGTGTCCGGTCTGAAGATGATTCAGCAGGTTGACCTCGGCAAAAACCGCAACCTGTTCACCGCTTCCGCCATTCTCATTGCCGGTATCGGCGGTCTGGCGATCACCTTCGGTCAGATCACCATCACCTCGATCGCAACGGCTCTGATCCTGGGCATTGTCATCAACCAGATTCTGTCCAAGGAAGCAGACGAGGAATAATGCTCGCCTGAGATAAAGCACTGCCGGCGGCTGTATTCACAGCCGCCGGCATTTTGTTTGCGTTATATTGCGGTTTACGATTTCCGGTCGGATTTTCTCCTCACGATCAGGAGCACGATCAAGGCGATGAGCAGAACCGCGATCACCGCGGC
>CAYQBP010000094.1:0-4809 GCA_964415745.1 uncultured Eubacteriales bacterium
GCACAGCTCATCAAGCTGGTAGTCGGTCTGGGGCTGACCTTCGGCGTCAAGGAGCTGGCAGGTCTGGTATGCGACTTGATCCCCTACGCTCCGTTCGGCAAAGCCATTGAATACCTCGTTATGGTGCTGTTCGCGGCGTGCGTGTGGCCACTGACATTCCGCTTTTTCTCGCGGCTCGGTCATAAAAAGGAGACGGCATGACACGAATCCTGTTTTTCTGTCACGGAAACATCTGCCGTTCTCCCATGGCGGAAGCGATTTTTACAGCGATGGTACAACAGGCAGGACGGCAGAGCGATTTTGTCATCGCCTCCGCCGCCACCAGCGCCGAGGAACTGGGACACGGAGTCTACCCGGCGGCGCGGCGCGTATTGTCCGCACACGGTATTCCCTGCCTCACTCACCGGGCAACACAGCTTTCGGCACAGGATTACGAGCACTACGACCTGCTGATCGGCATGGAGGAGTACAACCTGAAAAACGCTTTGGCACGGCTCGGCGGCGATCCCCGTCACAAGCTGTATCGCCTGCTTCCCGACCGCGATGTAGCCGACCCGTGGTACTCCGGTGATTTTGAAACCGCATTTCTGGATATTGAAGAGGGCTGCCGTCACTGGCTGAATACTCTTTGAGTAAGCTTCCGCCGGAATAGCATCAGCATACGGAAAGACCGCTATGGTAACTGCCATAGCGGTCTTATTTTGTCTGTTATTCGGCTGGCTCCGAGTCGCCTTTTTTCGGTTCGGCGGCCGGACGCAACCAGCGTTTTACCTTCGGGCCGTCGTAGAGACAGCGAATTTGTACCCGACCGACATAGTTTTTTCCGCAGACGCACTGCAGAGGCGCTGTGAAATACCGGTGAAGGAATTTCCACGGAGCGGTCGGCTTCAGCGTTTTACCGCACTGTTCGCACCGAAACGCGAAATACTCCGGCCGCGCGGCAGGGTCGTCCAATTCACGTACAAAGCTCGGCTTGAAGCGGAGACGGGCGTAAAACTCATCGTCGGTGGGACGCAGTGCCGCCTCAAACGAAGGGTGGTCGTACACACGGCGAAGGATTTGCGCTGTCAGCACGCTGTCGTCGATGGCGTGGTGTAGCTCCAGCATCTCGTGATCCATGCCGAGAAGCTCGGCAAAGCTGCCGAGACCGACCTGCTGAGCCGTACCCAACTGCTGTCGTTGCTGGGCATACGCCTGCAAATCCAGATAATAATTCATAAACGGGATTCGCTCATCACCGTAATAGTAACGGCAATTTTCCATCAGAACCGACAGATCGGTATTGCTCCAGGTGAGCAGTACCGTTTCGCCACTATCACCGATAAAACGTCCGAGACGCTCCATTGCCTCGGTAAAGCGAATACCGCCGCGTACCTGCTCATCGGTATAGCCGGTCAGGTCGGAAACCCAATGCGTCAGCTTCCGACTGACCTGCGGACAAATCACCTCGTCAAAGCGTTCGGCGATCTCCAGCTGATCGTTCAGGCGCACAGCACCGATCTCGATGATCTCATTGAAATAGCCGTTCAGCTTTTTACAGAACGCGCCATTCCATTCCAAATCCAGTACAACTAACGTCACCGACTCAGCACATTCCTTTCAGTGTTGTGCCTGCCAAAATGTGGAAGTGCAGATGATGAACCGTTTGACCGGCCTCTGCCCCCTGGTTGGTAACAACACGATAGTCGGTGATCTCCTCGGCGGCGGTGATTTTCGGAATCACCTCGAAAATATGGGCAACCAACGCGCTGTTATCAGCGGTGATGGCCGACGCGCCGCTTAAATGAGCCTTCGGAATGACCAGAATATGAACCGGCGCCTGCGGCTGAATATCGCGGAACGCCAATACCTGTTCGTCCTCGTACACCTTGTTCGACGGGATTTCCCCGGCGATGATCTTGCAAAAAATACAATCCACGGTAATCGCTCCTTACTTCAGTTTTGCACAAACGATGGCAGAAGCCTGCTCCATCGCCGCCGGAACAGCGGACAAATCCTTGCCGCCTGCCATAGCCATATCCGGCTTTCCGCCGCCCTTGCCACCGCACAGTGCGGCAATCTCACGCACGATCGCACCGGCGTTGGCACCCTCGGAAACCGCACCGGCAGTGCACCAGCACAGGAAGGTAACGGACTGCTTCTCCTGCGAAGTACCGGCAAGCACCACAACGGCCTTTTCCGGTGCGCGATCCTTACAACGGTCGCACAGCTCACGCAGGTCGCCGCCTTCGGTTTCCGGCAAAACCGCCGTAACCAGCTTGACACCGCCGCAATCGACGGCATCGGCAAACAAATCGCCCGCCTTCTGCGCCGCCTGCTGGCTCCGCAACGTTTGAATTTCGCGCTGGGCATCGCGCCACTCGCCCACGAGCTGAGCGGAACGGCGCACCACGTCCTCGGCGCCGTTGGCCTTCATGACCTCGGCGGCACGGGACAGCTCCGCATGATAATTTTTCAACAGCGCCAGTACGCCGTCGCCGGTGACGGCTTCAATACGGCGTACACCGGCCGCTACCGACGTTTCCGCCACAATGTGGAACAGACCCAGCTTGGCAGTGTTATCGGCGTGCGTACCGCCGCACAGCTCCATGGAAACATCGCCCATACGAACCACGCGCACCACGTCGCCGTACTTTTCACCGAACAACGCCATCGCGCCCTGACGACGCGCTTCCTCGATGGGCATTTCGCGCACATCGACCGCGTTGCCCGCCAAAATCCATTCGTTCACCAGTGTCTCCACCTGTGCCAGCTCCTCGGCCGTCAGGGCAGAGAAATGGGTGAAGTCAAAGCGCACGCGTTCAGGGCCGACCAACTGACCGGCTTGCTCCACGTGAGTGCCGAGCACCCGGCGCAACGCCGCCTGCAACAGGTGTGCCGCCGAATGGTTCCGCATCGTCGCCGCGCGGACAGAGGCATCCACCGAGGCAGTCACGGTATTACCGACATTGAGCGTGCCCTCCTCCAGCACACCGCTGTGCAGAACAACGCCCGACGCGGTTTTTTGCGTATCGGTCACGCGGAAACGGAGCCCGTCGGCGGCGATAGTACCGACATCGCCCACCTGACCGCCGCTCTCGCCGTAAAACGGTGTGGTATCCAGCACCAGCGTGGCATTTTCGCCCGCTGCCAGCGTTTCTACCAGCTCGTTGCCGTTGACAATTGCCTCCACTGTAGCGGTCGCCGTCAACGCTTCGTAACCGACAAAGCGGCTGGCCTCCAGCTGTTCGGCAATGCCGGGATTGGCCTTCCACGCATCGGCACCGGCGTCCTTACGGGCGGCACGGGCACGGGCGCGTTGCTCCGCCATCAGCTCGTTGAAGCGATCCTCGTCCACGCGCAGACCCTTCTCTTCCAAAATATCGCGTGTCAAATCAACCGGGAAGCCGTAGGTATCGTACAGCTTAAACGCATCCTCGCCCGACAAGGTATCGCCCTTGACATTGGCGAGCATGGTCTCTAACAGGGACAGACCGCTGTCGATGGTCTTTTCAAACGCTTCTTCCTCGTTGCGAATCACGCGCACGATGAAGTCCTTTTTCTCCTCCAGCTCCGGATAAGCGGTGCGGTTCTCCTGAATGACGGTCTCGCACACTTCGTACAGGAAAGGACGGTGCAAGCCGAGCAAGCGTCCGTGACGCGCCGCACGGCGCAGCAAACGGCGCAGTACGTAGCCGCGACCCTCGTTGGAGGGCATCACGCTGTCACCGATCATAAATGTGGTGGAGCGGATATGGTCGGTAATCACGCGCAGAGAAACATCGGTAGCTTCGCTTTCACCGTAGGTCACACCGGCGATACGGCTGATGTGCTTCATAATATTCTGCACCGTATCGACCTCGAACAGGTTGGCAACGCCCTGCATGATGCACGCCAGGCGCTCCAAGCCCATGCCGGTATCGATATTGGGATGATCCAACGGCGTATAATTGCCGTTGCCGTCGTTGTTGAACTGGGTGAACACGTTGTTCCAAAATTCAATGTATCGATCGCAGTCGCACCCGACACCGCAGTCGGGCGAACCGCAGCCCCATTCCTCGCCGCGGTCAAAATACAGCTCGGAGCAGGGGCCACAGGGGCCGGAGCCATGCTCCCAGAAGTTATCCTCCTTGCCAAGGCGAACGATACGATCGGGCGAAACGCCGACCTCCTTCGTCCAAATGTCAAACGCTTCGTCGTCGTTTTCATAGATCGACACCCAGATGCGGTCGGCAGGAAGCTCCAACACCTTGGTGCAGAATTCCCACGCCCAGGCGGTAGCCTCGTGCTTGAAATAGTCACCGAAGCTGAAGTTGCCGAGCATTTCAAAATAGGTGCCGTGGCGCGCTGTTTTACCCACGCGCTCGATGTCGGGGGTGCGAATACACTTTTGGCAGGTGGTCACACGCTTACGGGGCGGCGTAACCTCGCCGGTGAAGTATTTTTTCATCGGCGCCATGCCGGAGTTGATCAGCAACAGCGAGGCGTCGTTTTTCGGCACCAACGGAAAGCTGGGCAAACGCAGGTGCCCCTTGCTTTCAAAAAAGCTGAGATATTTTTCGCGCAGTTCGTTGAGTCCTGTCCATTCCATGGGATAACTTCCTTTCCAAAAAATAAAATACCCCCATCCCGATATGGGACGGAGGTCCGCGGTACCACCCACATTGCGCCGCCGAAGGCGACGCCGCTTGAAGCCCTTAACGCGGGCGAAACGTGCCGTTCCTCGCAGCAGGCTCCGGGGCGGCCTCCGCGAACGGCAGGAGCACCTTACAGCCGAGGGCGCTCTCTCTGGCACTGCCGCATGACGGTTCTTCCCATCACAGCCAAATA
>CAYQBP010000095.1:0-4796 GCA_964415745.1 uncultured Eubacteriales bacterium
GTTCCTTCGGGAATGGCCCACACGTCACAGGCAAAGTGAAAATCGGCCAGGTAGTTCAAAAATTCCTCGCTGAACAGTTTTTTACTGCGAAGATAGGCAATGTCGTCAGCGGAGAAGGACAGGTTCTTCAGATAGTGAATGATCTGCTCCAGACCGGCCATGATAGCGACGCCGCCGCCGTCGGGAACGGTGCGGAAGAACATATCGAAGTAGACGGTCTGTTCGCCGTGCCCGTTTTCAAAAAAGCCGTTTGCCATGGTGATCTCGTAAAAATCGGTCAGCATGGTAAGATTTTCTTTGCCGTATTCGTTGGTCATGGTTGCACTTCCTTTGTTTATCTCTTGCCGCAATAGCAGCGGTTGTATTCTTCCATGCAGTGCGTGATGATACGTACCGCTTCGGCGCGATCCATCACCTCATCGACCGCGGTGCTCTTGCCCTCCAGCGATTTGTACACCGTGAAGAAGTGGCGGATTTCATCGAAGGTATGACGCGGAAGATCGGCAATGTCCTGATAGCAGGACAACGAGGGATCGCGGAACGGCACGGCGATGATCTTTTCGTCGATGGATTCGCCGTCGGTCATCTTGATAACGCCGATGGGGTAGCACTGAACCAGTGTCATGGGCACAATATCCTCCTGACACATGACCAGCACGTCCAGCGGGTCGCCGTCGTCGGCGTAGGTACGGGGGATAAAGCCGTAATTTGCCGGATAGTGTGTAGCGGTATACAGCACACGATCCAGTCGCAGCAGACCGGTTTCCTTGTCCATCTCGTACTTGTTTTTGCCGCCCTTCGGAATTTCGATCACCGCGGTGAAGTTTTCCGGCTGAATGCGTTCGCTTGCGATGTCATGCCAAACGTTCATTACAATACCTCCCGGTCATAAGTCGTGATACTATTATAAACGGAAAAATCCGTTTGTACAAGGGGAAAAACAAAAAATCTCCTGCCGAGACGGCAGGAGATGCTTTGCAAAAGAACTTACGATCACACCGCGCGGGTAACCTTGCCAGAGCGCAGGCAACGGGTGCAGGCGTAAACCTTTTTCGGGGAACCGTCTACAACAGCCTTGACGCGCTTGATGTTGGCACGCCAGGTGCGGTTCGAGCGCCGATGCGAGTGGGAAACCTTAATACCGAAAGTAACACTTTTGCCGCAGAAATCACATTTAGCCATGTTCTGCACCTCCTTTGATCTATGTACCGATGATCGCTGATTTGACCACCGGGCCAAAAGCAACAGAAGTATATTAGCAGATTTTTTCACGAAAAGCAAGGCTTTTTTGAGAAGTTGTGAAAATTTTTTGAAAATTCGCTTTTCCGGGACGGTTTTCCTTGTATTTTCCATTTGTTTGCGCTATACTGTAGACGATACAATCCGGCCACAATGCTTCCTAAAACGTAAAATTTGTCCGCCGCCTACGTTGTCATACGACCGTAAACGGCAGTTTTACGATCTTTTCCGCCTTGACGGACGAAAAAATTTTACTGTTTTAGGTCGAAGATTTTGAAAGCTACGGCGCTGTTTAGCGGCGAGGCGACCGACTGAAGAATACCGGCGTATTGTGAACGGAGGGCAACGAAGCCGATAACAGCGCCGTTCTTTCAAAAAAAGTATTGTAGTCTGATTGCATCGTCTAAGTATAAATTCTATATTGGGTGAGTTTGCCCAAGGAGGATCGGCTGTTATGCTGTATGCGATCTGGAATATTCGCAGCGCCTACGGATACGTTCCGTTTGAGCTGTTGCTGTTTTTGTTCATCAGCTATGCCATATTGATTTTTGTCATGCTTCCGGCACACGAGCTGGCACACGCCTTTGTGGCGGTCAAGCTGGGCGATAACACGCCGCGCTGGTGCGGACGGCTCCGGTTCAATCCGCTGGCGCATTTAGACCCGTGGGGCACCTTGCTGCTGGTGCTGTTCGGCTTCGGCTATGCTAAGCCGGTCCCGGTCAATCCGCGCAGCTTTTCACGTCCCAAGCGGGATATGGCACTCACGGCGCTGGCCGGCCCCGTGGCCAATCTGCTGATCGCGCTGGTGGCGCTGCTGTTGTTCCGTATGCTTCAGCTGACCGGCGCCGGCACGGCAATCAGCCTGTACGCCGGTGTGGTGCTGGTGAATACGATCGCCAACGTCAGCTTGAATTTGGCGGTGTTTAACCTGTTGCCGGTTCCGCCGCTGGACGGCTCGCGCATTTTCTCGTCGATTCTCCCGTCGCGTTGGAGCTACTACATGGATCGGTATCAGCAGTATTGCTCGCTGGCGGTCATGCTTCTGATTGCCACCGGAGCGCTGAACACACCGATCCAATGGCTGACACATTATCTCGGCGGTATTTTGTGCGCCGTCGTCGGTCTGCCGAACTATTTTTAAGGACGTGACCCATGGAGATTTCGTATAAGCTGGCGGAGTTTGAGGGGCCGCTGGACTTGTTACTGCACCTGGTGCAGAAAAACAAACTGAATATTTACGATATTCCCATTCACGAGCTGCTGGAGCAGTATATGGAAGCCATTCAAACGATGCAGCAGATGGATATGGAGGTCGCTACCGAGTTTTTGGATATGGCGGCACGATTGGTGCAGATCAAATCCGCCATGCTGTTGCCGCGCCACGAGGAAGGCGACGAAATGAAGCAACAGCTGACCGGCGAGCTGATCGAATACCAGCTGTGCCGCGAAGCGGCGCGTCGCATGGAAAAGCAATGCATCGGCGGCGATCTGTTTGTGCGCTCGCCCATGGAGGTGGAGCCGGATTACACCTACCGCCGGTCACATCGTGCCGAGGAATTGCGCGAGGCGTATTTGGCGGCCGCCGGTCGCGGTAAACGCAAGCTGCCGCCGTCGCCGGAGGCGTTTCACACCATCGTGGCACGCAAAATCGTTTCGGTTTCCTCCAAAATCGTATTTGTTTTGCGTCGCCTGCGTTCCGGCAAGCGTGTGTCGTATCAATCGCTGTATCACGGCGCACAGACAAAATCGGAGCTGGTCGCTACGTTTTTGGCGGTGCTGGAGCTGATTAAGGGCAAGCGTATTCGCGTAGACGGGGAAGGGACAAACCAGCAGGTCACGTTGCTGGCGGTGTCCAAAGAGGGAGAAATAACCGATGGAAATTAAAGAATACCGTGCCGCGCTGGAGGCGGTGCTGTTTGCAAACGGAGAACCGGTTTCGGCGGAGCGGCTGGCCGAGGTGCTGGAGCTGGACGAGGAAACCGTGCATCGCCTGGCGGCCGATCTGATGAGCGATCTGGCGACGCGCAACGGCGGCATCTATATGGTAAAGCTGGACGATCAATACCAGCTTTGCACCCGAAAGGAGTATGCGGACGTCGTTCGCCGCTCGTTGGATATTCGCCGCAATACGCCGTTGTCACAGGCGGCGATGGAGGTGCTGGCGATCGTAGCGTACAACCAGCCGGTCACCAAAGCGTTTATCGAGCAGGTGCGCGGTGTGGACTGCGCCGCGGTGATTCAGGGTTTGGTACAGAAAAATCTGATCGAGGAAAAGGGCCGCTTGGAATTGCCCGGTCGGCCGCTGCTGTACGGTACCACCCCGGTTTTCCTGCGTTGCTTTGGCGTTTCCGGCTTGCAGGAGCTGCCGCCCCTGCCACAAAAGGAAGAAGAAGCGCGTATGGTAGAGACTACCCTGGAGGAGATCATCGAACAAACGGAGGCGGCTGCAGAGGAGTGAGTGTATCGTGTGGCGCATCATCGGATACGGTTTGTTGGGCTTGTTGGCCCTGCTGGTGTTGCTGTTGCTGTTCCCGGTATTTGTGCGAGTGCAATATCGTGAGGAGCTGACCGTCCGTGTACGGGTGCTGGGTATTCCGTGCTATCGCTTTTCTTCCGAAAAAAGCCGAAAGAAATCCGAAGCAGCAGCCAAAAGAAGAAAAAAGGCAAAGACAAAGGACAAGCCTGCCGGTTACAACGACAAGCACGGCTTTCTGACCGACCTGGCAAACGATTTGAAAAAAGACGGTGTTTCCGCCGTGCTCGGAAAATTGAAGGCACTGGCACAGCTGGCGGTCGGTTCCGCTAAGCGAGCGCTGAGGTCGGTCACGGTGGATCGCCTGCAATTGCAGTTGTTTATTGCTTCGGAGGATGCGGCAACCACGGCGATCCGCACCGGTCAGGTGTGTGCGGCACTGTATCCGTCGTTGTCGGCGCTTCAGGGAGGGGTGTCGATCCGGCATCGTGCCGTGACGGTCACACCGGATTATTTGGCGGAAAAGGGGCGCGTCGCGGCCGATGTCAAGCTGCGTGTTGTGCCGATTCGCTTGCTGTGGGCGGCGTTGTGGACGGTGCTGAAGCTGGGAAGCATTGCCGATAGGGATATAACCGAAAAGAAAAAGGAGGAGCAGGAGCATGGAAAATAAAGTACAGGGGCTGTTTGGCGCCTCGATTGACAAGATCCGTGAAATGGTGGATGTGAATACGGTGATCGGTGATCCGATCACACTGGAGGACGGTACCACCCTGGTTCCCGTTTCCCGCGTGACCTACGGCTTTGCCAGCGGCGGATCGGATTTGCCTACCAAGGGAAATCAGGAGCTGTTCGGCGGTGGCGGCGGTGCCGGTATCAACATCATTCCGATCGCCTTTTTGGTGGCCTCCAACGGCAACGTTCGGGTGCTTCCGCTGGTGTCCTCGCCCGACACTCTCACGCAAATGGTGAGCATGGTGCCGGACGCCGTCAACAAGGTGAGTGACTTTTTCACCAAACGCAAGGATAAAAAAGCGGAGAAATAATTTATGATCCCCTTGCATAGCTTTTGGTGAAGGCGGGGGAT
>CAYQBP010000096.1:0-1300 GCA_964415745.1 uncultured Eubacteriales bacterium
GGAAACACGCAAAAAGCCGTCCTCGGTCACACCCGTTACCACGAAGCCGATTTCATCCAAATGCGCCTCCAGCAGAAGCGTCGGCGCTTCATCGACCGTGGCAGGAAGCACGCCCCACACATTGCCCATGCGGTCGGTATGAACCTGCGGTACATATTCCGCCAATCGCTCCGCCGCCAGCATACCGGCCTGCGATACGCCATTGACTCCGGCGACTTCGCATAATGTTTTCAGCAATTCCCGCATACTCATGACAACTCCTGCACCAGTTTCTTGAAGTGATTTCCCCGTTCTTCAAAATTCTTATACATATCAAAGCTGGCACTGGCCGGAGACAAAAACACCACGTCCCCCTGCCGCGCCAGGCGATCCGCCGTCGCTACTGCTTCTTCCATGGAAGCAACACGCGTGATCGGCACGGTCGTGTCACGCTTCAACACCGCTTCGATGATCGGTGCCGTAGCACCCAGCAGCACCGCGTGCTTGACCGTTTCTTTCGCCACCGGCCCCAACGGGTCGTACGGAATATGCTTGTCATAGCCGCCGGCAATCAAAATCACCTTGCGGTCAAACGCCTTTAATCCGGCGATCGTGCGCGACGGACTGCTGCCGATGGAATCGTTATACCACCGCACCCCGTTGCGCTCGCGCACCAGCTCGCACCGATGTGCCACACCGCCGAAGGTGCGTGCGTACTCCGCCATCACCTCCACCGGCACGGTGCCGTAGGTGGCGGCAAACGCCGCCAAATAATTTTCGATATTATGCACACCGCGGATCAGTATCTCCGACGCCGGAAGCACCGGCACCGTCACGGAGCCGTCGGTGATGTACAAAACACCATCCTCGCCCAAATAAGCACCACGCTCTACCGGGTGCAATCGCGAGAACCACCAAACCTCACCCGAACAACAAGCGGCAAATGCGGCGGTATGCGCGTTGTCGGCGTTCAGCACCGCACGGTCTCCGGCGTGCTGATGCACTACCAGATTTCGTTTGGCTTCAATATACTCCTGCATATCCGTGTGCCAATCCAAATGATTGGGCGCCACATTGGTCACGACGGCGACCGTCGGACTTTGTTGCATCATGGTCAACTGGAAGCTGGACAGCTCCACCACCGCCGTATCCGTCGGCAACACGCGGTCGATCACCGGTAGCATCGGATTACCGATGTTACCGCCGAGGTGCACCGGTTTTCCGGCCTTTTCCAGCAATCCGGCAATCACGGTGGTGGTCGTCGTTTTTCCGTCGGAGCCGGTCACCGCGTAAATCGGTGCCGGGCACAGCTCGAAAAACA
>CAYQBP010000096.1:1400-4735 GCA_964415745.1 uncultured Eubacteriales bacterium
CAGACCGCCACGCGACGGCCGCGAACCGATTCAAAAAATTCTTCATACCGCATCGTATCACCCCTCATCGGAAAAGCGCGACAGGAACGAAATGCCGGCAAATCCGGCAATCGCCGTTACCACCGACGCCACCGCCGTCAACAGCCAATAGGTCACATCGGCCTGCACCTGCAAGGCGGGCACCACAATATCCACCGCAATGTCCGCCAGTGAGCCAACCACGAAGCCCAAAATCATGCAATAGGTCTGATGCGGGAAGCGATTCATTGTCCATTCCAGCGGCCGTGTAATCAGCAACACGCCGATCAGCGTGGAAATTCCCAACAGCGCGATAAACGTGATGGATTCTCCCAGGCCGACCGTGCTGACCGCGCCACCATGACCAAACCAGTGCTGAATCAGGGCTTTGGCCCACAGCACGACGTTTTGAATCGCACCGGTCAGCGTACCGTAGATGCCAAGCACTAACAGCATGTGCGACGTGCTGATGCCGGGAAGCACCAGGGCGAGTGCCACGACTATACCGGCCAACAGCCAAATCAACAGGCTGACCGCGTCCAGATCGGTCGTCGAGGGCATCAATCCCTGCGGCAGTTGCCCGATTCCGAGAACGATGGCCAATCCCAGCAAAATATATATTGCCGAAGAAACCGAAAACCGGGAAGCACGGGTCTGCCGATACAATGCCGGGACGCCGCCGACAATGGCCCCCAGGAAAAACAGCGACACGGGGATCGGAAATGTCTCCAGCAGCCAGCCGATCACCGACGCCAGCGCTACAAAGCCCAGCACCGCACCGGCACAGAATTTCAGTAAAAATAACAGATTTTTCTTCGGTGCTTTTCCGAAATGACTGATCGAAGCGATCAGTTGATTATATACGCCCAGCAAAATCGCCATCGTACCGCCGCTGACGCCGGGCACGGTCATCGATGAGCCGATCAGGAAGCCCTTGAACGGAACCAACCACGACTTACGTATTTTCATCGAGATGCACTCCTTTCAAATAGTTTCATTATACACCGCCGGAGAGCGTTTGTCACCCCTATTTTCACTTTTTTCTGTTGCACACTTTGTCAAAAAGAGGTATACTGATAGAAGCAGAAAGGATGTGCTTCTCTATGAACGCCCGCGAAAGATTTATCGAGCTTTACCGTCAACATATCCACCGCGAAGGTGCCGATAAGCTGTTAGAATATCTCGACTCCAAGTCCAGCGATTTTTTTACCGCACCGGCCAGCACACGGTTTCACAGTGCCTATGAGGGCGGCCTGGTCGAACACAGTCTGAACGTGTACGACTGCCTGCGCCATTATCTGGACCGTCCTCGCATGAAGGAAACCTACGGTCTGGAATACAGCGACGAAAGCATCGCCATCGTCTCCCTGCTCCACGATCTGTGCAAGGTCAACTGCTACAAGCCGGGAACGCGCAACGTCAAGGACGAAAACGGAAAATGGAAAACCGTGCCGACCTACGAGTTTGACGACAAGCTCCCCTACGGCCACGGTGAAAAATCCGTGTATATCCTGTCGGGCTATATGCGCCTGACGCGCGAAGAAGCCTTTGCGATCCGTTATCACATGGGCTTTTCCGGCACCGACGACATTCGCAACGTCGGCAACGCCTTTGAGATGTTTCCGCTGGCACTGGCACTGTCGGTCGCGGATATGGAAGCAACCTACTATATGGAGGATAAGCCATGAGTCAATCGCCGTCCAAGCCCCTGCCCCGTTGTCCGCTGTCACGGAAATGCGGCGGCTGTCAGCTTCAAAACATGGACTACCCGCGTCAGCTGAAATACAAGCAGGAGACCGTCGTTTCGTTGCTCGGAAAATACTGCCACGTCAACCCGATCCTCGGTATGGAGTTTCCCTATCACTACCGCAACAAGGTGCAGGCGGCATTCGGGCTGACACGCGGTGGAGAAATTATCTCCGGCGTTTACCAGTCCAGCTCACATCGCATCGTCAAGGTGAACTCCTGCCAGATTGAAGACCCGACCGCCGACCGCATCATCGTCACCATTCGCAATCTGCTCCCCGATTTCGGCATTCTCCCTTACAACGAGGACAGCCGCCGCGGCTTTTTGCGGCACGTGCTGGTACGTCGCGGCTTTGCCAGCAATCAGGTCATGGTCGTGCTGGTGGGTGCCAAAGCGATGTTCCCTCTCAAAAAGAAATTTACCGAAGCGTTGGTTCGACTGCACCCGGAGATCACCACGGTGGTACTAAACATCAACTCCAAGAGCACCAGTATGCTGCTGGGCGACCGGGAGGAGGTTCTGTTCGGACGCGGCTACATTGAAGATACGCTCTGCGGATATACCTTCCGCATTTCGCCGCGCTCGTTCTATCAGATCAACCCCACGCAAACAGAACGGTTATACCGCACCGCTCTGGAAATGGCAAAGCTGAAAAAGACCGATCGCGTGCTGGACGCCTACTGCGGTGTCGGCACCATCGGCATCATCGCCGCCGGTCAGGCCGGTCAGGTGGTCGGTGTCGAATTAAACGGCGACGCCGTTCGCGACGCCCGTATCAACGCCCGACGCAATGCGCTGAACAACATCGCCTTTATTCAGGCCGACGCCGGTGAATACATGGTGGAGCTGGCTCAAAGCGGTGAAAAGGTCGATGTGGTGCTGATGGATCCGCCACGTGCCGGCAGTGACAAGGCGTTCTTACAATCGTTGTTGACGCTGGCACCGTCACGCGTTGTCTACGTTTCCTGTAACCCGGAAACACAGGCGCGCGACCTGCGCGAGCTGATTCACGGCGGCTATCGCGTTACGGCGATCCAGCCGGTGGATATGTTCCCTCACACCGCTCATGTGGAGGCGGTAGCGCTTTTAAGTCGGCAAAAATAAATAAATATTTATGAAAATGTGTAATGTTCACCATCTTTTGAATAATACATAGGAGGTAAACAATGGCTAAAAAAATACACTCTATACATATATTGAACAGTGATATTGACAGAGTATCATTGTGCCTCAGTAATTGTCAGATGACGAATAAAAACAGTCTAAATAATAGGGTTACGAGCTATTTGAAAGAAACGACGGCAACTTTTTATATTTTGCAAGCCGAGAATGTAATAAGCGTTTTTTCCACTTATTTTGATAACAATTTTAATATAAAGGAAATTGGTCGTTGGTTCGCAGGCGAAAATAGCCATGTATTCCTTTTAGATTATTTCGAAGATACATTATGTAAAGTAGAAGTGTTTAAAAAATACAAGTTTTTAACTCCTCTTATTCTACAAAACAATATGCACGGAATAAAACAGAATTCATTATTTAAGCTTGAAGAAATAGGTTCAGCGTTTCAAGT
>CAYQBP010000097.1:0-2624 GCA_964415745.1 uncultured Eubacteriales bacterium
GAAGGCTTGGTTTCGCCCACCGAATAGGAGGGGAAGTTGTAGTGGTGCATGTAGCGCTTCTCGGTTTCCTCATCCAGTCCGTCCAAAAGCTGAGCGTCGTCGGGGTTGCCCAGGGTCACGGTGGTCAGCACCTGCGTTTGACCGCGGGTAAACATACCGGAGCCGTGCACACGGGGGAGCAGGTCCACCTCGGCCGCCAACGGGCGGATTTCATCGATACCGCGACCGTCAACGCGCTTGCCGTCGTCCAGCAGCCAGCGGCGGACAACGAACTTCTGGAGCTTGTACAGGCATTCGTCCAGCTTGGCGATTTCCTCCGGATATTCCTCGTCGAAGCGCTCGTGCACCTTGTCATAGACCGGGCGCAGACGCTCGTCGCGTACCAGCTTGTCGTCGGTATCCAGCGCGTAGCGCACGTCCTCGATGGCAAACTCCTTGACCGCCTCGAACATAGCCGGATCGGGATCGTTCGACTGGAAGGCAAACTTCGGCTTGCCGATTTCCGCCTGAATGTTTTTGATGAATTCAACGATCTTCTGGTTGGCTTCGTGACCGGCCATGATGCCGTTGAACATCGTGTCGTTGTCGATTTCATTGGCGCCGGCTTCGATCATGGCGACCAAATCGGCGGTCGATGCGACGGTAACGTGCATATCGGAGCGCTTTTCCTGCTCGGCGGTGGGGTTGATGACATACTCACCGTCCACCAGGCCGACGACGACGCCGGAGATCGGGCCGTCCCACGGAATATCCGAGATGGAAATGGCGATGGAAGCGCCGATCATAGCCGTGGTTTCCGGCGGACAGTCGGGATCGACCGACATTACGGTGCAGACGATGGAAACGTCGTTCCGCATATCCTTCGGGAACAGGGGGCGGATCGGGCGGTCAATGACGCGCGAGGTCAGGATCGCCTTTTCGGTGGGGCGACCTTCACGACGCTGGAAGGAGCCGGGAATGTGTCCTACGGCGTACAGCTTTTCCTCGTAGTCCACGGACAAGGGGAAGAAGTCGACGCCGTCACGCGGCTTTGCCGAAGCGGTGACATTGCACAGAATCGCGGTGTCGCCGTAGCGCACCATGCAAGAGCCGTTGGAGAGCTGAGCCATTTTACCGACCTCCACCTTGAGGGGGCGACCGGCCAATGTGGTCTCATACACGCGATAGTTTTCAAACATGATAAGATCCTCCGTTCAAATTATATTTCCGAACGGCACGGGGACAGGGCCTTTAGCAATAAAACCAACGTTTGCGGGAAACGCTCGTTTCACTGCTAAAAAACCGCTTGTCCGTGCCGTAAACGGTAAAAGGGATAAGAAAAGCGGACAGAGGCAGGCGGGTATCCGCCTGCCTCATAGCGCAATCTTATTTGCGGATGCCGAGCTTTTCGATGATTGCACGATACCGAGTGATATCCTTCTTCATCAGGTAGTTCAGCAGGTTGCGGCGATGACCGACCATCTTCAGCAGACCGCGACGGGAGTGGTGATCCTTCTTGTGCACCTTCAAGTGCTCGGTCAGATCGTTGATACGCTTGGTCAGCACGGCGATCTGGACCTCCGGAGAGCCGGTATCGCCTTCGTGGGTGGCATACGCCTTCATGATTTCGGTTTTTTCCTGTGCCAACATGGTTGTAACACCTCTTTCAAAATATTTTCCGCAGACCCAGAAAGGGAAACGGTGTGTCCCCATGGGGGCATACTCCGCAGACCGGGTAAGGGATACACATTACGTGCTTTGACATTATAACACGGCACGTTGCATTTGTAAAGGGCTATTTTGCAATTTTTTCAAATCTCACCGGCGCGCAGGTGGTGCAGATTATCGCCCAGCTGTTCCGGCGTGACCGGGTCACGCTGATACGGCTTCGGCGCGATCTCGTACAGGAGCGGCCCGTGATAATCGGCGGCGGACAGGATGCCCAGCAGTCGCTTCCAATCGTTGACGCCGTCGCCGGGCAGGCGATGTCGCTCGTCCACATTGTCGTAGTCGGAGATATGTACGGTGGCGATGGACAAGCCGCTGCGGATCAGCGCCGTCAAGAAGTCGGCGTTATCCTCCTGCAGGGAGTGGTTAAAATCAAAGCATACCTGCGCGCCGGTGTCCTTCAGCAGCTCGATCATTTCATCGGAACGGTTGCACAGGCAGGTGCGCGGCAGATTTTCCACAGCCAGAGTGAGCCCCAGCTCGCGGCACAGCGCATTTAATGACAGGATTCCCTCCCGGCTTAATGCCAGTCGGCGCGGACGGTCGGCGTCGGCGATCGGCTCGGAGGAGGGGTGCAAAACAATGACGCGGACACCGGCTTCGGCGCCGGCGCGGATCATTTGGCGGTTGATTTCCAGAATTTCTTCACGATCCTGTTTGTTTTCCGAGGAAATATCCCATTTTTCGCTGAACGGCAGGTGCACCGACCACAGACCGACATGCTCCTCGGCGGCCAGCGCTTTCACTTCGGCGGCGCGATGCGGATCGTGCAACACACTGAGAAATACGTCCTCGGAGGGGGAAAGCTCCACCATGTCGATTCCGACGCGGTGGATGGTACGCAGGGTGTCCCGATCCAATTTACTAAACGTGCAAAACGAACTGCCCAACGGGGCGGTAGACAGGTTGACCATAGC
>CAYQBP010000097.1:2724-4714 GCA_964415745.1 uncultured Eubacteriales bacterium
GCTCCGGCGGACAACAGCTCTCGCAGACCGCCGATGAGCAACACGGCCGGGATCAGCCGCCAATCGGCAGGCTGTGGTCGGAGAGCGGAAAGGCCACAGGCGGTCAGCAGCAGGGCGGTTAACGGCGTGTCCGGCTCACAGGGTACATTGGGAAAGAGGACACGCAGAACCAGACACAGTGCGGTGCCGACGTTGAAAGCAAACACGACGGCAAGCTCCGTATGAGCAGGTAACGAAAAACGGCGCAGGGTCGAGCAAAAGCCGTGCGTGAGAAGAAGGAGGAGAGCGACCAGCAGTAACCGCACAAGGCTTTGCCGAAGCGAGGTGCACCCGGCAACCAGCAGTATCAGCAGGACGCTTGGGGCGGAGGAAAGAACGGACATGGCGATTCTCCTTTACGGCAGTGAGGCGACAAAGCTCACGGCTTCGTTGACGGCGTTGATGACCGCCTGTGAGGAGACGGTGGCGCCGCTGACTCCGTCGATGGCACTTCCTTCGGTGCTTTTTGCCATAGTCAGAGCCTCCGCGGCCAGTCGAACAAACGGCGAGACCGAGACGGTAGCGCCGGTATAGGCATCGGTTTTTCCGGTGTCGGGATCGTACACGATGCGTGTGGGGTCCTGCAGGGTGAGCAAGGCCTTTTCCATAATTTCAGCTTGCCGATGCCACGGAAGTCCGGTTTCGCTCATGGTATACGTACCGGCCTTGGAAAGTGCCTTTTTCCCGGATTGACCGTTCTTTTGCTCGGCGTCCCAGCTGACCTCGGTGATTCTTCCCTCGGAAACGGTCAGCGTGACCACATCGCGGAAGCCGAAGGAATCGTACACCTCATCGGCGGCACGGTAGGTGCCGTTCCGCAGAGCGGTCTTTCGTGTGTTGCCGGTCAGATAAAATGGGGAGCGCTGTGACCGAAATTGATCGGTGAAGCCGTCCTCCGTAATACGCGCGCCGTAGCCTGCGGTCTCCTGATGTGATCCGATACGGAGCCTTTGTACCGTTTTTCGGTCGGCATCAACGGTGATATACACCTCGATACGGCCGCCGAAGCCTTGCACGTCGGCGGTAACGGCGTATCCGAGAACCTCGTTATCCTTATTCCACGCCTTCCACGCCTCGACGACGGTCGTGCTGTCGTGGGTATCCAGACCTTCCAGCCGCTCGGCGTCGGCCAGTTCGGTAAATCGTTCGCGTATCTGCTCGCTGTCCCGATGCTCGATTTGTTGTCGGGTGATACGGTCGCCGCCCCACAATAAGCCCAGTGAAGCAACGGCGGTAATAGCCCACGACAGACTTGTCTTGATCCATACTTTCAAGTGGGGCGCTCCTTTCGTTTGGTGCCGTATACGCGCGGACGGGTGAGATGATCCAGCAACGGCGTGACTGAATTCATGGCGAGAACGGCAAAGCAGACACCTTCCGGATACCGACCCCACAGGCGAAGCACTGCGGTCAGCGCACCGACGCCGATTGCAAACAGTGCTTCTCCAAACGGTGTAGTGGGGCTTCCCGTGTAGTCGGTGAACACATAAACGGCGCCGAACAGAAAGCCGCCGGACAATAGCTGGGGCAGCAGTGGATCGCCATGTGCGATGACGACGGCGGAAAAAGCGGCGGCGGAATACAGCGGAATACGGGGCGAGATGACCCGGCGAACCGTCAGATAGATGCCGCCGAAAAGAATGAGCAATCCGGAGGTCTCACCGACGGAGCCGTTGGTTTTTCCGAAAAGCAGAAGCAATGGCGTGCAGTCCTGCCCCGAAAGCGGCGTGGCGGCGGTGACGGCGTCCGGCAGGGAATAATCGGAAAGAAGGTGCGGAAACACGGTCAAAAGCAGAGCGCGCGCCGCCATTGCCGGATTAAGCAGGTTGGCGCCGATCCCACCGAAGCCGTCGCGGAATACCGCAATGGCGATACAGCAGGCAAGCCCCAACAGCCACAGAGGAATGCCGATGGGACAGGACAGTGCCAGAATTGTGCCGGTGACGAGGGC
>CAYQBP010000098.1:0-4694 GCA_964415745.1 uncultured Eubacteriales bacterium
GAGGCGAGAACCTACTTTGTCTCGCTGATCGACGAAGCGGGGAAGCTCTTGTTCGATCCGGTGCAAACAGCTATCCCTGCCGGATACGTTGAGGGTGGCGGATATCGCGTTAGCTATGACGGCCAGTACATTTTGGTAACAGGCGGTAGCGCCAACAATGTACAGGCCGAGTGCTACGATGCAAGCGGAAGTAAGCTCGGCTCGCTGTCCACCGAGTCGATGAAGTATATGGCGTACGGCTTCAGCTTGTCGGACGGTGTCGTCCTTTTGAGTGGCACCTATAACTTCCAAGGCACCTGTCAATATTACCGTCCGAGCTTCACAGCGTTGTTCTGATCGGTTTACGCGAAGCAAGACGTCGTCCGTAGACGGAGACGTCTTGTTTCTTTTTGCCATTTACATTTTTCGGTTGCTTTTTTCGGAAAAGTCATATATAGTATTAGAAGTAAATACAAAAGCAAGGAGCGTAATCGTTGTGAAAGTTTCATTGTTTCGTCGGACCCTCTGCGCGATACTGGCCGTGATGCTGGTTGCCACGGTATCCGCCTGCGGCAAGGACACACCTGACAGCAAGCTGGACGCCGACGCCACCTATTACGCCGACATCGTGATCCGCGATTACGGAACGGTGACGGTCGAGCTGTATCAGAACATGGCGCCCATCACCGTGGAGAATTTTATCGATTTGGCAGAAAGCGGCTTTTATGACGGATTGACCTTTCATCGGATCATCGAAGGCTTCATGATGCAGGGCGGCGATCCGAAGGGTGACGGAACCGGCGGCTCTGCTCAGACGATCACCGGCGAATTTTCCTCCAACGGGTACGAAAACCCCCTGTCGCACAAGCGCGGCGTGATTTCCATGGCGCGTACCAACGATCCCGACAGCGCCAGCTCGCAGTTTTTCATCATGCACGCCGACTCGCCGCACCTGGACGGCGATTACGCGGCATTCGGTGAGGTCGTCAGCGGCATGGACGTGGTGGACGCCGTGTGCGAGCAGGCACAGCCGGTGGACAGCAACGGCACGATTGCGTCGAGCCAACAGCCGGTGATTGAAACGATCACCATTCGCAAGCAATAAGAAAAAAGCGACATCGGGGTGTGCTCGGTGTCGCTTTTTGCGCCTTGTGTATGGGGACTTGCAACGCCCCGAAAACTATGGTACAATAAGGATTGCTGATACCGATTATCCATCGAGGAGGACACACGATATGAAATGTGTTGATAAGTTTTCCGAGGTTTATAAGCGGGAGCCGGACGGCGTGGCGTTTTGTCCCTACCGTATTTGTCCGCTCGGTGCTCACAGCGATCACCAGCTGGGCAAGGTCACCGGTCTGGCGATCGATAAGGGGATCCACATTGCCTACGCCGTGAAGCGGAGCGGTATTGTGGAGCTGACCTCCCTGCAGTTTGAAAAGCGCGCCCAGTGGCACATCGGCTCGGTGGCGTCGGAAAAGGAAAACGACTGGGCGGATTACCTGCGCGGTGCCACGGTCGCCTTGGCGGAGCACCATTCGCTGAGGTACGGCCTGTGCGGTGTGATCGAGGGCAGTCTGCCCATCGGCGGTCTGTCCTCCTCGGCGGCGGTGATTTTGGCGTTTTTGTCCGCCCTGTGCCGTGTGAACGGAATTCAACTGACCCGACACGAGATGGTGATGACGGCGCTGGCGGCGGAAAATAATTACGTCGGTGTGGCGTGCGGCAAGCTGGATCAGTCGTGCGAGGTGTATTCGAAAAAGGATCATCTGCTGTATCTGGATACGCAGGACGACAGCTACGAGCTGATCCCAACGCATCCGAAGATGAAGCCGTATCGCATCGCCATCTTTTTCTCCGGCGTCGAACGGACGCTGGCAGGCAGTAAGTTTAATATGCGCGTGGACGAATGCCGCGCGGCGGCGTACTCGCTGATGGCATACAGCGGCATGGAGTACGGCAAGTTTCCCGAAGCGGCCCTGCGCCATGTGCCGGTCGAGGTGTATCACCAATATAAGGACAGGCTCCCCGAAAGCTTTGCCAAGCGCGCCGAGCATTATTATTCCGAATACGATCGCGTACAGCGCGGCGCCGAGGCGTGGCGGCGCGGCGATCTGGAGGAATACGGGCGGCTGTCGTTTGAAAGCGGCCGTTCCTCCATCGAAAGCTGGGAGACCGGCTCGGACGAGCTGAAAACGTTGTATGAGATCATGACGCGTACCGACGGCATCTACGGCGGCCGATTCTCCGGCGCCGGCTTCAAGGGCTGCTGTATGGCCCTGATCGATCCGTCGTTCGAGACGTCGATTACCGAAAAGGTTACCGAAGAATATATTCGGGTGTTCCCACAGCTGGCGGATAAATTCTCGGTACATGTTTGTGAAAGTGCGGATGGGATTGTGCTATGAAATGCTTGATTTTGGCGGCAGGCTACGCCACACGACTGTATCCTTTGACCGAAAATTTCCCCAAGCCTCTGTTGCAGGTGCGCGACAAGGCGATTTTGGATTGGCTGATCGATGACATCGACACGCTGGGAGCGGTGGACGAGTACGTGGTGATCTCCAACCACAAATTCGCTCCGCATTTTGAACAGTGGGCGGCCGAAAAGTCGCAAAAGATCACGGTGGTTGACGACGGCACCGAAACCAACGAGACCCGTCTCGGCGCCGTCCGGGACATTCAGTTTGCCATCGAGCGGCTACAGCTGGACGACGATCTGCTGGTGATCGCCGGTGACAATTTGCTGGACTTCAGCTTAACGGCGTTCATCGCCTACGCGCAGAAAAAGCAGGCCTCCTGTATTCTGCGTTATTATGAGCCGTCGGAGCAAAAGCTGTTGAAATGCGGTGTGGTTACGGTTGACGACGAGGATCGCATTATCGAGATGACGGAAAAATCTCCGACCCCGGCAACCCACTGGTGCTGTCCGCCGTTCTATTTCTATACCCGTTCCGATGCGCGGCTGGTCAAGGAGGGTATCGCGGCAGGGTGCGGCGTGGATGCCCCCGGCAGTTATATCGCGTGGCTTTGCCGGCAAACGCCGGTGTACGCCATGGAAATGCCCGGCTCGCGGTACGACATCGGCAATTTGGAAAGCTATCGCACCGTGCAGGAAACGTACCGCGGTATTCGTTCCGGTACCGAACAATCATAAGGAGTGTTATGCATGAAGCGCAATCATAAAATATCCGATCCGTCGTCGGATCCGCAGTCCATTCTCAATACCAACCGCACCCACATGGTCGCCGAGGAGGTCACCGAAGCGACAGAACAGGAAAAAGCGGCATCGCGTAAGCAGAAAATCGTCAGCTGGTTGATTATCGCCGGCGTGGTCGTTGCGCTGGTGCTCGTTTTTGTGGTCGGCGGCATCGTGTCGAAAAATCAGTATAATAAGAAGCAGGCACAGGAAGCGGAGGAAGCGCGTCTGGCGGCGTTGAAGGAGCCACGCGAGGACACGGTGTATTTCGGCGGCAAAGAGCCGGAGCTGGTGTCCTGTCAGATCAACTATAACGTCATTAACGCGTATTACAGCAAAGAAAACGGTATGTACGTGGTCATGAACATTACCAACGGTCACAATCTGGCTGTGCCGGTCACCGAGGTCAGCGTGACGCTTCGCCGCGGCGAGGAGCTGGTGGCTTCCGGTCGGGTGCGTAACATTGTGGACTTGACCGTTCCGGCTTCCGGCGATGTGGATTATACCTTCTATATGGACCCCAGTCTGGTGAAAATCACCGACGTCCGGGAAAACGAGGACATGGAGTGGGAAATCACCGTCATATCCGATGTGCCGGAGGAAGCGCAAAAGCTGGCGATGGAAGCACGGTCGAACGGAACGTTCTGGAAAGGGGTCGATCCGGAAGCGGTTGTGGGGCAGGTCACATACGCCGTGTCGGAGGCGTACTATACCAACGAAGGCGGTATTCAGCTGGCTCTGACGCTGGCAAACGGCACGGAGTCCGCCGCCGATATTCCGTCGTTTCAGGTCAAGCTGTATCAGACCGTTGCCGGTCAGGAGGAGCGTCTGCTGGCGGCAGAAAGCGAAGTGACCCAGTCTGTTATAATCCCGGCAGGTGGCAAAGCCACCTATGCCGTGTATCTGTCCCCGGATGACGTGGCGAACACGTCGCTGACGCGGGAGGATACGCTGACGTGGGAGATCGAATACCAAACGGAGTGAGCAAGCAATGGACAAGGGGCGTCGTACCAAGCAGAAACAGCTTTTGCTGGACATTTTACGGTCGCAGGCGCCGATGACGGCAACACAGCTCTACACCTGCGCGGCGGCACAGTGCCCCAGCATTGCCAAATCGACGGTGTACCGAAATTTGGAATCGCTGGTACAGCACGGTGAGCTGAACCACGGCTTTTTGGAAAACGGGGAGAGCTTTTTCAGTCTGGCCGGTGCGGAGCATCATCATTATATGATCTGTCGGGATTGTAACCGTATGCAGGATTTGCCGGTGTGCCCCATCGAAGCGTTGGAGCAGGTAACCGCCGGCTCGGACTTTGTGGCTACGGATCACGTGGTGCAGGTTTACGGCTATTGTAAAAGCTGCGCCGCCAAGCATAACATATAGGCAAAAACAACAGCTTTTGCTTCGGCAAAGGCTGTTTTTCTGTTGTTTTAGTAAGTTTCAAAAAATCCGTAAAAAAAGTGTTGACAAATGGGAAGCGAGGTGGTATGATAGCAAAGCTGTCTCGCGAGGGGC
>CAYQBP010000099.1:0-4576 GCA_964415745.1 uncultured Eubacteriales bacterium
CAGCGCCACACACGCACCCAGTCCACGTCCATGGGGTACGTTTCGCGGCTGGTCAGGAACACCACGCCGGGGTCGGTATTGAAAATCGTCTGCTGACCCACCCATTCACGCTTTTTGCACTCCGGCCACACCTCGTGGGCACGCGGCAGGGGCGTGGGATCGTCACGGTAAAAATACTCCGGCAACGCGTCCGGCGAAAACCGCGCCGAGTGCATCAGCTTGCCGTCCATGTACCACGCCACGTGGCCTTCCTCCCACAGGGCGGCGTAGGTGTGCCAGTCGTCGTCGGTGAACGGGAACTGATCCCGATACCCCGTAGCATTCACCAAATTACTGCCGTATTCGACCTTCCACTTGCCATCCTCGCCCATCTCGCGATGATGGTGATGCATGGTGCCGGCGAAATACTTCTGATCCTCGTCGTTTTGGTTCTTCGTGATGAACAGCTCCACCACGTCCAGCTCGGCGCCGTCCGTCCACTCGCGCCCCATAAAATCGTTGAGGCACATCGTCCAAAACGCCGGAATACCGCCGTATTTGCCCGTGGGCATACCGGCGCGCATCCGTACCTCCAGATAGCAACCGCAGGAGGCGGTAAAGCCCACGTCACTCTCGCGGCTGTAGGAGACCAGCCCGTAAGCGGTCGGTTGAGGGCCTCCCATGTGAATGTAGGAGTCCTGCTGGGTAATGTAATCCTTGGTCAGGCGGCAACCGTAGGCATCGGGATACCACTTGTAGCCCGGCTTGTGCGTCGCCTCGATGTCGATGGTGTCCATGGAATCAAAATCGTCCTCAAACACCAGTCGGGTCATGCCGGCGGCCTTGGCGGCCTCCGGGATCGGTACGTTTTTATAGCTCACGATAATTACCCCTTTCTCTTTTTGCGTGTCAGCCACAGAGCGCCGCCGCTGACCAGCATGGCCAGCGCCATAGCAGGCAGGGCGCGCACGTGCTCGCCGGTATCCGGTGTCTCGCCGCTTTCCAGCTGCCTTGCCGCCGCCAACAGGCTGTCATAGCTCGGCTGGCCGTACTCCGCCAGCAGGGCGTTGATCTCGGCGCGCCGCTCGTCGGACAGCTGTTCCCACAGCTCTGCGCCGTACAGCACGTTCAGATAATTCTCCTCGTTGACCTCAACAATCGGGTCGCCCCAATCGTCGGTGCAGTAGTCATACCAGAAGTCCTCGGCGCTCACGTCGACAGTCGGTTCGTCCTCACCATTATTCTCGCCGTTATCGCCGGAGAGACCGCCGCCTTCCCCCTGCCAGATGTGGACGTAATCCACCTCCATGGGGTGCTCCACGGTACCGCTCAGGTACAGACACATGAGCTGCTCATTCATCATCGAGAAGATGCCGTCCTCGTACTCGCCCTTCTTGATGTTCGGGATCGGGTCGGGCATATCCTCCACGCTGTAGGTGATCTCAAACATCTTGACGCCGTCCGCATAGGCCTGCACAATATTTTCGTCCCACAGCCAGCCGACGGTATGCCACTGCTGATCGCCCAGCGCGTTGACGCCGCTGTTGGAGTTGGTCGCCCAGAAATTCGTATCGCCGGTATCGTTGTTCTCCTTGGCCTGCTCGTGGAGCGTTACCGTCCAGTAGCCCTTGTCATGCTGCTTGTTGATACCCCAGAACTCCAGCCAGTCCATTTCCACCCAGCGGAGGTTTTCGTCGGGTGTTTCGTACACCTTGCCCAGCGGCAACGACCACACGGCCGGGCCGCCCTCGTCCGCAATGGGGTTCGTGATACGCAGGCGCACCTCCAAATATCCCTTGTTCCAGCTGAAGCCGTTGTGGGTGTTCACATCCACCGAGGTCAACGTGATACCGTACTTGCCGTCGCTGTGCAGGGTAAGAACGCCGTCCTTTACGTCGTAGTCGGTGTCGCGCCGCACCGTGGTGGCGCTCCAGCCGCGCGTGACGTACCACTTGTAGCCCTCACTGCCGGACGCCGTGGTATCGATAGAGTCGTAGCTGTCGAATTCATCGCAGAAGATGAGACTGTCCATACCGGCCAGCTGTGCGATCTCCGGTGCGATCAGCCTTTCGTCGGCAACGCGCAGCTGCGCCTGCACGGCGTTGTTGCTGTCGTCCTGCTCCGAAATCAGCAGTCGCGGATTGACCCGTGCCGACACGACCCAGTCGCCCTTGACCGCCGCCCACGGGGTATCACCCACGATGATGAGCGAGCCGCCGGTAGACAGCGTGGCGGTGGTGGTGTAGGTCAGGGTTTGAATGACGCTGGTGTTGATCGCCACGTCCACCTCGATGACCGAACCGGCAGGCACCGGATCGGTGCCCTGATTGGTCACGGTGGCGGCGAAGGTCAGCTCGGTGCCGGGGGTCACCTGATCGTCACCGCCGACCCAGTAAATATCCTCTACCACGAAGTCGATGAGCGACGCCTTCTTGGCGAAAATCACGTTGTCCACGTAGACGACCGCGTTCTTGTCAGCGGTGGTGAAGGTCAGCACGGAGCCGTCGCCTGCCAGCGCTTCGGGCGTGGTGATCTCGTAGGACATTTTCGCCCAGGTGTTCTGCGTGGTCGTCGTCTTTTCGGACAGGGTGGCTTCGCCGTTTTTCAGTGTTGCCGTAACATTGCCGCCGGTCGCACGGTAGCGATAGGTCAGCACGTAGGTGGTGCTCGGCTCCAGACCGGCAACGGTCTGCGACACCGACGCGCCGGTCACCAGCTTGGCCGCCGCGGTGTCCACGCGACCCATACCGGCGGCGAGCTCTGCGCCGTCGTTCAATGTCCAGCTCGTATCACCGGCGATGTCAAACGTGCCGTTCTTCAGCATGGCGGCGTCGCCGCTGACGGTGACGGTGCAGGTGGCGGATTTGCCGTTTTTGGTGGTGGCGGTGATGGTGGCGGTGCCCTTACCGACGCCGGTGACCGAGCCGTATTCCACGATCGCCACGTTTTCGTCGGAGGAGGTCCACACGGTGCGGTTAATATCGCCGTCGGACGGCGTTGCCGTCAGCGCCAGCGTTTCGGTACGACCGGGCACCAGTGTCAGCTTGCTCTTGCTCATGGTGACGCTGTCCGCCGCCACGCCGGAATTGTACAGGCGCAGGCAGACGTTGTCGATGACGGCCGGAGCCACACCGGCCGCGTCGCAGACGATGGACATATCCCAGCCGGTCTGCAACGACATATCCGCCGGAGTGGTGAAGGTGCGCGAGGCGTGACGCCACACGGTGCCGTCGCCGTCCTCGATGGTGGGACTGGACAGCTTCATGTTGCCGCTCCAGATGCGGAAGGAGCAATCCTCGGTCGCCAGATAATCGAACGAAATCTCGTAGGTGGTGCCGGGCAGGACGTCCAGCGCCAGCTTGTAAAACACGCCGGGGTTCTTGGAGGTGGTACCCTCCGGAATGGTCAGCGCCAGACCGTAGCTTCCGTCCTTGCCGATGCCGGGCTGAATATAACCGTCCAGATCGCCCTTCCAGTTGGTATCGCCCTGTTCAAAATCGCCGTTCTTCAGCAGGTTGGCGTATTCGTTGACGGTGACGGTGCAGGCGGCGCTAAAGCCCAGACTGCTGGACACCGTGATCACGGCGGAGCCTTCGTTCTTCAGCGCGGTAACGACGCCGTCCTGCGTGACCGCAACCGTGTTCGGCGCGGAGGAGCTCCACGTCAGCGCGCCGCAATAGGTGTTCGCCGGGGTCGAAACGACCGTCAGCGTTTTACTGTCGTTGGGAAGCAGCTCCACCGCGTCGGGGAGCGCGATCGCCGTGGCATTCGGCTGTTTGGTCAGCGTGATGTTGTCCACGTAGGTGTCCGCCGTCACGTTGGCGGCGTTCTGCTTCAGCTCAAACGCCCAGTTGTTATCAAAGCTCGGATTGGCACCGGTGTCGAACACGATGGTGGTTTCCACCCATTCGTCGGTGCTGCTTGTGAGATTCCAGGTGGTTTTGCCGTCCGCAAACGTCACGTCGGTCGCCTTGCCGCCCGTCAGGTGGAGGCGCAACGACGGGCCCTTCGACCAGAAGGACAGCACATAGCGGCTGTTCGGCTCCATTTTGACCTGGCTCAGCTTTTTGAAATAGATGATGGCGTTGGTATAATCCTTGCTGTATTTCAGCGCCTTACTGCCGTCCACACCGGCACCGTCCGCAATGGAAACGCCCTCGGACGGCACGTGGTGGAACGCGTCCGCCGCGCCCTTTTCGATATTGCCGTTGTGGAAAACATTGCCGTACTCACTGATCTTCACCGCACAGGTGGCCGATTTGCCCTCACTGCTTTTTGCGGTGATGGTCACCGTGCCACTTTGCGCCACAGCTGTGACCAGACCGGTGCTGTCCACCGTGGCAACCTTCGGATCGGAGCTTTCCCAGGTGATGTCGCCCATCACGGCGTTTTCCGGCGTTGCCAGCACCGAAAGCTGTGTCGGGCAATTCGGGTGCATGGTGACTGTGCTCGGAGAAATGCGGATCGATTCCGCCTTATCCAGCACCGTGACGACGCAGGTGGTGCTCAAGCCACCGGAGGTGACGGTAATCGTCGCCTTGCCGACAGCAACGCCGGTCACCTTACCGGTGCTGTCCACCGTGGCGGTCTTTGGATC
>CAYQBP010000100.1:0-4576 GCA_964415745.1 uncultured Eubacteriales bacterium
GACCATTAGAACCTGAATCTAACGCGTCTGCCAATTCCGCCATACCCGCATATATCAGTGGCGGCAACGTTTGATATTATACCCTGTCGCACGCCGATTGTCAATAGTTTTTTGAAAAAAGTTTTACAATTTATTTGCCGGCAACCGTGCTACGCAATTTGGACGGAACACGGTTGCCGACAAAAGCATTAAAAACGCAGCTCAAACGCTCCGGCACAGGGCAAGTCAAAGTGTACGGTGCTGTTTTCAACTGTAAAGGAAAGCTCCTTGCCGTCCTGAATCAGCGCACGTGGTGTGCGGTTGAGCGACAGCTCTGCATCGGTCAGCGCATAATCCGCTTCAAGTACTGCGTGCGTCTCATCGACGGTAACGGCGTTCACACGGAGGTTGGCATCCCACAGCTGTACACCGTCTGTTTGGCTGACTGCCAGCAGAACACTGGCGTGCGGCTCCAACGTGACTTCGATGCTGCTCTTGACGCTTTGCTCACCTGTCCACACGTCGGTTAGCATATAAGCCTTGTTCTCCAGTGCCAGCTCGTCGAAGTGCAGGGTAAATGTCTTAACCTCGTCCGACAGGTTGAAAATACCGACTGTCCGCAACGGCAGAGCGGCATTGCCCTCCAGCCGTGAGAAATGCGGCGTCTTGAAGTAAAGAATTTCCGGTGAGCGCTGATTGTGATCCCGATAATCAAACTGTGCGAAGTAGACGTCCTGTCCGTTGTTGGGATTGCAGGCGGCCTTTTTCAGAATGCGGAGTTGGTCGGCATCGGTGACCTGGCTCAGCTTGCCGGCAATCTCCACCATGGAATGCGATACCAAGCAGTAGTTGATGCAGAACATCGCCTCGGTACGCGACAAGCCGGGGAACATACCGATGGCGTCACTGTTTGGCGGGAACAGGTCGCCGGTGTGGGTGGCATAGCAGGCGGCGCCCCACTGGAAGCTGGTGCGAACATTGTCCCAGTTGCCGCCGCCAATGTCGATGCCGTAGCGGTAGTTGGTGAAGAATTCGCCCAAAAACGGGTTTCCCATGACAATATCACAGCCGGTCTGCAAATAGCCGTCGCGCGGCAGATTGTTGCGAATGGTGGTGAGCCACCAGCGGCGGTTTTCGTAGCCGGAACGGTCGCGGTGGCGGTACATGTCATGGCTGTCCTCGAAGGCGTAGCTCCAGAAGTCGTGCTTCACTGCGTCAAAGCCATACTCACGGCACAGCGTGTTCATGGCCGAGCAAATATATTCGCGAACGATGGGTTGGCTGACGTCCAGCGGTGCGGTCCAGGTGACGCGATAGGTGTAATCCATGAACCATTCGGGGTGCTCCTGATAAATTTTGGAAGCGGTGGGGCAGAAGCCGCCGATCCAGATGGCAGGACGTAAGCCAAGCTCGCGAATCCGATCTGACAGGCCGCGCAGACCGTGAGGCAGCTTTTGATGATCGACGCCGGCCTCGCCCTCGTAGGGGACGCCGAGGCCGTGGGCGCCCTTATTGTTCATGGTAGCGTAACCGTCGTCGATCTGAATCCAGCGAACGGTGGGAAAGTTATCACGCAGAAATTTTGCTTCGGTCAAAATCAGATCCTCGGAAATTTCGCGGAAAATACCATCGTTCCACGATCCCCACACCAGCGTGGTGCGGTTAATGTCACTGCGTCCGTAGGCGGCAGGCAATTTGCGGCGGAGACAGTCGGCATAATGGGTAAAAATCCGTTCAATGTCGTCGGCATGATCGGTGCGCCCCAAATACCATTCGTCGGTGAGCTGCTCGCCGGCTGTCACTTCGCGGTAAGCGATGTCCTTCAAGGAGGAAAACACCGTCAGTGTAACGGTATCATTGTTGTGCTTTGCCAAATAATTGTGATAAAACACATCTTGATTCAGCGTGCCGTGCACCAGACCGGACGATACCTGATAGTTGCTGATGAGAATGGCAGGGAACGGCTGGTAGGGGCTGGCACCGATGCGTTCGGTGATTACGCCGGGGTCCGCCCAACGGTTGCCCGCCTGAAAGTCGAAGTGAGAATCCTTGGCATCGGCGGCGGTGCGGTCATAATCGATTGGGAAGGTGAACACCTCGTAAATACGGGGATTTTCGGTGTGATAAAAATAATCGTCACGCGGAGCGGCGTCGTAGGTGATCCCGTCCAGCTCTACGCCCAGCTCGTTCAGATGCAGGGTCGCGGCAGAACGGTTTTCAAATACGCGCTTGCCGATGATTTCGCGGTCGTTATAGTTCAAATACAGCGTGTCGCAGAACTGCTCCTGCACCGCCTGCAGTCGAACGGTACGATAGTCCTCGTTGAGGGTGATTTCGTAGTGTGGCTCCACCCGTTGGCCGTCCAGCACCACAAAGGGCAACAGCTTCAGATCGCCGCACTCCAGCACGCGCAATACGGGGGACAATTCGTTTTTCATTCAATCACAGCCTTCCGTAATTTCTACTTTTACTATAGCACGCCGCCCCTCATAAAGTCAATATGTAAGGGCTTGAACCGCCGGCAAAAATGTGGTACACTGGGTGCGTAGGAGTGATGATTATGAAACGCTATGCGCTCGGCATCGACTTCGGTTCTCTATCCGGCCGCGCTCTGCTGCTCGACCCGGATACCGGCGAGGAGCTTGCCACCGCCGTGTGTGAGTACGCCCACGGTGTGATGAGCGAATCGTTGCCGGACGGAACCGTGCTGGCAGGCGGATGGGCTTTACAGCATCCGCAGGATTACCTGGACGTTTTGCGACAGGCGATACCGGAGGTGATCCGCACGGCCGGTATTTTGCCGGGGCAGATCGTCGGTGTGGGGGTGGATTTTACCGCGTCCACGGTATTGCCCGTTGCCGATGACGGTACGCCGCTGTGCTTCTCTCCGTCCTTTGCCGCCGAGCCGCACGCGTATGTGAAAATGTGGAAGCATCATGCCACTCAGCCCTATGCCGATCGCATCAACGCCGTGGCCGCGGCGTACGATCCGGGTATGCTGTCGCTGTTTGGCGGGCGTGTTTCCGCCGAGTGGCTGTTGCCCAAGGCATTGGAAACGCTGGAGCAGGCACCGGCGGTGTATCATACCATGGCGCATTTTGTGGAAGCCGCCGACTGGATCGTATGGCGTCTGTGCGGCAAGCTGGTACGCAATGCCTGTCTCTCCGGGTATAAATCCTTGTGGAGCAAGCGGACGGGGTATCCGGATGAGGCATTTTTTGAACGCTTAAATCCGGAATTTCGTCACTTTGTTGCCGAGAAGCTCTCCGGCCCGGTATACCCCTGCGGTACCCGTGCCGGCAGAATTACGGCGGAAGCGGCGGCGCTGACGGGCTTGGCGGTCGGCACACCGGTGTCGGTTGCAGGTGCCGATGCTCATTCCGCTGTTCCCGGCTGTGGCATTGCCGAACCGGGACATCTACTGATCGTGCTCGGCACCTCGGCCTGCCACCTGCTGATGGATACGGTGGCACGTGAGGTTCCCGGTATCTGCGGTGTGGTGGAGGACGGTATGCTGCCCGGCTATTACGGTTATGAGGCAGGGCAGAGCTGTCTCGGCGATCATTTTGAATGGCTTCAACGAACGTGTATGCCGCGTGAAACAGTGGAGGAGGCCGAGCAAAAGGGCATGTCGCCGCTGGCACTGTTGTCGCAAAAGGCGGCGGCATTGCGTCCCGGCGAAAGCGGTTTGCTGGCGTTGGATTTTTGGAACGGTAATCGCAGTATTTTGGATAACGGCGACGTCAGCGGTCTGCTCGTCGGCATGACGCTCAATACCAAGCCGGAGGAGATATACCGTGCACTGGTGGAAGCGACGGGCTTCGGTACCCGCGTGATCGTGGAGCAATTCCGAAAGTACGGTGTTCCGCTGGAAAAGATTTCGCTGTGCGGCGGTATTCCGCATAAAAACCCGTTTTTGGTGCAGGTGTACGCGGATATTTTGGGTATGCCGCTTACCGTGGTACCGACGCGGCAGGCCGGTGCGCGCGGCAGTGCTGTTTACGGTGCGGCGGCGGCCGGACTGTTCACCCCCATTGAGGGTGCACGTCGGCTCGGCTCGCTCGATGCCGCAACGACGGTACAGCCTCGCCCGGAGCATACCGCGGTGTATGAGGTGCTGTATCGGGAATATCGCCGTCTGTACGAGCACTTCGGTACCGGCGAAAATACGGTCATGGCCACGCTGAAAAGTCAAAAAAATGCGTTTTCCCCTTTACTATCGTAAAAAAAGATGGTACAATGACTGGGAATACAGAGAGGAAGTACGGATATGAAGATTTACGAAGAACTGGTAGCGCGCGGACTCATCGCGCAGGTGACAAACGAGGACGAGATCAAACAGATGATCAACGAGGGAAAGGCCACCTTCTACATCGGCTTTGATCCCACGGCGGATTCCCTGCACGTTGGGCATTTTATGGCGCTGTGCCTGATGAAGCGACTGCAAATGGCCGGTAATAAGCCGGTGGTTCTCATCGGCGGCGGCACCGCCATGGTCGGTGATCCGTCCGGTCGTACCGATATGCGCCAAATGATGACACGCGAAACGATTCAGCACAACTGTGATTGTTTTAAAAAGCAGATGGAACGTTTTATT
>CAYQBP010000101.1:0-4484 GCA_964415745.1 uncultured Eubacteriales bacterium
TTCCGGCATCGATCCCCCGACAATTTTCGCATTCATTGCACGGGTCGCCGTCGTGCGGAGCCAGACAGTTGACCGCTTTTGCCAAAATTTTGGCGCAGGAGGTCTTGCCCGTGCCGCGCGAGCCGGTAAACAGATAGGCATGAGCCAGCCGTCCCGTTCGCAATTCGTTTTTCAGCGCTGTGGTTACCGCCGGCTGACCGTATACCTCGGAAAACGTTTGCGGTCGCCATTTGCGATACAAAACCTGATACAACCGGAACACCCCTTTCCCGTAAAATAAAAACGCCGTGTGCCCTCGGGCGTACAGACGAACAGGCACCCTGCGGCGCACGGTGAAAACCGCTTAATGCTGCTCGGTTCCCCGCCTGACATGGTTCACGGGTCGCCGTCGCGCAGAACCCGCCCGTCCGTACACCCCAAGGCACATGGCGTTATAAACCAGTATATCGCATTTTTTCAAAAAATGCAAGAGTGCCGATACATTTTTTACACTAAAGTATGCGACAAGCCCGCGGTGGCGAAGAAAGTGCCGTCATCGCGTAAAAACAACGCTTCCACACCGTCCAGTGTGTCCAACAGCCTCAGAGCCTCGGACTCACCCATTACAAAGCAGGCGGTCGAAAGCGCGTCGGCCTGTACCGAGCTTCCGCAAACGACGGTCACCGATGCCAGGCCATTTTGTACCGGCATACCGTCCTTCGGGGAAAGCAGATGATGATACCGCACCCCGTCCAGCGTAAAGCCGCGTTCATAAACGCCGGAGGTCACCACCGACATATTCTTCCCCTGCACAACCGTGTACAGCTCGTCGGTATTCTGCGGATCCTTTACACCGACACGCCAGTCCTCCCCGTTGCTCTTATCCCCGACGGTAACGATGTTACCGCCCAGATCGATCAACGCCGAGGTCACGCCCTGCTCCAGCAAAAGCGTGTGCACGCAGTCCGCAATATACCCCTTGGCGATTCCACCCAGATCGAGTGCACCCTCCGTCAGCGTCACCGTATTGCCGTCCACCGTCAGATGGTGATAATCCACCGATTCCGCCGCCGTTGCCAGTGCATCGGCATCCGGCAGGGATGGTGCTTGTGCCGAAAAATCCCACAGCGCCGTCACCGGGCGCACCGTCACGTCAAAAGCGCCGCCGGACAGCTCGGCGTAATCCAGACAGAGCCGCAACAGCTCCGCCGTTTCGTCGGCCACGATAACCGGCAAACCGCCCGAGGTATTGATACGGGCAATGTCGCTGTCCGTCACCGTCACGCTGAACAGCCGCTCCAGCCGACCGATTTCATCAAAGCACCGATCCAGCACCGCTTCTCCGTCCGTCCCGGCTTCAGCGTCATACAGCGTGATACGCACCACCGTATCCAGCGCAAAGCCGGTGCGCGTGCTTTCGGAAAACGTACCCGTTCCGCATGAGGAGCAGAACAGCATACCAAAACACCCTATCACAGCCAGCACGATCCCGAATATCCGCTTCATAGTGCACCTCTCCGAGCAATTCCGTTGTTTGAAATAAGTTTACCATATTCCCGCATAAAATGCAAAGTTTTCCTTACAAGTTTGTAACAAAGATTGCGGTTTCCCGGCAGCAGGGGTATAATATACGTAATTTTGACAGGAAGGAGGCGCGGAATGCTGAAACGGATACGGTCGATGAAGGCGGAAGGCTCTGCCTTTCTCGGTTGCTTATCGGCCATCGCCCTGATCCCTCTGTTGCCGGAATACTTTGCGCCGGTGCTTGCCGTCGTTTCCATACTGTTGGCGGCAAAGGACGCTCGCAGGCGCGATACCGTCATTCAAATCGGGCCGTTGGGTAAGCTGTTGCTACTATACATAGGCTACATGGCCATCGGCATCAGCTACTCCGCGCACAAGCTGAACAGCCTCTCCACCGTGGCTATGTGGGTCGTGATGTTCTGTCTGTACCTGTCGCTGACCACCACGCTGTGCAGTCGTAAGCGTCTGCATTGTGCGCTGTTTTTCATTGCGGCCGCCGCCGGCGCCACCGGCTTTATCGCCTGCTTTCAATACCTGTACCGCACGGTATTCGGTACCGGCTCTCTTTCCAATCAATTCTGGATTCATCTCGATGAATTGTTTTATCGCTACTTCCCCATCGAAACCAATCTGAACATGGGGCTGGACCGCGCCGCCTCCACCTTCACCAATCCCAATATGCTGGCCGAATACCTGGTCATGGTCACTCCGCTCGCCGGCTACTACGGCTTCAGCGGCAAACGCACGACACCGCGCCTGCTGGCACGCGCCTTCACCGTTCTCACGGTATTCGGCGCAATCCTGTCCTTTTCGCGCGGCGCCTATCTGGCACTGCTGTCCATGCTGTTGCTCATCATCGTCACCCATCTGCGAAAGCTGACCCCGTTTATGATGTGCCTCATTGCCGCGGTGTCGCTCATACCGGAGGCCATCATCGGGCGTTTTCTCTCGATCGGGCAGGGCGGCCACGCCATCGTGGAACGTCTGGACGCCTGGGAGGTCGCACTGGAGGCCATTGTTCGCAGTCCGCTCATCGGCATGGGCCCCGGCGTTTCCAACTTCTGGGAGTTCCTGCTGCAAATGGGCGTCAACGTTCCTCATGCCCACAATCTGATCCTTCAGGTGCTGGTCGAAGGGGGATTTATCGCCCTGTTCCTCCTGTGTCTGGTCGCTACGCGCCTGCTGCAGGACAGCCTGTCGCTGTTAAACCGTTCTCGGCAGGCCGCCCCCGTGGGACGCATCTTCCTGATGTTCGCCGTAGCATTCGTGGTACACGGCATGGTCGATTATCCCTTCCTGTCACCCAAGCTGGTAGGCACCTTTTGCATGGTGCTCGGCTTCTTCGATACCATGTCCGGCTTCTATCTCACCCACCGCATCACACCGCTGAAGCAATTGTTTAACCCCATCATGAAACGCCTTCGCCGGAAAAAGGCACTGTAACCTGCAATACCAAAGGCTCCCATGGTGACTTATGTCATCATGGGAGCCTTTTTATCATTCCTTGCCCGTCCAGCAGTAGGTACAAAACTTGCACGCCGGCAAGCCGGTCGCTTCGATCATATCGTCCAAGCGCTGATATTTCAACGAGGTGAAATGCAGCTCCTTGCAGATCTCCTCCACCATTTTGGCATACTCCGGTGTGTCGGGGTCGGTGTACAGCGACAGCCTTTCCTCGGCGTGCTCACCCTCCAATCGGGCGATCGTGCGCCGCGCTATCAAATCCATTTCGGAGGTGGAGCGTGAAAAATTCAAATACTTACAGCCGAACATAATCGGCGGACAGGCGGTGCGAACGTGTACCTCTTTGGCACCGCTGTGATATAAAAACTCCGTTGTTTCGCGCATTTGCGTGCCGCGCACCAGCGAATCGTCAATCAAAATCAACCGCTTATCGCGGATCAGCTCATCCACGGGGATCAGCTTCATGTGGGCGATGAGGTTGCGCTGACTCTGCTTTTGCGGCATAAACGAGCGCGGCCAGGTCGGCGTATATTTGATAAACGGGCGTGAAAACGGAATATCGGTGCTGTTGGCATATCCGATGGCGTGTGCCGTTCCGGAATCCGGGATACCTGCCACGCTGTCGGCCTCGATGTGATCGCGCTCCGCCAGCTTTTCGCCGCAACGGCAACGCATGGCTTCCACATTGACCCCCTCATAGGACGAGGTGGGATAGCCAAAGTAGACCCACAGGAAGGTACAAATCTTCATTTCACTGCGCGCGGGAACCACGGTTTTGACGGAATTGCTCGTCAAAAACACGACCTCGCCGGGGCCAAGCTCCCGTTCCTGATCGTAGCCCAAATTCAAGAAAGCGGACGATTCCAGCGACGCACAATGGGCATCCTTTTTGGCACCGATCACCACGGGGGTGCGACCCATAAAATCGCGTGCGGCGTATAAGCCGTCCGGTGTCAGCAGCAGCATGGACATGGAGCCTTCGATCATCGTTTGCGCGTAGCGGATACCGTCCTCGATGGTGTCCTTCTGGTTAATCAGCGCCGCCGTCAGCTCGGTGGGATTGATGCTTCCGCCGCTCATTTCCAAAAACTGCGGCGTACCGCCTTCAAAGGCCAGCTTGACCAGCGCATCCACGTTGTTGATCCGTCCCACGGTGGTGATGGCAAAGCTGCCCAAATGCGAGCGAACGATCAGCGGCTGAGGCTCGGTATCCGAAATGCACCCGATTCCGGAGGTGCCTTGCATTTCTTCCACGTCGCGTTCAAGCTTGGTGCGGAACGGGGAATTCTGTATGTTGTGAATCGCCCGGTTAAAGCCCTGCTCCCCGTAAACCGCCATGCCGCCGCGCTTGGTTCCCAAATGCGAATGGTAATCCGTTCCGAAAAACAGATCGAACACGCAATCCTTTTGAGAAACCACTCCGAAAAAGCCGCCCATCGCCTTCACTCCTTTACAAATTCAGACCGATGACAGTATTGTACCACACCTCCGATACAATTTCCACTGTCAAATTCAAA
>CAYQBP010000102.1:0-1513 GCA_964415745.1 uncultured Eubacteriales bacterium
CACACCATCGAGGTGGACGGTCTGACCAAGGATTACGGCTTCGGTCGCGGCGTGTTCGACGTCAGTCTGCACGTAGACCGTGGCGAGGTGTTCGGCTTTTTGGGGCCGAACGGCGCCGGAAAATCCACCACCATTCGGCATTTGATGGGCTTTTCCCGACCGGACGCCGGACACACGCGCCTGTTTGGACAGGAAACCTTTGACCGCTACGACCGCGTTCTGCGGCGCGTGGGCTACATTCCCGGCGAGATCGCCCTGCCTGCCGGTCTGACGGGCTGGGAGTTCATTCGCATGATGCAGCAGCTCCAGGGCGTGAAAAACGAAGAGCGGCTGACCGCCATGCGCGAGCTGTTCGAGCTGGAGGACACCGTCCTGCGCGGCGAGACCAAGCGCATGAGCCTGGGCGTCAAGCGCAAGCTGGCGGTGGTGACGGCGTTCATGTCCGACCCGGAGGTGCTGATTCTGGACGAGCCGACCAGCGGCCTCGACCCGGTGATGCAGGAGTGCTTCATTCAGTTTATCCACGAGGAAAAGGCGCGCGGCAAGACGATTTTGCTGTCCAGCCACATCTTCTCGGAGATCGACTCCACCTGCGACCGCATCGCCATCATCAAGGACGGGCGCATCGTGTCCGAATTCGTTGCCGACGATCTGAAGCACGCCTCGCGGAAATTCTACACCGTGGTGTTTGAAAGCGACGGGGAAGCGGCGGCGTTCGGTGAGCGAAGCCGCGCAATCGCGTCCTGCACGGTGCTGAGCAGTGCCAACGCCCAGGTGGACCTTTCCGTGGAGGACCGCGACCTGAACGAGCTGATCGCGTTGCTGTCGTCGATGGCGATCCGTTCCTTCAGCAACCGCAAGGAGACGCTGGAGGACTACTTTATGAAATTCTACAAGGAAGATAAGAGCTTCGGAGGTGCGTTGTGATGAAGGTGATCGAAACCGACGGCCTGACCAAGGACTACGGTGAGGGACGGGGCATTTTTGACCTGAGCCTCGCCATTGAGGAGGGTGAAATGGTCGGCTACGTGGGCACGAACGGCAGTGGGAAAACCACCACGATCCGGCACATCATGGGCTTTTTGAAGCCGACGTCGGGGCACGCCGCGGTGCGCGGTCTGTCGTCGTGGGAGCACGCCAGCGAGATCGTGCGGTACATCGGGTATGTGCCGGGCGAGATCGCGTTTCCCGACCTGAAAACGGGCACCGAGTTTTTGAAGTGCCAGGCGGATTTTCTGGGACTGCGCGACATGACCTACGCCAACTCGCTGATCGAGCGGCTGCAGCTTGACCCCCGTGCCAACCTGAAGCGCATGAGCAAGGGCATGAAGCAGAAAACCGCGCTGGTGGCGGCGCTGATGAACGACGCGCCCATCATCGTGCTGGACGAGCCGACCACGGGTCTGGATCCGCTGATGCGCGCCACGTTTCTGGACATCATTCGCGAGGAGCACCGCCGCGGCAAGACGGTGTTTATGAGCAGTCACAGCTTTGACGAGCTGGAAAAGACCTG
>CAYQBP010000102.1:1613-4439 GCA_964415745.1 uncultured Eubacteriales bacterium
TTGCGTGAGCAGAAGCAGAAAGGGTTAGGTGGAGAAAATGTTCAGTAAAGCATTGTTCAAGCAATCCTGCAAGGCGAACGGCACCATGTGGGGGATCATCACCGTGGCGGTGTGCTTCATGCTCGCCTGCGTGATGCTGATTTCCGGCAACGGTAACATCGGTGAGGTGAAAAATTCCATTCAGGATACCATCATCACCAAGGAGATCGACGCCCAGATGGACAGCCGCGCGCTGACCTACTATGTGAACGCGGCGGACGGGCTGACGCAGTTTGATACGGCGTTTGCTGCCAACGCGCAGGATACGCTGTCGTATGTGAGCTGGCTGGCGCAAATGCCGGACAGCACCAAGCTGACCGCGGCACAGCTGGCCGCGGCGACGGAAAAGTGGCAGAGTGCGATGCCGGAGCTGACGACCGACGCCGGTACGGAATACGCCGCGAGCGTGACCGCGTGGCTGGACGCGACACCGGTGGCGTCGCAGTTTGATTCGACGGCCGCCTACGCGGAGGCGATGCAGGCGTGGCAGGAGCAATCCCCCGCCACGCAGGAGCAGGCGATCGCCGTTGCCTACGCCGCCGCCTGCGGGACGGTGCAGGACACGATCACGGCGCAGGCGGTTGCCGACGGCTATGCCGCCGATTCCGCCGAGGCGCAGGAGCGGCTGGGCAGTGTGATGTACGCGCTGAATCCCAACGGTATGTTCGATGAGTTTTACACCGCGCACGGAGAGACCGTGCCGGAGACCTACGACGTGGTTACCGTGGTACAGCATTTGGCGGCCGGCGACCTTGCCGCGTATCTGCAATCGGCCGAGCGCGCCGACTACGTGCAGACACGCGCCGCCGACTGTGCGGCGGTGTTTTTGGCCGGCAATATGACCGAGCAGCAGGCGGTGGACGCGCTGATGTCGGCGCTGTCCTCCTACGGCGTGACGCAGGAAAAGTACGAGTCCTTCGGCTACACCTACGGTACGATCAAGGACGCCGCCGGAACGGCGATCGTGACCTATCGGGGCCGCGTGGAGCGTGAGCTGGGCTTGCTGGAGCAGGCCTATGCGGACGGCGCCTATGCGGACGAGACGGCGTATCGTCAGGCGGTGGCCGACAAGCAGGCCGCCATCGCGTCGGACGTGTCCACCAGCTTTTTATCCACCCTGCCGCAGGAGGTCTCGGAGGCACTGGAGGAGATCGGACAGGCCGATCTGTATACGCTGATCGTCGGCTCCATCTTCTACAAGCTCGCCGGACTGCTGCTGCCGATCATTTACATGATTATGGCGTCCAACAACCTGATTGCCGGGCAGGTGGACAGCGGCTCGATGGCCTACGTGCTGTCCACCTCCACCAAGCGCGGTACGGTGGCCTTTACGCAGGCGGTGTACCTTCTCGGCTCGTTGCTCGCCATGTTCCTGCTGACCACGGCGACCGGCTGTGTGTGCCTGTCGCTGGTGAAGGAGGACGTGGAGCTGACCTACGGCAAGCTGATCCTGCTGAACGTCGGTGCGTTTTTGGTGCTGACGGCGCTGTCCGGTCTGTGCTTCTTCACCTCCTGCCTGTTCGACCGCAGTAAGCACGCCATGGCGATCGGCGGCGGCCTGTCCATCTTTGCGCTGGTGGCGGCGATGCTGGGTCTGTTCGGCAGCCCGGTGATCCCCTCGGTGGTGCGGCTGGACGCGCTGAACAGCTTTAACTACGCCACCGTCATCTCCCTGTTCGACGTGGTGTCTATCATCGACGGGACGAACGATTTCATCTGGAAATTTGCGGTGCTTGGAGTCGCCGGTCTGGTGGGCTACATTGCCGGGTCGGTGCACTTTACCAAAAAGGACCTGCCGCTGTAAGAAGGGAGCGAGGGGTTGTGTGGGAACTTCAAAGGCTGTGTCGCGCCTACGAGCGGTTGTCCGCCGGTGAGCGGTTGGCGCTGATGGCGGAAAGCTCGGCGGCGGTGCTGGCGCGGCTTCACGCGCTGGCGGTGCCGGGGCTCGACCCGATCCGCACGCTGGCCGGGTTCATCATCGGCGCGGTGGCTTCGGACGGCCGACTGTGCGAGCAGGAATATCTGCTCATTTATCCGTCGCTGGTGCGCGTGTTCGGGTCGGATTTTGATTTTGCCTCGGTGAAGGCGGAGCTTCGCAATGATGTCGAGGGACGGCGGCGACTGGCGGAGTACACGGCGCGCATGAGCCGCCTGCTCGGTCTGCTCGACGAGGAGCTGCAAAACGAGGTTCTCACCCTGTGTCTGTGCGTGCTGTCGATCGACGGGCGCGTGTCACTGCGCGAGAAGCGTTACCTCAGGCGTTTGTGCGCCGCCGAATGAGCAGCGACAACGGAAATATACGACGACGCACCGTTCTCTGACCGGGGACGGTGCGTTTTCGGTATCCGACGGCGATAAAAGCGGCGGATTTTCGGGAAAGACTATTGATTTTTCGGGCGCGGTGTGCTTTAATTTTTTTGGAAGGACGACGACAGGAGGGTGGCCTATGTGGCTGGTATTGGCGCTGGGGTCGGCGGTGTTTGCCGCGCTGACCTCCATTTTGGCGAAAATCGGTATTGACGGGGTGAACTCGAACCTGGCGACCGCGATCCGCACCGTGGTGGTGGTGATTCTGTCGTGGGGCATGGTGTTTCTGACCAACGCACAGGGCGGATTGTCCGCCATCAGCCGGAAAAGCTGGATTTTTCTGATTCTGTCCGGGCTGGCCACCGGCGCGTCGTGGCTGTGCTACTACCGCGCGTTACAGCTCGGCAGTGCGTCCAAGGTGGTGCCGATCGACAAGCTGAGCGTGGTTATCACGCTGGTGCTGGCGTTTGTGTTCCTGCA
>CAYQBP010000103.1:0-4204 GCA_964415745.1 uncultured Eubacteriales bacterium
TGTCGGACGTCCAGCTCCCGTCGGTTTTTAAGAATTCGCTGTCGATATAAAACGAGGGGAAGGCGTCGCGATTGAACACGTTTACCTGTACCGTGTGTGTTCCTGCCGGTACAGGGACATCTGTGTTGAAAGGAAAAGAGCCGCCGGCAACGAAGATTTTTCCGCCGGAACGGCTCACAACATGAATCACCGTATCGTGCTCGGCGGTGAATTCCGCATAGAAGCGTGTGTTCAGATTGGGACGAACGACACGCCACATGCAGGTGTGACTGCTTCCTTTTTCCTCACGACGGCAGGAAAGCAGCATGTGGTGGTACAGCTCGTAGTCGCCGTAGTGCCAAATCCAATATGCCATAGCGATGCCTCCGATGCGTTATAAAATCCGGCTTTCAAACAGAAAATCGCGCCACACGATGTAGCCGCGCACGTTGAAGTGCATACCGTCACCGGCGGAATATGTGGTTTGCAGAGCGTGTCCGGCGGTGTCAAATGCGGCGTTGACATCCAGATAATAGACGTACGGTTCGTCAACCAACTGCTCCAGCAGGCGGTTCAAACGGTCAATGCGTTCGTTGTTGTACACCTCGCCGGTGCGAATGTTTTTGTCGCTGACGCTTTCGGTTACGTGGATCGTCGATTGCACGATCACCTTGGCGTCGGGCTGTGCCGTGGCGATCGCACCGATAATTTGCTGATATTTGACCGCGATCGCGTCGATATTGGAACCGATCTCGTTCAGGCCGAACATCATGTAGACCTGCTTGAATTGCTTTTGCTGTAGTAGCTGTTCCAGCGTGATCTCGCCGTATCCGGCAACCGGGATCGTCTTTTTCAGTACGTTCAGCGAGCTCATGCCTTCGGCGCAAAAGAAGGTAGCGCCCGGCACGGAAATGTTGTACGACAGGAAGCCGTAGGTGCGCGAGTCACCGATAAACAGCGTGTCGGCAAAGGCCCCCTCCAGCGTTTGCGACAAGGTGGGCGCCGTAGTCGGAGCCGTGGTAGAGACGGTGTCGGACGGTGTCGTGGCTTCCGTCATGGTGTTGGTTGTAGCGGTCGTGGCGGTCGTTTCCGTGCGTGGACGGGTGGAGGGAACGAACTGCACGGTGGTCGAAGCGGACGAGGAGGCCTGCGTGGACAGACGATCCCGAAAAAACGTGAACGGAACCACGATCACGCAGGAGAGAAGCAACAACAGGGTGAATGAATAACGAAGGAGCTTTTTCACGACGGTTCTCCTTTATGCAATGCGATTGGCATACAGATAATCGCGCCACGCCGCATACGCGCCGACCTTCAGGTGCATACCGTCACCGGCGGCGTAATCGGTGCTCAAGCCACCGTTGGCGTCGTCAAACTTGGTGTTGATATTCACATAAAACACCGTTTTGTTGTCGGCAAGCTCCGTCAGCTGGGCGTTCAGCGCGTTGATACGGTCGTTGTTAAACACCTTGCCACTGCTGATGTTTTTATCGCTGACCTCCTTGCTGACGTGCAGGGCGGACTGAATCACAAATTTGGCGTCGGTCTGGGTGGAGCTCACCAGG
The DNA here is from genome assembly GCA_964415745.1 of uncultured Eubacteriales bacterium. Lineage (GTDB taxonomy): Bacteria > Bacillota > Clostridia > Oscillospirales > Acutalibacteraceae > RGIG3009. Next base: position 1,545 of record CAYQBP010000103.1, read on the forward strand.
TCGATCACCTGCTGATACTTGCCGACCGTGGCGCTGTAGGCAGAGCCGATCTCGTTCAGACCGAACATCATGTAGACCTGCTTAAACTGCTTCTGCTTCAGCAGCTGCTCCAGCGTGACCTCTCCCACGCCCGGAACCTCGATGGCTTTGCTCATGACGGTATATACGTTCAGACTTTCGGCGCAGAAAAACGTGGCGCCGGGAACGTCGATATTATAGCACACGAAGCCGTAGGTGCGCGAGTCGCCGATAAACAGCGTGTCCGGGAAAGCGGAGGCCGCGGTTCCGGCAGTCGGCTTGCTTGTCGGTTTGCTCGTCGGTTTGCTCGTCGGTTTGGCGGTGGTAGTGATGGCATTGGTAGTCGTAGTTGTGGTAGTAGTCGTAGTCGTGGGAGCCGCCGTTTGGGCTCCGGTAGTGGTGGCATGTGTCAGCACGGCGGTGGAGCTGTTGGAGTCGCTGATCTGAATATCCGGGTCGGGTTCTTTTTGGCAGGCGGAAACGACGGTGAGGCAGGCCAGCACCGACAGAGCGGCCAAAAACCGGCAAACTGATTTTTTCATGAAAAAATCCTCCTTAAAATCTGAAATACAGGAACGGATCGTTGAGGCCGAGATAGAGGTAATAGGCCGATCCCCAGAACACGGCCAGCAGCACGACGGTGCCGACAAAGGTGTTTTTGAAGCGGTGGTACAGGCGTTCCGGTAGCTTGGTGCAGAACAGCAGGCCCACCAACAGCAGCAGGCCGTATTGCTTGCCGAGGGTCAGCCAATCGCCCTCGATAATCAGATACGGCTCACCGGGCAGGAAGGGGAACAGGCGTTCAAAGTACAGTGCCATCTGCGGGAAATCGGTGATGGCGAAGATGAGCCAGGTTAAGGTGATGGCAAAAAACATATAGGTGTGACCCAGCACGGGGACACGGTCCAGGATACGCTTGAGAAACAGCTTTTCGATGACCAGAAGGACGAACAGCACCAGTCCCCACAGCACAAAATTCCAGCTGGCGCCGTGCCACAGGCCGGTAAACGCCCACACCACCAGCATATTCAGAATGGTGCAAACGGTCCCCTTGCGATTGCCGCCGAGCGGAATGTAGACGTAGTCGCGGAACCAGGAGCCGAGGGTGATGTGCCACCGTCGCCAAAATTCGGTCATGCTTTTGGCGGTGTAGGGGTGGCGGAAGTTGTGAGGGAAATCGAAGCCCAGCATTTTTCCCAGACCCACTGCCATGAGCGAGTAGCCGTAAAAATCGAAATACAGCTGCATGCTGAACGCGATGATGCCGAGCCACGCCAGCGGCGTGGAGATGCAGTCGAAGCCGAAATCACCGACATCGCTCCACAGGCCGCCGATGCGGTTGGCCAACAGCACCTTTAATCCCAGACCGTAGGTGAAATCCTTGAGTCCTTCGTCCACGCGTGCTACCGAGATGTTGGGCTTGTCCATTTGATCGCGAACCGAGGAATAGGTGACGATGGGGCCGGCGATCAGCTGGGGAAACATATAGAGATAGGTGGACAGCTTCAGCACCGAGCGCTCGGCGTCGGTGGTGTGGCGATACACGTCGATGATGTACGAGGCGATTTGGAAGGTGTAAAAGCTGATGCCGATCGGAAGTACCAGCTCCACGCCGGGCAGGGTGATGCCGGAGGAGGGGAGCACCGTGTCCAGCACCGCCTGTACGGAGCTGAACAGGAAATCGGCGTACTTAAAGACAAACAGCCAGCCGAAATCGTACACCAGACCGAGGGTCAGCCACAGGCGCGGGTGCTGTTGCTTCGCAATTTGCAGGCCGACAAACCAGTTGACGACCGCCGAAGCCAAAAACAGCAGGATATACAGGGGCTGATCCCACGTGCCGTAGGCGTAAAAAATGAGGCTTCCCAACAGCAGCAGTGCGGTGCGAAACCGCTGGGGCAACAGAAAGTATAGGACAAAAAAAGCGGGGACAAACACAAACAAAAATTCCAAGCTGCTGAAGACCATGGATGTGCTGTTCCCCCCTTACGATGACATAGTATTAGTATAAAATATCGGAGGGGGATTTACAAGTCCCAACCGAGCTTTTTTTCAGTTTTTTCGACAAAAAATTTATCGGTTGCACTTCCGTGAAAACTGTGCTAAAATGAAACCAAACGGAGGTGTGAGCATGGCAAAAAAATCCATAGGCATTATCGGCGGTATGGGGCCGGAGGCCACGCTGGATTTGTTCGGCAAGATCATTCGGCACACCGACGCCGCCTCGGACGAGGAGCACATTCGTGTGTATATCGACTGTCACACCGGCATTCCCGACCGCACGCGCGCCATTGTATCGGGCGGCGACTCTCCGGTGCCGTATATTGCGGAATCGGCAAAGAAGCTGGCGTCGATCGGGGCGGATTTTTTGCTGATCCCGTGCAACACCTCTCACTATTATTACGATGAGATCGCCACGCAGTCTCCCGTGCCGGTCATGAACATGATTCGTCTGGCCGCGGAGGCGGCACGCGACGGCGGCGCTCACCGCGTCGGCATTTTGGCGACCGACGGCACCCTGCTTTCCGAGGTGTACCAAAAGGAGCTGGTTGCCTGCGGACTGGAGGCGGTGTGCCCGGCCAAGGACGACCAAAAAGCGGTGATGAGCCTGATTTACGACGGCATCAAAGCGAACGCCGCTC
>CAYQBP010000104.1:0-2668 GCA_964415745.1 uncultured Eubacteriales bacterium
GAGCAGCGGTCTCCAAAACCGCGTGCCGAGGGTTCAAGTCCTTCTGCCCCTGCCAGGTGCAATAAATCCGAGCTTCATTACCGTGATAGGTGGTGCGTTCGGATTTATTGTTTTTATATTCTCTACCATTTGCATCTAAATAATATCTTAGCGACAAGGATCAAACTCGCCAACGTGAATGGTATGATAGCATTGCTAATTATCTTGAAGAAATCGGGATAGCTGTTATATGACGTGGCATCAAAAGCCATGCGCCGTTTTCCGCTGAAGATCACGGATATGTGCCGTATTATATGCGGTGTGGTGTGCGGTTTTGTGGGCAAGGAAAAAGAGCAAGGCGGGGCCTTGCTCTTTTGGTTTATACCGAAGCGGGGGTGGTGTGTTCAGGGGGTGCATCGTTTGAGGGTACAGCGCCTGGAGGCGTCGCGTTTGGAGACACCGTGCTTGGAGGCTCCGTGCTTGGAGACACCGTGCTTGGAGGCTCCGTGTTTGAAGACACTGTGTTTGGCGGCGCGGTATTGGAGGGTGAGGTGCTTGGGGTGGCGGGGGCGGTGACCGCTTTTTGCGCGGCGGAAAGCAACAGCTTGATCCGGTTCAGCTGGTTGACCTCACTGGCGCCCGGATCGTAATCCACGGCGGCGATATTCGCCCAGGGATACGCCTTGCGAAGCGCCTTGATTACCCCCTTGCCCACCACGTGGTTGGGCAGGCACGCAAACGGCTGGATACAGACAATGTTCGGCGTGCCGTGCGTCAACAGCTCCACCATCTCGCCGGTCAGGAACCAGCCCTCGCCGTACTGGTTGCCCAGAGACAGGAACGGCTTCGTGTTCTCCGCGATCTCGTAAATCGACATCGGAGCGTCAAAGCGACGGCTCTTTTTCAGTGCCTCGGTCGCCGGTCGCCGCAGACGCTCAATCAGGCGAATCCCCACTTTGGAAACCAGTGCCATCGACTTTTTCGTGCCGAGGTACCTCGCCTTATACTGCGAGCCGTACACGCTGTAGTTGAAAAAGTCCAGTATATCCGGCACGACCGCCTCGGCGCCCTCTCCTTCCAGCAGATCGACCAGGTGGTTGTTGGCGAGCGGCATATATTTGACCAAAATCTCTCCCACAATCGCCACGCGCGGCTTTTTCAGCGCTTCGTCAATGGGCAGGCGGTCAAACTCCTCCACGATCCCCCGGCACACGGTGCGGAAGCGATAGCGACTGTGCGGCTCTACGAGAGACGCAATGCATATTCCCTGCCACCGGGCGTGCAACGCATTGGCGGAGCCGGGCTCGCGCTCGTACGGGCGCACCCGATACAGGCACCTCATCAGCAAATCGCCGTACGCCAGAGCGCGTGCCGCGTCCAGCAGAAAGCCCGGCGTGAATTTGAAGCCGGAGTTTTTCTCCATGCCGTTGGCGTTGAGCGAGATGACGGGAATGTGGGACAGTCCCGCCTTATCCAGCGCCCGGCGGATAAAGGCGACGTAGTTGCTGGCGCGGCAACAGCCGCCGGTCTGCGTCATCATGATCGCCAGCCGGTCGGTATCGTACCTGCCGGACAGCACGGCGTCCATGAACTGGCCGACCACCGTGATGGAGGGGTAGCACGCGTCGTTGTTGACGAATTTCAGCCCCGTATTGATGGCGTCGCGGTTGTCGTTATCCAGAATGACCACGTTGTAGCCGTGCTTTTTGAACACCGGCTCCAGAATATTAAAATGAATCGGGCTCATCTGCGGCGCCAGAATGGTGTAGCCCTGCTGCTTCATCTCCCCGGTAAATTCCGCTCGCCGGTACACGGCGGGCTTCGGCTCGGCCTGAATCCGCTTCTCCTTTCGCATCCGCATCGCCGCCATCAGGCTGCGAATACGAATCCGCACGGCGCCGAGATTGTTGACCTCGTCGATCTTCAACAGCGTATACAGCTTGTTGCTGTGCTCCAGTATCTCGCTCACCTGATCGGTCGTCACCGCGTCCAGTCCGCAGCCGAAGGAGTTGAGCTGAATGAGCTCCAGATCGTCCCAGCTGCTCACAAGCTCCGCCGCCGAATACAGTCGGGAGTGATAGACCCACTGATCCACCACGCGCAGGCGGCGTCCCGAATCGGTATCCACCGGCAGGCTGTCCTCCGTAAAGACCGTCAGCCCATACGAGGCGATCAGCTCCGGAATACCGTGGTTGATTTCCGGGTCGATGTGATACGGACGCCCGGCCAGCACGATGCCGCAACCGTTTTCCTGCTCCATTTGAGCCAACAGGCGACTGCCCTCGCGACGAATATCCGCCTTGGCCCGCTGTTGCTCCTCCCACGCCCGGTGAACGGCCTGACGAACCTCGCGCTCGGACAGGCTCCACTCCTCCGCGCAAATCCGCACCAGCCGGTCGGCCGCCGTCTTTTCGGTGGTCAGCGCCATAAACGGGCGAATGTACCGTATGCGGCCGTCGGCAATGTCCTCCACGTTGTTTTTCAAATTCTCCGGGTAGGACACCACGATCGGGCAGTTGAAGTGGTTTTGGGCGTTTTTCGTTTCCTGATGCTCATAGAACACGCAGGGGTGGAACACCGTTTTGACCCCGTGATCGATCAGCCATTGCACATGACCGTGCGCCAGCTTGGCCGGATAACACTCCGATTCGGACGGGATCGTTTCCATGCCGAGCTCGTAAATCCGGCG
>CAYQBP010000104.1:2768-4145 GCA_964415745.1 uncultured Eubacteriales bacterium
TTGCCGGTGATGTGGGTGCGTCCGCCGGGGAATTTGTTCACGGTCAGCATACAGTTGTTGGAGCAACCGCCGCAGCGACGGCTCGCGGACGTGTACGACAGCGCCAAAATCTCGTCCAGCGGCAACAGGGAGGTCGGCTGTCCCCGATAATGGGAGCGCGCGATCAGCGCGGCACCGAAGGCACCCATCAGGCCCGAAATATCCGGGCAGGTGACCTCGACCCCGGTGATCTTTTCCAGCGCGCGCAGCACCGCCTGATTATAAAACGTGCCGCCCTGCACCACGATGTGCGTGCCCAGCTCCCCGGCGTCGGCCAGCTTTATCACCTTGAACAGCGCATTTTTGATGACCGAATACGCCAGCCCGGCGGAAATGTCCGCTACGCTCGCGCCTTCCTTTTGCGCCTGCTTGACATTGGAATTCATAAAAACCGTGCACCGCGTGCCGAGATCGACCGGGTTTTCGGCAAAGAGGGCTTCGCCGGCAAAGGCCTCCGCGGTGAAGCCGAGCGAGTTGGCAAAGTTTTCGATGAAGGAGCCGCACCCGGAGGAGCAGGCTTCGTTGAGCATGATCGAATCCACCGTGCCGTTTTTCAGCCGGATACACTTCATATCCTGACCGCCGATGTCCAGCACGCAATCCACCTGTTCATCGAAAAACGCGGCGGCGGTGCAGTGGGCGACGGTCTCCACCTCGCCCTCGTCCAGCGAAAACGCCGATTTCAACAGCTCCTCGCCGTAGCCGGTCGAGCACGCACGGACGATGCTCGCACTGGCAGGCAACTCCCGCTTCAGCTCCCGGACAGCGTCCTTCGCCGTTTCGATGGGATTGCCCCGGTTGTTGGCATAATAAGAAAAGAGAATCTGGCCGCGACTGCCGATCAATACCAGCTTGGTGGTGGTGGAACCGGCGTCAATGCCGAGAAAGCAGTCGCCGCGGTAGTCGGCCAGCCGCTCCTTTTCCACCACGGCGCGCCGGTGACGATCGCAAAACGCGGTATACTCCCCTTCGTTTTCAAACAGCGGCGCCAGTCGCGGCATTTCAAAGGACACCGCAATACCGCGGTTCAGCCGGGCAATCAGCTCGGCAATGCCGACCGGCTCGGCGGCTTCGGACTCCAGCGCCGCGCCCATCGCGGCGAACAGGTGGGAGTTTTCCGGGTCGACGATGTTTTCGGGGGTCAGCTGCAGCGTACGGATAAACGCGCGCTTCAGCTCCGGCATAAAGTGCAACGGCCCACCCAGAAAGGCGACACAGCCGCGAATCGGCTTGCCGCAGGCCAGACCGGAAATGGTCTGATTGACCACCGCCTGGAAAATGGAGGCGGCGAGATCGGCCTTGGTGGCGCCCTCGTTGATGAGCGGCTGAATATCCGTT
>CAYQBP010000105.1:0-4080 GCA_964415745.1 uncultured Eubacteriales bacterium
GGATTGATTGGAAAAATATAGTATCATTTTGGACAGTTTGATTTTGTCTGATAAGCTGGTGTCGGTATGGATGTCAATGCGTTTGTGACTGTCTCGGAAAAAATTATTCATGCGTACAATAAGAAGTGCGAGCCGCTGTTGGCGGAATTTCATTTGGCGCAGGTGTCTTTTGACATTTTGATGTTTCTGACCAACAATCCGACGTTTGTCACCGCCCAGGAAATCAGCGATGTTCGCCACATTAAAAAGAACCTGGTGTCCGTTCACGTGGAAAAGCTGGTTCACGCAGGATTGCTGACCCGAAGCTCCGTGGTGGGGGACCGGCGGAAAATCGCGTTGAGCTGTTCCGAAAAGGCGAAGCCGATTGTGGAAGCCGGACTGCGGATGCAACAGAGCTTCTACGATGAGCTGACTGTCGGGATCGGCCGTGAGCAGTGGCGAACGTTGAGCGAAATCCAGCAAAGAATAGAAACCAACGCCGGTGTCATGGCGGTGGGATAAGAAAAGGAGAAAGGCGAAGCGATGATAAAGCTGTTAAAAAGAATGCGTATGCGAGAGGTTGTGATGTGTCTTGCCTGCGCGGTGTTCATTTTGGGACAAATCTATTTTGATTTACGTCTGCCGGATTATATGAGCGAGCTGACGGTACTGATCCAGACGCCCGGAAGCGAGATGTCCGCCATCTGGTCGACCGGTCTGGAAATGCTCGGCTGTGTTTTGGCGAGCGCGGTGCTATGCATCGTGTGCGGTTATTTATCGGCACGGGCGGCATCCGGCTTCACCATGGGAATCCGGGAGGATTTGTTCCGCCATGTTATGGACTTGGGACAAGAGGAAATGCAAAAATTCTCCGTTCCCAGCCTGATTACCCGAACCACCAACGATGTGACGCAAATTCAAATGGTAATTGCCATGGGATTGCAAAGCTTGATTAAGGCTCCGGTCATGGCGGTGTGGGCCGTCATCAAAATTCTCGGCAAAAGCTGGGAGCTTTCCGCGGTTACCGCAGGGTTCGTTTTTGTGATGTGCCTCACCGTTTTGATCATTTTCTCCGTGGTGATGCCCCGATTCCGCATTGTGCAAAGGCTGACCGATAAGATCAACCGCATCGCCCGCGAAAATTTGACCGGTATCAATGTGGTGCACGCCTTCAACGCAGAGGAGTATCAAAACGAAAAGTTTGACATAGCCAACGACGAGATGATGAATACTCAGCTTTTCAACCAGCGTATGTTTGCGGCGTTACAGCCCGTGATGCAGCTGGGTATGAGCGGATTGTCTCTGTGCATATATTGGGTCGGCGCCGCCCTGCTTGGCGGTATTGCCGCAACCGATGTTGCTTCGCGGTTGACCATGTTCAGCGACATTGTGGTGTTCAGCTCGTATGCTACGTACGTCGTCATGGCGTTTATGATGCTGGTCATGATTTTCATGATGATGCCTGCCGCACAGGTTTCCGCGGAACGCATCAACGAGGTTCTCTCCACCGAGCCTGCTGTTAAGGAAGGGGGCTATCGTCACGCCTCCGAGGTTGGCACGGTCGAGTTCAGAAACGTAACGTTTTCGTATCCCGAATCGGCCGAAAACGAGCTGGAAAACATCAGCTTCCGCGTGAATCAAGGGGAGACTGTGGCGGTGATCGGTGCCACCGGAAGCGGCAAATCAACCCTCATCGGACTGATTCCGCGTTTCTACGATGCGAGCGCCGGAGAAGTGCTGGTTGACGGTGTCAATGTCAAGGATTACGCCTTCGAGGAGCTGTATAACCGGTTGGGATACATTACGCAAAAAGCGGTTCTGTTTTCCGGCTCGGTGAAAGAAAATGTCACGTTTGGCGAATGCGCCCACGAGCTGACCGATGCCGATGTGGATAGCGCCATTTCGTTAGCGCAGGCAGACGAGTTCGTCGGCAAGCTGGAGGGCGGCACGGAGTATCATATCGCGCAGGGCGGTAAGAATGTGTCCGGCGGTCAAAAGCAGCGCCTGTCCATCGCCAGAGCACTGGCACGCGGTGCCGAGATATTGATTTTTGACGACTCGTTTTCCGCGTTGGATTACCGCACCGATGCGGCACTTCGCGCCGGGTTGGACGAGCAGCTACGGGATACTACCAAAATTATTGTTGCCCAGCGTGTCAGCACCATTCGTCATGCGGACAGAATTTTGGTGCTGGACGAAGGGCGAATCGTCGGCAACGGTTCCCACGAAGAGCTGATGCAGTCGTGTCGGGTGTATCGGGAAATCGCAAAATCACAGCTTTCTGAAGCTGAACTGGCTTAAAGGAGGTTCCCATGAAAAAAGAAGCTACACTTTCCTCACTGCGGAAGGTATTCGCCTACATGAAAAAAAGCATCCCGGTGGTGATTTTTGCGTTGGTTTTGGCGGCGGTCGGTGCGGTGCTGACAATTATCGGCCCGGACAAGATCGGTCAAATGACCACCATCATGCAGGAGGGGCTGTTCGGGGAAATTGATTTTGCGGCCATTACCCGGCTGGGAATTTTCCTGGTCGTCATTTACGTCGCCAGTGCCCTGTTTCAGTACATCGTTCATTTTATCATGTCAACGGTCACGTTGAATACGTCCAGAAGCCTGCGAAGCGACCTTTCGCAAAAGATCAATCGCGTTCCCATGAGCTATTTTAATACGACCTCGCAGGGCGATGTGCTGAGCCGGATCACCAATGATGTGTCCACGCTACAGCAGGGGCTGACAAACAGCCTGCCGGGTGTGATCAGTGCCGTGGCTCAATTTGTGGGCTGTCTCATCATGATGTTTGTCACGGAATGGCGGCTGGCACTGTGCGTGATCGGCGTGACCGTGATCGGTATGCTGTTGCTGATGCTCGTTATGGGACGCTCGCAGAAGTATTTTGTGGCGCGTCAGGAGACGCTCGGTAAGCTGAACGGTTTTGTGGAGGAAATGTACACCGGCCATTCGGTGGTGCGTATTTCCCGCGCCGGAGATAAAATTAAGAACCGATTCGACGGCTTGAACCAGGCGGTTTACGACGCCAACTGGAAATCGCAATTCCTTTCCGGCATGATGCAACCGCTGATGAATGTCATCGGCAACATCGGCTATGTGGTGGTTTGCGTCGTCGGTGCGGCATTGGCCTTGAACGGGTACATCAAGTTCGGCGTGATCGTTTCGTTTATCCTGTATGTGCGATTGTTCACTTCTCCGCTGACGCAAATCGCACAGGGCATGACCAATATGCAAACGGCGGCTGCTTCGGCCAAACGAGTCTTTGATTTTCTGGAATGTGAGGAGCTGTCCGACGAAAGCGAGAAAACCACGGCACTGGATACCGTGAAGGGGGCCGTTGAATTTCGAAATGTGCGGTTCAGCTATCCCGATACGCCGGATAAGACCATCATCAAGAATTTCTCCGCTTCCGTGAAGCCGGGTCAAAAGGTTGCCATTGTCGGGCCGACCGGCGCAGGAAAAACCACGATGGTCAATTTGCTGATGCGCTTTTTCGAGATCAACAGCGGTTCCATTTGCATCGACGGCGTTTCCACCGCCGATTTGAAGCGCGAAAATCTGCACGAGCTGTTCAGCATGGTTTTGCAGGATACCTGGCTTTTTGAAGGAACGGTTCGGGAAAACCTGGTCTATAACATGGATAACATTTCCGATGAACGTCTGGAGGAGGTCTGCAAGGCCTGCGGTATTCTGCGGTTCATTCATTCGCTGCCGCACGGGTTCGATACGGTGTTGAGCGAAAGCACCAGCATTTCCGCCGGTCAAAAGCAGTTGCTTACCATCGCCCGTGCGATGCTTCAGGATGCCCCCATGCTGATTTTGGACGAGGCGACCTCGTCGGTGGATACCCGTACCGAGGCGATTATTCAGCGCGCCATGGACGAGCTGACCAAGAACCGAACCAGCTTTGTGATCGCGCACCGACTGTCTACGATTAAGAATGCGGATCTCATTCTAGTGATGAAGGACGGCGACGTCATCGAAAGCGGCAACCACGACGAACTGATGAAGCAGGGCGGCTTTTACAGCGAGCTGTATAACAGCCAGTTTGAAAGAACCGCCTAAGCCGGAATATCCTCAAAAGCGGTATTTC
>CAYQBP010000106.1:0-4049 GCA_964415745.1 uncultured Eubacteriales bacterium
TCGGCGGCTGAATGATGGGAACCAGTGCCATGTAGGAGTACGCCGCCACGGCGATGGCGCCCAGCAGGTGCGGCGCCAGCTTCGAGGTCAGGTAAATGGCGGTGGGACCGTCGGCACCGCCGATGATGGCGATGGAGGCCGCCTCCTGATTGGTGAAGGCGATGTCCCACAATTCGGCAAAGGGGAGCAGACCAAACAGGTTGGCACCGAAGAAGGTGGCAAAAATACCGAGCTGTGCGGCGGCGCCGAGCAAGAAGCTCTTGGGATTGGAAAGCAGAGGGCCGAAGTCGGTCATACAGCCGATGCCGAGGAAGATCAGCGGCGGGTAGATGCCGAATTTCACGCCCTGATACAGGTACCAGAACAGGCCGCCCTGCTCAAAGTGTTGCCATTGCGGAACCACGAACTGCTTGTTGCCGTCCTGGTCTTCAACGATTTTGTAGAGGTTGTTTCCGTCCTGATAGACCTCCGTCTCTACGCCGTTGATTTTCATGGTGACAATGTTATCGGTGTTCTTCAGGTCGTGTTCCGTTGTGAAAACGGGGTAGACCTGCTCATACGTGCCGGAAATGTAGGAAATTTGTTCTTCCTGCGTAAAGGGAACCAGCGAGTTTTGCTGGGGATCCATCACGCCGCCGAGCGGCAGGTTGACCAACAGCATACCGAATGCGATCGGCAACAGCAGCAACGGTTCGTACTGCTTTTTGATTGCCAAATACATCAAAACGCAGGCGATTCCGATCATGATGAGGTTTTTCCAGCCGCCGTTTTCAAAATTGAACAAACGGGCAAAGCCGGATTCCTCCCAAATTTGGACGATAGCGTTCCACAAGCTATTCAACATGATGAAGCCTCCTCTTAAAACGGTTGCGTGTTGTCGGCGATACCGGCGGCCGCCCAAACGGGACGGGTCCCCTGCGAGCGAGCGGCGCTGATTCGCCGTACGGCATAGTGGGTCGTGCCGTCCGACATGGCGGCAATCGCCGCGGCGATTGCCGCAACGATTTCATCGGAAATGCCGTCCTCCACAACCGGAGCGGTGGCAGTCGCCGCCGGAGAAGCCGCCTTCGGCGCAGGCTTCGGCGCGGGCGCGGCTTTCGGTGTGCTGTTCTTTTTGGAGCCGAGACCGGCAATCACACCGAACAGCCAAAAAACGAAGGTAAGCACCAACAGCGTGCCGAACACCACGACCAAACCGATCAGGACGGTCATGGCGGAATCCGAGAGTAGCTTGCCGGCATCTACCTGCAATAATGTAGCAGACATCGTAAAAGACCTCATTTCTTTGTTGTGCGTGAATTGACCATTCGCACCCACCATAATTTAATATGAATATAGTATAACGCAGACGGGAATTTTTTGCAACGCTTTCCGAAAAAAAAGCTCGGATTTTCGGTCGAAAATATTGAAATTCCGGAGGTTATCCGCTATACTGATAACCAAAGGAGAAATGGTGTATGAAATATATTGTATTATTGTGTGACGGTATGGCCGATCTTCCGTGCGAAGCACTGCAGGGGCACACGCCGATGGAGCTGGCGCAAAAGCCGTGCATGGATTCGCTGGCGGCGCGCGCCGAGGTCGGTATGACCTACACGGTGCCGGAGGGGCTGTCTCCCGGCAGTGACGTGGCCAATCTTTCGGTGCTGGGCTACCGTCCGCAGGATTGCTACACCGGGCGTTCACCGCTGGAAGCGGCGAATATCGGCGTGGATTTGGCAGACGACGACGTGGCGATCCGTTGCAATCTGGTCACGCTGTCCGACGAAGCGAGCTATGCGGATAAAACTATGGTGGATTACTGCGCCGGTGATATTCACACCGAGCAGGCGGACGCCATCATTCGCACCCTGCAGGAGCAGCTCGGTGGCGGTGAATTCGATTTTTATACCGGTACGGCGTATCGGCATTGTCTGGTATGGCACGGCGGTAAAACGGCGATCGGCAAGCTGACCCCTCCGCACGATATTTCCGGTCAGGTGATCGGTGAGCATCTGCCACAGCACCCCGATGCACAGCCGTTGCTGGCGTTGATGCAAAGGAGCGCCGATATCTTACGCAATCATCCGGTCAATCGGCAACGTCGTGCCGCCGGGGAAAACCCTGCCACGTCGATTTGGCTGTGGGGGCACGGCAAGCGTCCGCGTCTGCAGAGCTTTGCCGAGCGGTTCGGAGTGCAGGGCGCCATGGTTTCGGCGGTGGATCTGCTGAAGGGCATTGCGCGCCTCAACGGTATGCGTGTGTGCGAGGTCGAGGGCGCTACCGGCTATATCGATACCAACTTTGCAGGCAAGCGCGAGGCGGCGCTGGAGGCGTTACACAGCGACTGTGAGCTGGTGTACATTCACATGGAGGCACCGGACGAATGTGGCCATCGCGGTGAGCCGGAGAACAAGGTGCGTTCGATCGAGGAAATCGACCGTCAGGTGCTGGCTCCCTTGCTGGAATCGTTGCAGGATACCGATGTGTCCTTGCTGATTATGCCGGATCACCCGACGCCGCTGTGCACCAAAACACATTCCTCCGCACCGGTGCCGTATCTGCTGTATCGCAGTACCGGCGTGGCCAACGCCTCCGGCGTTACGCATTTCACCGAGAAAGTGGCAGCGTCGACCGGCGTTGTCACCCCGGTGGCGTCGGACTTGATGGGACGGCTTTTGAAAACACACTGATACGGTGCGCTTCGGTCGGTTGTATTTTTGATCTGTCCGTGATAGCGGTGCGGCATCATGCCGCACCGCTGATTTTTTGAAACAATATTCCGTAAAGCAACTGCCCACACGGCAGACCTTGCAACCGAAAAACAGAACGCAGTGACACAAAACAGCCCCGACACAATCATGTGTCGGGGCTGTTCGCTTTACGGAGCGCAGTATATAACTTCCTCTTGTATGTGCGGCTTTTGTCCTAAAAGGTTTTAAGACGTTACCAAGCTTTATCTTCGTAAGGCGTATCCTCGACGCCATCAGCTTGTAGTTTTGCAACCATGCGGTCAAGCTTGCCCTGCCACATTTTCTTGAACCACTCGGTATGTCCGAACCACTTAACGAGAGTAGGGCTAATGGCATAGTAAGTGTGAATAAAGGCACGGCCATACCATGTTTCAGCAAGGGTGTAGTCACGATAACGGCGGAGTGTCCATACTTGCGGGCAATCGTACGAACCGTATACTGCTGTTGCTACATAGCAACCTGTCATCCTTATTTTTTGAGCTCTGGTAATTAGCTCTTTAATGTAAGGCTCGCTATGCTTTTTGGAAAGTTTCTTCAAATTCTTGATGAACGTCTTTTTAATTCCATCAAAAATGTTTTTTTGCCACGTTTTTCCACCAACATCAATATTGGATTTTTTGTTGTATACGAAGTCGGCCGAGAACATTTTTGCAATCGCATCACAAATTGATCTCAAGATTGCTTCTCTATCTTCTGTTGCAACACCAAAGCAGTCAACAACAACGGAATTCAATACGGTAAATTTCTGTTTACGATTGTAATAATCGGTATTTGTAAGGGAAAGCATGGCTCTGCCAAAAGCCGTAAAGAAAACCGCCTCCATGTTATTGGGGTCATTTTGCTCAACCATACCGTAATACTTTTCAACTTCTTCCCAATCGTTATTACTATATGCTCTCTTTGCATTAGCAAGATATTTTTGAACAAAATCGCTGTTGTCAATCTTTACAGTACCTTGCACGTCCACCGTGCCCTCAATCATCATTTTTTGAGCTTCTTCGACCGAATACTTCATTCCGCAGTTTTGGCACACAAACGCGCCATCCTGTTTCATCAAGTCGGTTCCTCCGCACATTTCGCAAGTAAGCTGTTTCATTTTTACATCCTCCCTATATCATTTAAGAATTTTACATTTTCTATTTCTTTCATCCAAAAGTGCAAAAACTTCCGTGATGATTTCGCTCCTGTTCGCCGCCACTTTCAGTTCAGAGATTTTCTCCACAATCCGTTTTTCCAAATCCGTTAACTGCTCATGGCTCATCGGATCGGAGAAACGGATTTTTTCTGCAAGCTGAGCAAGTGCTGCCTTGGTTTCTG
>CAYQBP010000107.1:0-4016 GCA_964415745.1 uncultured Eubacteriales bacterium
TGGTGAACGTCATTCAACACGTTCGTGAGGGCGTTCCGCTGGCAGACGGCTTTTTCCAAACGCCGTTTAAGCAGCCACCGAAGTGCTTCCATTGGAAAAGTCCCGTATAAACATAAGGAGGAGCTGCAATGAAAATCGGAGCACAATTATTCACAGTCAGAGAGCAATGCACCACCTTGCCGGATTTTGAAGATACCCTGAAGAAAATCGCAAAAATCGGGTATCGCTACGTTCAGGTGTCGGGCGTGTGTGAGTACGACCCGGCGTGGCTGAAGGAAAAGCTGGACGAAAACGGTCTCACCTGTGTGCTGACGCATATTCCGGTCGATAAGCTGAAGGCCGACCCGGCGCAGGTTGCCGCCGATCACGATGTCTTTTCATGCCACAACGTGGGATTGGGCTTGTACAATTTTGGAGAGAACACACCGGCACAGTTTGCCGAAGAATTGCTCCCGGTCGCTCGCGCCTTGACGGAGCACGGCAAATACTTTATGTTCCACAACCATTACAACGAGTTCAAAAAGGACGAGGATGGGGGCTACTATCTGGACCGTCTGGCACAGCTGTTTTCCTCCGACGAGCTGGGCTTCACCTTCGATACGTATTGGGCGGCAAAGAGCGGTCAGGACCCGGCGCAGTGGTTGCGTAAGCTGAGCGGACGTGTGCCGTGTATTCACCTGAAGGATATTACCGACGACGAAAAAATGGCCGTGGTCGGTGAAGGCAAGATCGATTTCGATGCCGTGTTTGCCGCCGCCGCGGCTTCGGGCACGGAATATATGCTGGTAGAGCAGGACGACTGCTACGGCGAGGATCCGTTCGACTGTCTGGAGCGGAGCTATCGCTATTTGAAAATGAAAGGATTTGAGTGATATGGCAGGACTCAAGGTAGGCATTATCGGTATCGGCAATCAGGGCGGTTCCTACGCCGATTATTTTACCAAGCACCCGGAATGGGAGCTGGAGATCGTGGCGGTAGCGGATATCAACCCCGACCGTTTGGCATGGGCGGAGGAGCAGCTTCCGCAAATCGCGCGCTTCGACGACGCCATCGCCATGCTGGACAGCGGCTTGCTGGAGGGTTGCTTGATCAACGTTCCGCACTACGACCACCCCAAATATGCGATCGAGTGCATGAAGCGCGGTATTCACGTAATGGTGGACAAGCCTGCCGGCGTGTATACCAAGCAGGTGCGTGAAATGAACGCCGAGGCGGATAAGCACCCGGACGTGGTGTTCGGTATGATGTTTAATCAGCGCACCACGGGCGTGTACCGTAAGCTCCACGATATGCTGCATTCCGGCGAATACGGCGCTCTTCGCCGTGTCAACTGGCTGATTACCTCGTGGTATCGGCCGCAGGTCTATTACGATTCCGGTGCGTGGCGTGCCACGTGGGCCGGTGAGGGCGGCGCGGTGCTGATGAACCAGTGTCCGCACCAGTTGGATTTGTTGCAATGGCTGTGCGGTATGCCGGTGAAGGTGCATTCGCACGTGCACTACGGCAAGTGGCACGACATTGAAACCGAAGATGATGTGAGTGCCTATTTTGAATTTGCCAACGGCGCGACCGGCGTCTTTATCACCAGCACCGGTGATGCGTGCGGCAGTAACCGTCTGGAGATCCAGACGGATCGGGCACGCTTTTTGGTGGAAAACAATGTGCTGACGGTGGCGACGCTGGATGTGCCGGAGCCGGAATTTCGAAAGAGCGCCACCGAAATGTTCAGTGCACCGGGCTTCACCACGGAGGAATTCACCGGTGAGCTGCCGGAAATGCCGCACGCGGTGGTCGCCAAGGCGTGGGTCGAGGCGATTCGCGGCAATGGTCAGCTGATTGCAGACGGACGCGAGGGCCTGAACGGAACGATGCTGTCCAACGCCATGCAGCTTTCCGCGTTTTTGGGTCAGGAGGTTACGTTACCGCTCGACGATGAGCTGTATTATACCGAGCTGATGAAGCGCGTGGCAACGTCGCGCCACAAAACCGGCGTAAAAGCGCAGTTCGCGAACACGCAGGGTACATTCGGCGGCAGTAATTAAAGAAAAAGCAAAAAAAGCTCCCAAAGCCACGGCTTTGGGAGCTTTTTTTGCAGGCTGTGGGTTACAGCGCGTATTCCACCAGCAGGATTACGGCGCTGATAACCAGCAATACGACACCGACCACGCGGTTTAAGGTGGCGATAGGGGCACGATTGGCAATGCGCGCGGCGATCCGTGCCCATAGCAGGGTGAACACCACGCAGGCAATCAGACAGAGCATATCCGGCATACCGCCGATGGCAAAGTGGCTGACAGCACCGGTCAGCGCGGTGAAGGTCATGATAAAAACGCTGGTGCCGACGGCACATTTCAGCTCATAGCCGAGCACCGAGGTGAGGATCAACAGCATCATCATGCCGCCTCCGGCGCCGACAAAGCCGCAGATCAGACCGATCAAAATGCCGGAAACAATGGATTGAACGAGCCGCTTACGGCGAGAGACGGCTTCCATAGACTCCTTGGTGGTCATGACCGGCCTGACGATGCATTTGATACCCAAAATCAGCGTCATCATCGCAGAGGTGCCGCTCATGGCGCTGTTGGGAAGCAGACTGGCCAAATAACTGCCGACGGTGGTAAACACCAGCACCGAGGCCATCATCACCAATCCGTTTTTCACGTCCAAATGCTTGTTGCGGTGATAGGTGTAGGCGCTGACGGCACTGGCGAGCACATCGCTGGCCAGCGCAATGCCGACGGCTTCGTAGGCGGGAACGTCCAAAAAGGTGATGAGCAGAGGACTGATGACCGCGGCGGCGCTCATTCCGGCAAAGCCGGTACCGATACCGGCGCCGGCGCCGGCGATAAAGCAAACCAGTAGCTTGATGATAATATCCATGGTAATCTCCTTGAAAAAATTCTTCCGCCACAGCACACGCTTCCGGTGATAGCTTTTGTAAAAGTCCCTTGAAATAATGTGCAAGCAAAAGCCCCGAATGTGTAAAACATTCGGGGCCTTGGAGCTGGCAGACGGACTTGAACCCCCGACCTGCTGATTACAAATCAGCTGCTCTACCAACTGAGCTATGCCAGCACCTATGCGACGGATAACGGTTGAAGTATACCATACCCGCCGCGGCTTGTCAAGACAAAAAGCGCAATTATCGGCTGTACTGCGACAGCAGCTCGTGCTTCTGATCCCACAAAGCCTGTGACAAATCGACGTAGTATTTGTGCGGATTTTCAAAGCGCAGCACCTCGTCCCACACCGTCGCCATCTGCTGCTGGCAGTAGGAGCGGATTTCATCGACAGAGGGCGATTCGTAAACGCACTCGCCGTGGTCAAAAATGCGTTTACGCAACGGCACCGCGGTGAAGTTTTCGATGGTTTTGCGCTTCCAGACGTGCTCCGGATCGAAGATCTCGTAGGGCTTGGTGTCGTCGATAACCTCGTCGTGCAGGGTGATCACGTCGGCAATCGCCTTGCCCGTTTCGCGGTCGTACAGACGCCACAGCTTCTTGAAGCCGGGATTGGTAATTTTGGCAACATTTTCGCTCACCTTGATGCGCGGAATGATGACACCGTCGTGCTCCACCGCCGCCAGCTTATACACACCGCCGAATACCGGGTCGCTGGAGGCGGTGATGAGCCGTTCACCGACACCGAAGCTGTCGATGCAGGCGCCCTGCGCGATCATATCGCGAATGATGATCTCGTCCAGCGAGTTGGAGGCACAAATCTTGCAATCGGGGAAGCCGGCTTCGTCCAGCATTTTGCGCGCCTTTTTGGTCAGGTAGGTGATGTCGCCGGAGTCCAGACGGATACCCTGAGGACGGTAGCCGCGCGGAACCAGCACGTCGTTGAATACCCGAATGGCGTTGGGAATGCCGGATTTCAGGACGTTGTAGGTATCCACCAGCAGGGTACAGGATTGGGGATAGACCTCGGCATACGCCTTGAAGGCCTCGTATTCGCTGTCGAACAGCTGAACCCAGCTGTGCGCCATGGTGCCGAGCGCCGGAATGCCGAATTC
>CAYQBP010000108.1:0-3956 GCA_964415745.1 uncultured Eubacteriales bacterium
TAAGTATTCCTGCAATTGTCGGGCGGAGAGCTGCTTGAAATTGATCCAGGAAAACGGCACCGTGAACCCCCGGTAGCGCACCGCGTGAACCGATCCGATGATCACATCGTATTCGGTCATAGCCGTGATTGCCTGTGCTCGTTCCGGTGCCCACAGCGCTTCCCCGATTTCCATTCCGCGAAGCACGCGTAGCCGTCCGCCGTATTCTCCTGCCAGCTCCGCCGCCCGCGCAACCGAGTCCCGAATAGGACCTGCAACGTCCAGCTCCCACTCAATATCGCAGTGATCGGTCATTGCTATACCGCTCAGCCCGGCCGCCAGTGCCGCTTCGCACATGGCGCGCGGATCGCTGTCGGAATCGTGCGAATACCACGTATGTGTATGTCCGTCAAATAACATACCGCTCTCCCCTTGCTTTTCCGTATCAGTTGCAGTATACTGAAAATTGAGCAAATAATCAATCAGCGACGCAAAACATGAGCAAATGCTCAAAACATTGAGCGTTTTTCGGAAAGAAGGGGTTCATACGAGCAAGGAACGCGAGAGAGCGATTTTGGAGCTGCTCATTCGTGACAAGCAGGTCAGTGTCAAAAAGCTGGCGGCCGCGTTATATATCAGCGAACCGTCCATTCGGCGCGATCTGGCACGGCTGGAGCAGCAACAGCTGATAAAGCGTGTTCACGGCGGAGCCGTGCTGGACGAAACCGGCGTTTCACGCATTAAAATTCCGTTTGTGATCCGCGAGCTGGAGGCCGCCGATGAAAAAAGCCGTATCGCACGGCAGGCCGCCGACCTGGTGCCCGACGGTGCCGTCCTGTTTTTGGACGCCTCCTCCAGCGCCTACCGCATGGTACCGTTTCTGGCCGAAAAAAGCGATTTGACCGTTATTACCTCCGGCCTGCGCGCCACCACCGCTCTGGCGGAGCAGGGGATCCGCGTCATCAGCACCGGAGGCGATGTTATGAACACCTGCCTGTCGTTGGTGGGAGACGGTGCTTTGGAGACCATACGCAATTATCACGCCGATTTTTGCTTCTTTTCCTGCCGCGGTCTTGCCGCGTCGGGCGAATTGAGCGACATCTCGCGCGAAGAAAATCTGGTTCGCCGGGAGATGCTCCGGCACACCGACGCCGCCTACCTGCTGTGCACGGGCAACAAGCTCGAAAAGCAATATTATCACCGTCTGTGCCACGTGGCAGAGCTTTCCGGCGTTATTACCGCGTCTCCCCTGCCAACGGCGTTGCTGCCCTATCGTCTGCAAGAGGTTGAGCCGATTTGCAATATAAATGGCGAAAATCACAATGGAAAACAGAAACGGAATTCTCTATGATTATAAGTAAAGAATTGTGTAAACGGAGGGAAAACAATGCGTAAGATCGGTATTGCAGATTATGGCATGAACGTCTGGTACGGCGGCTTTATGGATTACGAGCAGCGAATGCAGGACCTGAAGGCCATCGGCTACGACGGCATCGAGCGTCTGACTCCCATCGATGCGGCGGATGCATTGAACAAGGCCACGACGTTGGCCAAGCTGGGAATGGATTTTGCTACCGTGCTGGCCCCGTCCTTGGAGCTGAAGGTACAGTGGACAGCCGCATTCCGCAAGGAATATATCTGGACGGACGTACAGGCAAATCACGCTCAGGATTCGCTGGAAACCTACTGCCGCCGTGTCAACTATCTGGCGGCCACCTGCAAAAAGTACGGCATCAAGACGGCCGTACACAATCATCTAGGCTGCATTGTGGAAACACAGGAGCAGCTGGAGACCTTTTTGGAAAAGTGCCCAGATGCCGGACTGGTATTTGACGTCGGACACATGGCGGTTGCCGGCGGCAATGTGCGTGAGATCATGGACAAGTATTACGATCGCATCGTCGCCATTCACCTGAAGGACTGGGTCATGAAGGACCCCGACCAGAAGGATTGGTGGGATCGCGGCTATTTCTGCGGTCTGAAGCAGGGCAATTTCCCGGTGGACAACGAATACGTCGTGAAAACCGCCGTGGAAAGAGGCTATGACAAATGGATCTTTATTGAGCACGACACACATCTGCGCGAGCCGCTGGAGGACTTGGCAGAAAGTCGTGAAATTTTAAGAGAGTGGGGCGTATAAGCATGAAACCGATCAAATTGGGTATGGTAGGCTTGGGACGTGCAGGCAACGGCATGCATCTGCCGGAGCTGGAAGGCAAGGATGAAATGTTCCAGATTTATGCAGTCTGCGACATCATCGAGGAGCGCCGCAACACCGTGGCGGAAAAGTACGGTGCCAAGGCGTATGCCAGCATCGAGGAGCTGATCGCCGATCCGGAGGTGGAAATCGTTGATATCGCTACCCGTTCCTGCGACCACTATAAGCACGCCTGCATGGCGCTGAAGGCGGGCAAATCCGTTTTCCTGGAAAAGCCCATCTGCTGCAATTATGATGACGCCAAGGCGCTGATGGAGTTGGCCGACAGCTTGCCGGACGTTAAGCTGTATGTGCGCCACAACCGCCGCTGGGAGGCTAAGTTTTCCAAGGCGATGGAGATCATCGACTCCGGCATTATCGGTAATGTTTACGAGGTGAAGCTGACTCGCAACGGCTTTGCCACGCGCAACGACTGGCAGACCATCGACACCTACGGCGGCGGTCAGCTGCTCAACTGGGGCCCGCACATCATCGATCATGCCCTGAACTTTGCCGGCGGTGACTACACCGATATTTATGCCGAAACGCGTCAGATTCTCGCCAGTGGCAACTGCGAGGATCATATCAAGCTGTTGCTCACCGGTATCAACGGCCGCATCATTGATATGGAAATCAGCTCCGGCTGTGCCACCGCCACGCATCAGATCGTCGCCTACGGCGATCGCGGCGTGCTGTATGACACGGGTGTCGAAAACTCCCAGCTGGAGTGGCGCTTTGTCAAGCCCGGCATGGAAATTCCGCGTCTCCCCGCCAGCGATGCCACGCCCGGCACCGACCCGAATTTCAAGCAGGCTCCGGCGATCGAATGGCGTTACGGCGGCGCACCGGTGGATGTATTCGGCGAACGTCTGGACGAGACCTGGGTCGCCATGTACGAGGACTATCGTCTCGGCAAGCCGTATCCGATCCTGCACAGCGAAGCCCTGAAGGTCGTGGAGGTCATCAGCAAAATCAAGGAGATCATGGCGAAGAAGGCCGCCAAATAATCACACAAGCAGCTGTGCCGTGCCCGAGGTCGGGCACGGCACTTTTTGTTTTACGCTTCCAGCTGTTTTCCGAAAAACGAGGCGGCGACCCTGTCCAAACGGCAATCACTCTCGCTCGGTGCCGTTCCGTCCTCGTGGCACAGCATACACACGCAGCCGGCGACATCGCCACCCGTCAAAATCGGTGCCATGACGCCGATCGTCCGATCGTTGTCTTCGGTTACGAACAACGGCACCGTCGGCTTCACCAGCACCGCTCGCTTTTCCATAGCCTGCTCCAGCGGTGGCGACAGGCGGCGGTGAAGATATTCTTTTTTCGCTTCACCGGCCACGGCGATCACATGGTCGCGATCGCAAATCAGCACCGGGAATCCGCAGGCACGCGCCATGACGTCGGCGTATTGCCCGGCGAACTGCCCCAGCTCCCCCACCGGAGAATATTTTTTGAATACCACTTCCGCGTCGGGACCCGTAAATATCTCCAACGGGTCGCCCTCGCGAATACGCATGGTGCGACGAATCTCCTTCGGAATAACCACGCGGCCCAAATCATCGATACGGCGAACAATGCCGGTTGCTTTCATATATAAATCTCCTTTGAATTCAAATCGCGATGCTAGTATTTGTGAAAGACGGAGATTTATACTGCGTTTTGGGATAAATTTACGTTTGAAGGATAAAGACAAAAGCGAGGTGAATTTCACCTCGCTTTTACTGCGCATGGAATAAATACGATTGTTTTTATCAAAGCACCTTCAAGAGCATCCGATCGA
>CAYQBP010000109.1:0-3953 GCA_964415745.1 uncultured Eubacteriales bacterium
TCAGCGTTTTGCTGACCGGTCTCAATGTGTATGACAACATTGCCAAGCACGCCGGTGCCGGAACGTTGGTGCCGATCACCGGCTTTGCCAACGCCATGGCATCTCCGGCGATGGAATTTAAGAGCGAAGGCTTCGTGCTCGGCGTTGGCGCCAAAATGTTTTCCATCGCCGGCCCCGTTATCGTGTACGGCACCGTTGCCAGCGTGATATATGGCGTGATTTATTGGATATTTAATATATTATAAAAATTGCACCGAGACGGAGCTTTCGCTCGGTGCTTGAAAGCAACGGGTTGCTTGGTACAGTTGGCTGGCTTGATGAGGGCGGAAAAACACTTTATGAAGAGGTCTTAAAATATGCTAAAAGTAGTAAGCAAAAAGCATTATTGTCCTTTGCTTAAAAAGAAATTGAGGAGGGATACTGTTGGGAGCTTTGCAACATGGCTACCGACGATATACTGTTGAAGGGTGATGCTATTGAAAATTGGAATGTAGCGCAACAGGTTTGCCGAGGATGCGGACGATACGAAGAATAAAAAGCTATTTACAAATTTCATACAGCTGACAAAAGCATCGTGCAGAAAAAGCGCGGTGCTTTTTTTATACAAAATGCCTACCGTGCCGGTATATAACTGCACGGACGCCTCGGCGCAGAGCGGACTGCGGATTTAGAAGTAAAGGCGATGCGAGGGCGCGAAAGGAACAGAGTGGAGTATTTGAAAGCGTTGTTCGGTGAGGAGGTGCTGACCTACGATCAGTTTGCGGAAAAGCCGGTGGAAGCCGGCAGACGTGCGACCATCTTCGGACGCGATGCAGACGTTTTTCTCCTTGACAAATGGGTTGACGATGATTATACTTAATAAAGTACTTAATTAAATCTTGATTGTAAGGGGCGATTACATGGAGCGGCCGCGCAGAACGTTGATGATGGCGCTGTCCAGAACGCAAAAGGAGTGGGTACGCCACATGAGGCGATGCGCCCTGGAGGTGGGAATCCCCGATTCCTATCGAGTGGTGATTATGTTTTTGTCGCGGAATCCGGGCGCCAACCAAAAGATGCTGGCGGAGTTTGCCGGCAAAACGACCGCCGCAATCAATCAGACGGTGAAGGAAATGATCGCCGGGCAGTATATCTGTAAGGAAACGAACGAAAGCGATCAGCGCTACACCAAGCTGTTTTTGACCGAAAAGGGTCGGCAAAAGGCCGAGCTTTTGCAAAACCGGCTGGGGCAATCGGACGCCGCCATCACGGCGGCGATCACCGAAAACCGGGAGCAGGAATTGATCGCCATACTGGACGACCTGTATCGGGTTATACGGGAGGAACTGTAAATGCTGAAATACATTAAAAAATACTGGGTGTTCTGCCTGATCGCACCGCTGTTCATGGTGGGCGAGGTGGCCATGGACCTGCTGCAGCCGGACCTGATGGCGAAAATCGTGGACGACGGCGTGCTGCAAAACAATTTCGAGCTGATTTTAACCGTTGGTCTGAAAATGATCCTGCTGGTGCTGATCGGCGGCTGTTGCGGCATTTTGTGCGGCGTGTTTGCCAATTTGGCGGCACAGCAGTTTGGAAACGATCTGCGTAAGGACCTGTTTGCGCGCATTATGAGCTTGTCCTTTCAGCAAACGGACAAATTCTCGACCGGCTCGCTGGTAACGCGCTTGACCAACGACGTGACGCAGGTGCAGAACATGGTCATGATGCTGGTGCGCGGCCTGGTTCGCAACATGGTGATGTTCGTCGGCGGCATTTATATGCTGTATCTGCAGTCGCCCAAATTCGCTCTGATTGCCGCCTGCGGTCTGCCGTTTATCATCGTTTTTGTGGTATTCTTCCTGAAAAAGGCGGCGCCGATGTTTTCCGTTGTGCAAAAGAAGCTGGACGGCATCAACAACGTGATGCAGGAGAATGTAGCCGGTGCGCGCGTGGTCAAGGCGTATGTGAAGGAGGAGCATGAGCTGAAACGGTTTGACGCCGCCAACGGGGCGTTGTGTGATGTCAGCCTGCGTGCCCAAACGCTGCTGGCTTTTATGGGACCGTGCATGAATATCGTGTTGAACATTTGCGTGATTGCCGTGATCGTGGTAGGCGGCTTGACGGTGCAGGGCGGCGGCAATATGACGCCCGGCCGCGTCATGGCCGGCATCACCTACCTGGCTCAAATCCTGCACGGCATCACCTTTATGGCCAATATTTTTCAAACCTTTACCCGTGCGAAGGCCTCTGCCGATCGTATTCAGGAGGTTCTCAGCTCGCCGGAGGTGATTTTGAACGGATCGTTTGACGGCGAAGCAAGCGAGCGCGGCAAAATCGAATTCCGCCATGTCAGCTTTTCCTATCCTAACACGTCCGGTGTGCCGGTGCTGGAGGATATCTCCTTCACGGTGGAGCCGGGCGAAACGCTGGCGATCATCGGTGCGACCGGCAGCGGAAAATCCTCGCTGGTCAATCTGATTCCGCGCTTCTACGATGCCGTGCAGGGCGAAGTGCTGGTGGACGGCGTGAACGTGCGCGATTATGAGCTTCAGGCGTTGCGAAGCCGCATTTCGGTGGTGCTGCAAAAGGCGGAGCTGTATTCCCGCTCGATCGAGTCCAACATTCGCTGGGGCAAGCCGGAGGCGACGCCGTGGGAAATCAAAAAGGCGGCCGAGATCGCGCAGGCCGATGAGTTTATCTGTGCGACCGAGAACGGCTATTACACGCCGGTGACGGAGGGCGGCCATTCGCTGTCGGGCGGTCAGAAGCAACGAATCTCCATTTCACGCGCGGTGCTGAAGCCGCATGAAATTTTGATTTTTGACGATGCCACCAGCGCGCTGGATTTGAAAACGGAGGCACAGCTGTACGAAGCCCTGCGCCGCGAGTGTCCCGACGCTACCAAAATCATTATCGCTCAGCGCATCGCCTCGGTGAAGGGAGCGAACCGGATCGCGGTGCTGGATCACGGACGCATCGCGGCTATCGGAACGCACGAGGAGCTGTTGCGCGATTCGGAGCTGTACCGTGATATTTACGCGTCACAGCTCAAGGAAGGAGGCGTCGAGCATGTCGGATAACAGACAGACCCTGCCGCGCGGATTTGAAAAGGGCGACGGTGCGGTATCACAGCCTATTCGCTATCACGCGTCCCCCGACAAAAAAGAGATGCCTCCGATGGGTATGCGCGGCCCGCGCCGCGGCCCCGGCGGCATGGGTCAGGCGGTGGAAAAGCCGACCGACGCCAAGCAAACGCTGAAGCGCCTGCTGGCGTATTTTAAGCAGACAAAGCGCCTGCTGATCGTGCTGATGTGCGCGGTCGTCCTGGTTACGCTGTCCGCACTGCTGGCACCGGCCTTACAGGGCGAAGCCATCGACGCAATCGGAACGTCGGATTGGGACAGCCTGTATCGGTGTATCCTCCTTTTGGCGATCGTGTATGCCGTGAACATCGTGTTCGGGTTGCTTCAATCGCTGACGGCGGCGCGGCTGAGCCAAAGCATCGTGAAGCGGATGCGGTACGAC
The DNA here is from genome assembly GCA_964415745.1 of uncultured Eubacteriales bacterium. Taxonomy (GTDB): domain Bacteria; phylum Bacillota; class Clostridia; order Oscillospirales; family Acutalibacteraceae; genus RGIG3009. The sequence goes on from CAYQBP010000109.1 coordinate 3,508, forward strand.
CTGTTCAAAAAGATCGATTACCTGTCCATCAAATACCTGGATACCCATTCCAACGGCGATATCATGAGCCGCATGACCAACGACGTGGAGAATGTTTCCAATACGGTGTCGCAAAGCCTCGGCTCGCTGATTTCCGGCGTGTTAACGGTGGTCGGCACCGTGGCGATCATGTTTTATTACTGCTGGCAGCTGACGCTGATCACGATGCTGACCGTGATTTTGACGGTGTTCGTCACCAAAAAGATGTCGGTCGTCATGCGAAAGGTGTACCGCCGCCGTTCCGAAATTCTGGGACGGCTGAACGGTCATTCCGAAGAAATGATTACCGGCTACAAATCCATTGTCGCCTACAACAAGCAGGCGGACGTGATGAAGGAGTTTAACGACACCTCGGACGAGCTGACCCGTGTGAGCATCAAGGCGGAAATTCTGGGCGGCTCCATGGG
>CAYQBP010000110.1:0-3866 GCA_964415745.1 uncultured Eubacteriales bacterium
TCAGCAGTACTCGCGTGCTGGAGGTTGCCGGACCGAGCACCGCCGAAAATGCGAATATTCAAATTCGGACGTATAGTGGCGCAACGCAACAAAAATGGACGTTCGAGCTGGAGTTGTCCACCGACCAATACGGTATTTACGGGTGGTCGTGGGTATTCTCCGGCGGCAAGTTCACCAAAATATCCAGCGGTTATCGCACCACCAGCCGTCCCACCCACTACGGAATCGATCTTTCCGACAGCGGAATCAGCGGTACAGCAATTTATTCACCGACTTCCGGCGTGGTCAGAAAAATGTCTACAACCGATTCCGAAGGTGGTAATATGGTGGTCATACAGACCAATAATACAACGGTAGACGGAAAGCCGATTCGTATAGCGTTTTTGCACATGACAGCAGGATCAATAACATTAAAAGAAGGAGATTCTGTTAGTGTAGGAACAAAGATCGGCACAGTGGGAAGTACCGGGGATTCCACCGGACCGCATTTGCACTTATCCACATTCGGTTCCTCCAGTGCTACTTGGGCGGCGTCCGGCACTTCCATCAATCCGCAACGCTTCTTCCCCTATGTCACGTTTACCGGTGACGTGTCCACCACATATCCGTAAGTTCGATAGGAGGGCTATAATATGAAAAAAGTATTGGTAATCGGTATTGCTCTTTGCCTGTTGCTTGTAGTGTTCTCCGGGTGCGCGGCGGGCAAAAAAGGGACACCGGCCGAAACACAGGCGACGACTGCCACACCGACCACTACGACACCCACTGTCGACGACGGAATCGGAATCGGCGGTGGAGATGACTGGGATTTTATTCGGGGAATGACGGCGGATTTTTCGGTGGAAAGCGAAATTCCCAAGATGGTCGATGAGAGTGTGTATGAGGCTTGGGAGAGCCAGTTTAAGGGCATTCACCCCGACGGAACACGAGATCGTTCGGAGTTCAATACGTACACGTTGATCACCGAGCTGCAAATTCCTCGTGAAAAGGTGGAAGCGCTTTGCGATTGGTATGAAGAGACCAGTGACGGTGCAAAATATTTCACCGACGAGCAGGTGGAAGCAATCTACAACGGCACGATGGAGGACGTGATCCGAGCATTTGCCAATCCGTACGCTGTGGTGGTGGGTACCAAGGTGTACTCTCCGGAATGGATGACGGAGCACACGGCGGCGGAGTATGCGGCGGAAGGAATCACCTACGAAATCCTGACTGCCGAGTTCGAGGATTTGCTGGTTCCCTGCAACGAGGAACAGCGCGAATACCTGCGTACGCAGTACGAAGCCATGAAGCCGTAACACATTCGCATATACCGAAGGAATAACCGAGCGCCCCGATTTGTTAAAATCGGGGCGCGTATCTTTATGGGTACAGAAAACCGGCAATCCCCATGACATACAGGCAGGGGACTGCCGGTGATTTGTATGGTTATTTCAGTTGGGAAACGGCGTCGGCAATGGTTTTTTCAAAAGCCTCTTTTCCGTATTTGTCCACTTCGGCTTTGTTCTTTTCGCCATGCGTCAGGCAGCCGGCGCCGCCGATACAGCCGCCCACACACGCCATGCCTTCGATGAAGTTGGCGTCCAACACCTGCTTGTTCTTTTTCAGCAGGGCGGTGCGACACTCCTCGATGCCGTCGCAGGCGATGGCTTTCAGGTCGAAGTCGATGTTCTGCTCCTTTAATCCCTGTGCCACCGCGTCCGACAGACCGCCGGAACGGGCGAAAATGCGACCGAAGTAGGAGGCGTTATCCAGCGCTTCCTCCGACAGCTCGGTGATGTCGATATCCCGGCTGTCATACAGGGCTTGCAGCTCCTCGAACGTCATCACGGCGTCCACATACGGCTTTACGCTGTCCCAGTGCATTTCCGCTTTTTTGGCGGTGCAGGGGCCGATGAAAACGACCTTGGCAGTGGGATCGGTGGATTTGATGTACCGGGCCAGTGCCGTCATGGGGGAGGAGTTGTGCGAGACCAGCGGTAGCAGCTGCGGAAAAGCCGAGCGAATGTACTGCACAAAGGCAGGACAGCATGAGCTGGTCAAAAAGCCCTTTTCCGCCAGCTCACGCGATTCCGCCTGAGCAACCATATCGGCACCGAGCGCCGCTTCGATCACCGTGTAGAAGCCCAACCGCTTCAGACCGGCGATCACCTGTCCCAGCTTGGCATAGGTGAACTGGCTGGAGATGGACGGAGCCACCATGGCATACACCTTGTATTTGGTGTTGCCCTCGCTCTTTTTGATGAAGTCGATCACGTTGAGAATGTAGGATTTATCCATGATCGCGCCGAAGGGACACTGATACACGCAGGCGCCGCACTGGATACACTTGTGGTTGTCAATGGCGGCGGCGTTGTCGCTGTTGATGGAAATGGCCTTGACCTTGCAGGCGTTTTGGCAGGGACGCTTGCGGTTAGTGATGGCAGAGTAGGGGCACACCTTGGCGCACTGCCCACATTCCACACACTTGGATTTGTCAATGTGTGCGACGTGGTTGTGGTCAAACGAGCTGGCGCCGCGCTTGCAAACGTCCTCACAACGGTGCGCCAAACAGCCACGGCAGGAGTCAGTCACCTCATAACCGGCCGCCGGGCATTCATCGCAGGCAATATCAATGACTTCGATCACGTTGGGATTATCGGGATCACCGCCCATGGCGATTTTTACGCGCTCCGCGAGGATCGCGCGCTCCTTGTAGACACAGCAACGCATGGTCGAGGTTTTGCCGGGAACGATGGTTTTCGGAATATCGATGACCGATTCCAGCAGCGTATCGTTCCACGCCTGACGCGAAACCTCGCGCAGAACCTTGTATTTCAAATGCTGTACCTTGGTATCAAACTTTCTCATGCTATCACCTTAAAAATAACTCACTTTGATCCGTTTTCCCATTTCCTTCAAGGCCTTGGACAATTCGTCCACCAAATTCATCTTGATGTTGAAATTGATGGGCAGATCGGGATTTTGGTGCGCCGGGTTGATGGCGCGTCCGACGTAAAAGTTGATGTCGGTGGCTTCCTCGAACAGCAGTCGGCTGATGAGCGAAGCGCCGTCGCGTCGGTAGCTCCAATGCTCGTAGTAACGGTTTTCGCCCAAATAATCCTTGGCGTATTCGATCACCTTGTTCATGGTGATGACGCCCTCTGTCACCAGATCGACCCCTTCGATTTCCGCAATCGGCGGAACGTCGGATTGCTCAAAATTCAGGGTCGCCTTCAGCGGCTTGCGAAGGTATTTGGCGGCGATGGAGGAGGTGGTGCCGCCGCAGATGATATGCTTGCCCTCCTTGGAGAAAAAGAGCGACATCATGCGGTCAGCATCGTCGCGATTGGACGGTGGGCCGAACAGAATGTTCATCGGCACCCGTTTCCGAATCCGAACCACACACGCGGTGGCGTCATCGCCCGGCTTACCGCCGTAGAGCTTTTCACATTCGTCCACCAGCATGGTGGAGAGCGTTTTGGCGGTATAGCCTGCCGGTGCCAGCATTTCCAGAAAGCTGATAATATCCTCACGCTTCCAGCCGAAGTTGTACGCAGTGCCGATACCGGCGTGAGGGCATCCGTCGCTCATCGCGATAAAAATATCGTTTTCCTGTAGCTTGAGCACCGATTTGAATATCTTTTTTCCGCCGATGTTCATTTCGGTTTTCGGATAATCGAACGAATGCTCGTCGCGAATGAGGATCACATGGGGGTTATCATACTGGATAACCTCGGCGGTTTGATTGTTTTGTAAATGAATAATGGTAAAGGTGGAATACGCCACACCGCGCACCGAGCAGACGGGAAGCGTGGCGGCAATGGTTTCCACACATTCCTCCAGCGATAAGCCCTCTGCCATCATCGTGGAGATGATTTTGGAGG
>CAYQBP010000111.1:0-3749 GCA_964415745.1 uncultured Eubacteriales bacterium
CGCGGGCAATCTCCGCTACGACCGGCGCCGCACCGGTACCGGTGCCGCCGCCCATGCCGGCGGTGATGAACACCATGTCGGTGCCCTTCAGGGCCGCCGTGATCTCGTCGCGGCTTTCCTCCGCAGCGCGCTGACCCTTTTCCGGGTTAGCACCGGCACCCATACCGCGAGTCAGCTTTTCACCGATCTGCAGCTTGGTTCCGGCCTGCGAACGCATCAACGCCTGATGATCGGTGTTGATCGCCAAAAACTCCACGCCCTTGATGCCGGAGGAAACCATGCGGTTCACGGCGTTGCCGCCGCCACCACCGACACCGATCACTTTTATTTGGACACCTTCCTTAAAGGTTTCTTCTTCAAATTCGAAGCTCATGAAACTTCCTCCCGGTTCATATTTTATCAGCCATACCGCCCAACGATTCGGGCGGTCTCGTCGCCACTGTAGTTACTCTATAATTTTACCACGACATACGCCGAATTTCAACTGTATTTTTTCAAAAAAAGACCTATTTTTTGATTTTTCAGAAAAAAGTTTTTTACGCCTCCGGCTCGCCTCCTGCGTCCGGTTCCGTCGTCGGTTCTGTTGCCGGTTCATCGTCCGCAGTCGGCTTATCGGTGCTCAAAAGCTCGAACGGCGTAAAGATGACCACCGGTGCTTCGATTTTTTCATCGGAATACTGGCTGATGTTCAACAAGCCGGTCGTCGTTTCGCCGTGACGCGCCAGCACCTTCGGCAGGGAGCTGACCGCCACCGCAATCTCGTAATTCAGGTTGGAATCATTGCCGAGCGCAATGTCGATCTGGTTTTTCCAGTTCAGGCGAAGATTGCTGTGGTCGGACAGATCGATCACGCCGACACCGGTCAGCCCGTTGGCCTGCATGGAATCCACCAGTGTGCAGATCGTTTCCAAATCCTTACCGGAAAGCACCTGCCCACCGACCTCACCGGACTCGGCCTTTACGCCCTTCAGATAAACCCGGCGAAACGGCCGCTCCCCTTCCACCGGCATTTTCATCAGCCCGATTCCCTCCCGGCTGATGACCATCCAGCTTCCGTCAACATAGACGGCGCCCAGCTCCTGATATTCGGTCAGCGTGATCGTTACCTCACGCTTCATCGTCACATCGACCGACACGTCCTTCACGTATGAAAACGTTTCGGCAATATACCGCTCGGCAGTGCGCTCGCTGACGGAAAACACGCTCTGTCCTTCCAAAATGCCGCTGATACCGACGATCGCCGCCTCATCATACCGCGTATTTCCGACGACGGTGATTTTTTTTACGCCGAACAGGGAGGACGGCTTGCCGGTTTCCGCGTCCACGCTGTTAAGCGCCATCGGCAGCATCAGCAGACTGCCGACAATCAGCAAAGCATCCAGCAACGCCAGCACCACAAACAGCCGGAGACGGTTGACACTCCGTCTCTGGCTGTTCGTCTGTTTTGATGCGCTTCTTCGCTTCATGCTCCGCCATTCCCGTTCATGTTTATTCTTCCAGTATAAGAGATGCTCCTGCCTGTGTCAAGTCCTCGATCAGCGATTCATAACCGCGCTCCAGATGGTGCAGTCCACTGAGCTCCGTTCGTCCCTGCGCCGCCAGCCCGGCTAACACCAGCGCCGCGCCTCCGCGCAGGTCGGTACATTCCACCGGCGCACCGGATAGCTGCGGCACGCCCTCGACCACGGCAACGCGCCCCTCGACCTTGATACGCGCTCCCAGCCGCATCAGCTCGCCCACGTGTTTATAGCGACTTTCAAAAATCGTTTCGATGAACACGCTGGTTCCCTTTGCCAGACACGCCATCGTCATCAGCAGTGCCTGCGCGTCCGTCGGAAAGCCGGGGTACGGTAATGTTCGCACCGTTTTGACCCGACGCAATCGCCCCGGCGCGCTCACCAATAGCTCTGTGTCCCATGCAGTCACACTGCACCCCATCTCCTCAAGCAGGGGAATCACCGTCTGTAGCTGCGCCGGGCAAGCCTCGCGCAAAAACAGCGAACCGCCCGTTACTGCCGCCGCGCCCATATAGGTTGCGGTCTCGATTCGATCGGGAATGATCCGATGGTGACATCCGTTCAGCCGGTCAACGCCGTCGATGATGATCGTGCCCTCTCCGGCGCCGCGGATATGCGCGCCGCAAGCCGTTAAAAAGCGGCACAGGTCCACGATCTCCGGCTCACGCGCCGCGTTATAGATGGTCGTGGTGCCGGCCGCCGTTACCGCCGCCAGCAAAACGTTTTCCGTCGCCCCCACGCTGGGAAACGACAGCGTAACGGGACAACCGACCAGCCGCCCCTTGACACGACAGCACAGCCTGCCGCCTTCCTCCCGTATCTGCAATCCCATTCGCCGTAACGCCGACAGATGCAGATCAATCGGGCGAGGTCCCAGCTCACAGCCGCCGGGGAAAGACAACTCCGCCTCTCCGATACGGGCCACCATGGCGCCCAAAAAAATGATGGAGGAACGCATTTCGCGCATCAGCGGATCCGGAATATCCCACCGCGTCGGCGCGTCGGCATTCACTGTGATGCAGGAGCCATCCTGCCGAACCGTGCAACCGAGGTGTCTCAAAATTGCCGAAGCTGCCTGTACATCCGACAGTGCCGGACAGTTTTCAAGCTCGCACGTGTCGGGCACCAGCAACGTTGCCGCTAAAATCGGCAACACGCTGTTTTTTGCACCGTGAATATGTATTGCTCCGTTGAGACGGCGACCGCCGTCGATAATCAGCCTTGCCATCGTCCTGCCCCTTTCCCTTTGCAATCACAGGAAACCTCTCAGTTCATCCTATGACGCAACGGGAAAAAGGTGACGCTTATTGCTTCAGTACATCGCGCACGACCGCCAGAATCCGTCGGTCGGCGTCCAGCACCGCCGCCTTGCCGGCGGCTTCGCCCATGCGTTGCAATGTAGTGGGAGACAGCGCCACACGGCAAATCTCCTCCCACAAACGGTCGGCGGTCAGCTCTTTTTCTTCGATGCACACCGCCGCACCGCGCTCTGCCAACGCCATGGCGTTGTAAAACTGGTGGTTTTCCGCCACGTAGGGAGACGGGATCAGAATCGCCGGCTTTTTCAGCGCCGGCAGCTCGCTGAGCGTCATCGCACCGCAACGGCAAATCACCAAATCCGCCGCCGCCATACAGCGCGGCATATCGTCAATATAATCGCGCACCCGCACCGCGGCACCGTCGGGAACGATGCCCTCCTGTGCCAACAGCTCCTGCACGTGCTCGTGGTTTTTCCCCCGACCGGTACCGATCAGGAATTGCACCTGAGCCGCCTCCGGGCGTCCCAGCACACCCACAATCGCCTCGTTGATGGGGCGTGCACCCAGACTGCCACCGAAGCAGAGCACCAGGGGACGGTCGTCCACGCCCAGCTCCTGTCGTGCCGCCTGTCGATCGATGGCGGTCAAGCCGCTTCGCAGGGGGTTGCCTGTCACCACCACCGGTGCGTCGGCAGGCAGGTGCTTGCGCGCCGCCTCGTCCGACACCATGATCGCCTTCGCATACGGCGCCAGCATCTTTACCGTCACGCCCGGCAGGGCGTTGGATTCGTGCACCAGCACCGGGACGCCTCGCTTGGCCGCCGTTCGCAGCACCGGCCCACACACGTAACCACCGGTACCGATGGCAATATCCGGCCGAAAATCACGCAAAATTTTACCGACCTCGCGTCCAGCGGTAACCGCGTGATACGCGGCACGCACGTTTTTGCAAAGATTATTCAGCGACAGCTTA
>CAYQBP010000112.1:0-3721 GCA_964415745.1 uncultured Eubacteriales bacterium
ATTCCAACGGCTTTTCGCTGGTTCGCAAGGTATTCGACGTGGAAAACGCCGACCTCAAAGCACCGCTGGCGGAGCTGGGCGGCCAATCGTTGGGCGAAGCTCTGCTGACCCCCACGCGCATTTACGTCAAGCCGGTGCTGGCCCTGCTGGAGCAGGTCAAGGTGCGCGGCATTTCCCACATTACCGGCGGCGGCTTTTACGAGAACATTCCGCGCAGTATTCCGGACGGTCTGGGTGCGCGGATCAATAAAGCGGCGGTCAAGGTGCTGCCTATCTTCGATTTGATCGCCAAGGTCGGCGGCATCAGCGAGCGTGATATGTTCAACACCTTCAATATGGGTGTCGGCATGAGCATCGTTGTTCCGGCAGACGAAGCGGATAAGGCGCTGACGATCCTGCGCGAGAACGGCGAGGACGCTTATGTGATCGGTGAGATCGTCGAGTCGGACGAAAAGGTGATCGTATGAGCCGCGCGCGGATTGCCGTGCTGGTGTCCGGCGGCGGTACCAACCTGCAGGCGTTGATCGATGCCCAAAGCCGTGGCGCGATCCCGTCGGGTGAGATCGTACTGGTGATCGCCAACCGCGACGATGCGTATGCTCTGCGGCGTGCCGAAAACGCCGGGATCGCCACGGCGGTGGTGCTGAAAAAGGAGTGCGGCTCGGCCGAAGCGTTTGAAGCGCGGCTTCACGCTCTTTTGGCCGATTGCCGCGCGGATTTGATCGTGCTGGCCGGGTTCATGGCGATTCTCAGCGAATCGTTCACCTCCCGGTATCCGCGGCGCATCGTGAACGTGCACCCCTCGCTGATCCCGTCCTTTTGCGGTAAAGGGTTTTACGGGCTTCATGTGCACGAGGCGGCACTGGCATACGGCGTCAAGGTGACCGGTGCTACGGTGCATTTTGTGAACGAGGTGCCGGACGGCGGCGAGATCATTCTGCAAAAGGCGGTGGAGGTACTGCCGCACGACACGCCGGAGACTCTGCAAAAGCGTGTGATGGAGCAGGCGGAGTGGAAGATTTTACCGGCGGCGGTCGAGCAGGTCTCGGCGGCGCTGGTGCGGGAACAGAAAGGATGAGCGACATGGCACAGTATGATTTGGCAACCCTGCTGGCGGAAAACAGCTATCCGGGCCGCGGCATCGTGGTCGGCAAATCGGCAGACGGCAAAAATGCGATGATTGCGTACTTCATCATGGGACGCAGTGTCAACAGCCGCAACCGTGTGTTTGAGCGGTTTGCAGGCGGTATGCGTACCAAGGCGTTTGACGAATCGAAGCTGTCCGATCCCAGCCTGATTATTTATAACCCGTATCTGACCGCCGAAAACGGCACGGTCGATATCATCACCAATGGTGACCAGACCGATACGGTCTACGATCACGTCTGCGGCGAGGGCGGCGTCGCTCACGGCTTTGAGGACGGTCTGCGTCTGCGCGAATTTGAGCCGGACGCCCCCAACTTCACGCCGCGCATTTCGGGTCTGCTGCACTATGATTTTTCGCATCGGAGCTTCACCTACAAGCTGTCCATTCTGAAATCGGCCAACGGCCGCCCGGAGGCGGTGCGTCGGTATTTTTACGAATACCTGCCGGAGGACGGCATCGGACATTTTATTCACACCTATCGGTGCGACGGTGATCCGATCCCCTCGTTCTGCGGCGAGCCGGAGGAGATTGCCCTGCCGAACACCGCCGAGGAGCTGGCGGCGCTGGTGTGGGAGCATTTGAACGCCGACAATAAGGTTTCGCTGTTTGTTCGCGCGGTGCCGCTGGACGGCGGCGAGCCGACCGAGGTCATTATCAATAAAAACAAGTGAGGGGTCACGTCATGAAGGAATTTGAGCTGAAATACGGTTGCAATCCCAACCAAAAGCCTGCCAGAATTTTCATGCACGACGGTACGGAGCTGCCGATCACGATTCTGAACGGCCGCCCCGGCTATATCAACTTTTTGGACGCCTTTAACAGCTGGCAGCTGGTCAGAGAGCTGAAGGAGGTGCTCGGCCTGCCGGCGGCGACCTCGTTCAAGCACGTCAGCCCCACCTCGGCGGCAGTCGGTTTGCCCCTGCCGGGCAAGCTGAAGCAGGCCTGCTTCGTGGACGACGTGCCGGAGCTGGACGCGTCGCCGCTGGCGTGTGCGTATGCGCGTGCTCGAGGCACCGATCGGATGTGCTCCTTCGGTGACTGGGTCGCGCTGTCCGACGTGTGTGACGTTACCACCGCGCGTCTGATCGCGCGCGAGGTGTCGGACGGCATTATCGCGCCCGGCTATGAGCCGGAGGTGCTAGAAATTCTCAAAAAGAAGCGCAAGGGCACGTACAACGTGGTGCAGATCGATCCGGCGTATGTGCCGGACGAAATCGAGCGTAAGCAGGTGTTCGGCATCACCTTTGAGCAGGGACGCAATAACTTCCGCATCGATCGGGAGCTGCTCGGTCAAATCGTCACGCAGAATAAGGCGTTGCCGGAAACGGCGGTGCGCGATCTGATCGTGTCGCTGATTACCCTGAAATATACTCAGTCCAACTCGGTGTGCTATGCGGTGGACGGTCAGGCCATCGGTGTCGGTGCCGGTCAGCAGTCGCGGATTCATTGCACGCGGCTGGCAGGCGGCAAAGCGGACACCTGGTTCCTGCGCCAGCACGACAAGGTGCTGGCACTGCCGTTCCGCGAGGGCTTGGGACGTCCCGACCGCGACAATGTGATCGACGGCTACATCAACCGCAACGAGGAGGACGTGTGCGCCGACGGCAATTGGCAAAAGTATTTTACCCGTCAGCCGGAGCCGTTGACCGATGCGGAAATCCGCGCCTATCTGGACACGGTGCAGGACGTGGCACTCGGCTCGGATGCGTTTTTTCCGTTTAGTGATAATATCGAGCGCGCTCACCGCAGCGGTGTGCGCTATGTGGCAGAGCCGGGCGGCTCTATCCGCGACGACGCGGTGATTGCCTGCTGTGACAAATACGACATGGTTTGTGCCTTTACCGGTATGCGTCTGTTCCACCATTGATTGGCAGAAAGGAGAAGGTCTCGTGAAACTGTTAGTGGTTGGCGGCGGCGGCAGAGAGCACGCGATTATCCGTAAATTGCGTGAAAACCCGGCGGTCGGAGAAATTTATGCGTTGCCGGGCAACGGCGGCATGGCGGCGGAGGCCGCCTGTGTTGACATCGGCACCAAGGACATCGACGGAATCGTGCGGTTTGCCGTGGAGCATGCCGTGGATTACGCGGTGGTGGCGCCGGACGATCCGCTGGTGCTGGGCGCGGTGGACGCGCTGGAGGCACAGGGGATCCCCTGCTTCGGGCCGCGCGCGAATGCGGCGATTTTGGAAGGCAGTAAGGTGTTTTCCAAGCAGCTGATGAAGAAGTATGCCATTCCGACAGCGGCATACGAGGTGTTTGAACGGCAGGAGGAGGCGCTGGCGTATCTGGAAGCCGCGCCGATCCCCACCGTGATCAAAGCGGACGGACTGGCGCTTGGCAAGGGCGTGGTGATCGCTCAAACGCGCGAGGAAGCGCGGCAGGCCGTTCGCTCCATGATGGAGGACAAGGTATTCGGCGCCAGCGGCGACCGCGTGGTGATCGAAGAATTTTTGACCGGGCCGGAGGTTTCGGTGCTGGCATTTACCGACGGGGAAACGCTGATCCCCATGGTGTCGTCGATGGATCACAAGCGTGCCGGTGACAACGATACCGGGCTGAACACCGGCGGTATGG
>CAYQBP010000113.1:0-3669 GCA_964415745.1 uncultured Eubacteriales bacterium
TCAGCGCCAAAAGCGGAGACGGCATCGCCGCCTTGCGTGAAGCGGTCGCCCGACTTGCTCGGACGGAGGGGGAAGCAAAGCACCTGATTGCCGATTTGCTGTCGCCTGACGATACGGTGGTGCTGGTGGTACCCATCGACTCGTCGGCACCCAAAGGACGCCTGATCCTGCCTCAGCAGCAAACGATCCGGGATATTTTGGAGGCCGACGCTACGGCCGTAGTGACTAAGGATACCCGTCTTGCCGAAGCATTGCAAAAGCTGGGTAAAGCCCCGTCCATTATCGTTACCGATTCGCAGGCGTTCGGCAGAGTGGCCAAAACGGTGCCTGCCACCGTTCCGCTCACCTCGTTTTCTATTTTGTTTGCACGGTACAAGGGCGAGCTGGAGGCCTTGGTGCGCGGCGCCGCGCGTCTGGATACCTTGCAGGACGGCGACACGGTTTTAATTTCCGAAGGGTGCACCCATCATCGCCAGTGCGGTGACATCGGTACTGTAAAGCTCCCCGCGTGGATCACACAGCATACCGGTAGGGAGCTTCACTTTGAATTCACCTCCGGCGGCGATTTCCCGGACGATCTGTCGCGCTACGCGCTGGTGATTCATTGCGGCGGCTGTATGCTGAACGAACGGGAAATGAAGCGCCGCTTGCGTCACTGCGCGGACAGCGGCGTGCCGATCACCAATTACGGCATGGCCATTGCCCATATACACGGCATTTTGAAGCGGTCACTGGAGCCGTTTGCCGCAGAAATCGGCGGCGCCTCGGAGGGCGATGTATGAACCGACATTCTGCCTATTTTCAAAACCGGGAATGTGAGTATTTCCCGTGCCACACCACCGGGGACGGGTTCTTTAATTGCCTGTTTTGCTATTGTCCGCTGTATCTTTTAGGAGAAGACTGCGGCGGAAATTACACCTATACCGCCAACGGGATCAAGGATTGCTCGGCGTGCCTGCTTCCTCACAAGGAGGGCGGCTATACGTATGTTTTGAACAAGCTGAATGCCGAAATCGGTCGACAAAATCCCGAAAACGAGAAATCGGGGAGGAGGGAACGCGATGCGTGAAATCACCGCGGAACAGATCGTCGAATCGGTCAAGCGGCTTTGCATCGAAGCTAACTGCCATTTGAGTGAGGACATGAAAGCGTGTATTACGGCTTGTCGCAACCGCGAGCCATGGTCGCAGGCGGCGGAAATTCTGGATCGTATTGTGGAAAACTACCGCATCGCGGACGAAACCGAACAGCCGATCTGCCAGGATACCGGCGTTGCCTGCGTGTTTTTGAAAATCGGTCAGGAGGTACATATCGTCGGTGGCGACCTGACGGAAGCCGTCAACGAGGGTGTGCGCCGCGGCTACGGGGAAGGGTATCTTCGTAAAAGCGTGGTGCGTGATCCGCTGGATCGTGTCAACACCGGTGACAACACTCCGGCCATGCTGTACACCGAAATCGTCCCCGGCGATCGGCTGGAGATCACGGTGGCTCCCAAGGGCTTCGGAAGCGAAAATATGAGCCGAATCGCCATGCTTCGCCCCTCCGACGGCATCGACGGGGTGCGCGATTTTATTGTGCAAACCGTGGAACAGGCCGGTCCAAATCCTTGTCCACCCATCGTGGTGGGAGTCGGGATCGGCGGCACGTTCGACAAGGCGGCGTATTTGGCGAAAAAAGCCCTGTTGCGTCCGGTCGATGAACGACACCCCGAACCGTTTTACGCTTCCCTCGAAGCCGAGCTGCTGGAGCGGATCAACCGTTTGGGGATCGGTCCCCAGGGCTTTGGCGGACAAACCACCGCGCTGGCGGTCAATATCGAAACGTTTCCGACACACATCGCCGGTTTGCCGGTAGCCGTCAATATCAATTGCCATGTCACACGACATAAAACGGAGGTGCTGTAATGTCTCTTACCATTCACGCTCCGTTGAGCCGTGCCGAAGCCAGAAAGCTGAAGGCCGGGGACAGTTGTCTGCTTTCCGGCGTTATCTACACCGCACGCGATGCCGCTCACAAGCGGTTGTGCGAGCTGGTAGAGCAGGGGAAAGAGCTTCCTCTGGATATAAAAGACGCTGTCATTTATTTTGTCGGCCCAACGCCGGAAAAGCCGGGACAGGTGATCGGCTCTGCCGGGCCGACGACCTCTTACCGTATGGACGCTTACAGTCCCACGCTGATCGCGCTGGGGCAAACCGGTATGATCGGCAAGGGAAAACGCGGACCCAAAGTGATTGACGCCATGCAAAAACACGGTGCGGTCTATTTTGGCGCCATCGGCGGTTGCGGCGCGTTGCTGTCCCGCTGTATTAAAAAATCCGAGATCATCGCCTACGACGACCTCGGTGCCGAAGCGATCCGCCGTCTGGAGGTAGTGGATTTTCCGGTCGTCGTCGTCATCGACAGCGAGGGGAACAATCTGTACGAAACCGGTCGGGAAAGCTATCTGGCAAGCACAAAAATCCACGCGGATTGATTTTGCGGAAAGCATTGCAAAATTTTGTCAACTGTGCTATGATGCTGTCATAGATTTTTTAGTAGATGCTATCAGCAAAAGAGGTTTGTACATGATCTGCAATACCATTTTAGAAGCCATGGGAAACACCCCGATGATTCGCCTTCAGCGCATGACCGGTGAAAACGACGCCGAAATTTTGGTGAAGTTTGAAGGACTCAATGTGGGCGGCTCCATCAAAACACGTACGGCGTATAATATGATCGTTGATGCCGAGCAGCGCGGTTTGATTCATAAGGATACCGTCATCGTGGAACCGACGAGCGGTAACCAGGGGATCGGCTTGGCGTTGGTCGGCGCGGTTCGCGGTTATCCGGTTCGCATCATCATGCCGGATTCGGTCAGCGAGGAGCGCCGCAAGCTGGTTCGTCAGTACGGCGCCGAGGTCGTTTTGGTGCACGATGCCGGCAATATCGGCCTGTGCATCGAGGAGTGCTTACAGCTGGCACTGAAAATGAAGGCGGAAGACCCGAATGTGTTTGTGCCGCAGCAGTTTGAAAATCCTGCCAACTCGGCTATTCAGCGTACCGGCACGGCGGCGGAAATTTTGGAACAGGTCGGCGGCCCGATTCACGGCTTTTGCTCCGGCATCGGCACCGGCGGAACCATCACCGGTATCGGTGAAATGCTGAAACAGCACAACCCCGACATGACGATCTGGGCGGTAGAACCGGAAAATGCGGCGATTTTGTCGGGCGGCTCGATCGGCACACACCTGCAAATGGGAATCGGAGACGGCATCATCCCCGCTATTTTGAACCAGGAAATTTATGACGATGTATGCATCATCAAGGACGAAGAGGCTTTGCAAACCTCCAAAGACCTGGCGGCAAAAGAGGGAATCCTCTGTGGCATCAGCAGTGGCACCAACGTAGCGGCCGCCCTGCGCCTCGCCAAACAGCTCGGAAAGGGGAAAACCGTGGTGACGGTGCTGCCGGATACGGCGGAACGGTATTTTTCTACGCCGCTGTTCGAATAATTTTTTCAACTTTTTATATTTATTTATGCAAATCACTTGACAAATATATATATATATATATAATGTTAGTATAAAATTTTTGGAGGGTTTAACGATGAAATTAACGAAAAAATTGCTTGCTGTTTTGCTGGCGACCTTGTTAATGGTGGCCTGCCTGGCGGCGTGCGGCGCCGACAAG
>CAYQBP010000114.1:0-1629 GCA_964415745.1 uncultured Eubacteriales bacterium
CCTGTGCATCGATCGCGGCGGCGGTAGCCTTCGGCATCTTGTAATAGCCCTTCATGATGTTATATCCACGCGCCACAAATTCGCCGTTGACACCGTCCGGGCAATCCTCGCCCGTTTCGGGATCGACGATCTTGCACTCCACATGAGCAAACGCGCTGCCCACCGTTTCCGTGCGAACCTCCAGCGAATCGTAGTAGCTGCTCATGGTACAGCCTGGAGAGGCCTCGGTTTGACCGTAAACCGAGATGATCTCCTTCATGTTCATGCCGGCAGGGTCGGTCGCCTTTTTCATCAAATCGGCCGGGCAATTCGCACCGGCCATAATGCCGATCCGCATATAGGAAAAATCGGTCTTGGCAAAATCCTCGTGCTGCATCATGGCGATGAACATGGTCGGCACGCCGTTGAATGCGGTAATATGCTCATTATGAACACAGGCCAGTGCCGGCTTGGGAGAGAAATACGGCAACGGCAGCATGGTGGTACCGTGGGTCATGGACGCCGTCATGGACAGCACCATGCCGAAGCAGTGGAACATCGGCACCTGAATCATCATGCGATCCGCCGTGGACAAATCCATGTGGTCACCGATGTATTTGCCGTTGTTGACCACGTTGTAATGCGTCAGCATCACGCCCTTGGGGAAACCGGTGGTGCCGGAGGTGTATTGCATATTGCAAACATCGTCCTTATCCACCGCCGCCGCCATGCGGTATACCTCCTCGACCGGGACCTGATCCGCCAGCTGCAATGCCTCGTTCCATTCCAAGCAGCCCTTTTGACGGAAGCCGACGGTAATCACATTCCGCAGGAACGGCAAACGGCGCGCGTGCAATGCCTTTCCGGCCTTGACAGCCTCCAGCTCCGGACAAAGCTCGGCAATGATCTGCCCGTAGTGGCAGTCCTTGGCACCTTCGGTAATGATAAGCGTGTGGGTATCGGACTGACGCAGCAGGTATTCGATTTCGTGAATCTTATACGCCGTGTTCACCGTAACCAGTACCGCGCCGAGCTTCACC
Source organism: uncultured Eubacteriales bacterium (assembly GCA_964415745.1). Taxonomy (GTDB): domain Bacteria; phylum Bacillota; class Clostridia; order Oscillospirales; family Acutalibacteraceae; genus RGIG3009. The sequence goes on from CAYQBP010000114.1 coordinate 1,020, forward strand.
GTTGCCCAAAATGCAATGTACCACTGCGGCACATTGGAGCACCATACCGCCACGTGCGAGCCGGCCTTGACGCCCAGAGCAATCAGCACACGGGCAAATTCGTCCACATCGTCGCGGAATTCGCTGTAGGTGCGCGTATAATCCAGTGTCGTATATTTGAAGGCATACTGGTCGGGGAACTCCTCCACCATGCGATCCAGCACATCGGAAAACGTAGCATCGATCAGGCGATCCTTTTCCCACACGTATTTACCGGTATGCGCGCGGTTATAATACAGTGCCTTCACATTGCGCGAGGTGTCACCAAACGGCTTCATGTAGGAGACAAATTGCGAGAAGATGATCTCCATGTCGTCCAGTTCTTCGCACCAGCTGGGGTCCCACACCAGAGAAATAAACCCATCGTAATTCACCGAGCGCAACGCCAGCATCATATCGGCAATCGGCAGGTCGCCCTCACCCAGCAGGCGGTATTCCACGTGATCCTCGTGCTTGACAGCGTCGTTGAGATGCACGTGGCGCACGTAGGCACCGAGGTTTTTAATAATCTCGTCCGGGTCCTCACCGGCTCCGAGATAGGCCGCCGCCATATTCCACAGCGCCGCCAAAT
>CAYQBP010000114.1:1729-3665 GCA_964415745.1 uncultured Eubacteriales bacterium
ATGGCATCGATGCAGGAGAGCTCCAGCTTCTTTTCATACAACCGGCGAAGCGTTGCCGCCGCCGTATAATCGTGAAAAGCGCCGTCCTTATCGGTGAACAGACGGTTGTGAATGTTGTGCAGCTCAATTCCCTCAAAGCCGAGCTCCTGGGCGATATTGCAAAATTCTTCAAAGCTGTTTTCGTGCCAGCCCTTGGTGGAAAATGAAAACTTCATAAATCACGCCTCCTCGTAGACGATCTTGTTGACCGCGCTGATATACGCCCGAATACTGGCGCCGATAATGTCGGTGGAAATGCCGTTGCCGGAATACACCTTGCCGCCGGAGCGCAGCTTAATCAGCGTGCTGCCCACGGCGCCGCGGCCCTCGGTGACCGACTGAATTTGGAAATCGTCCACCTCAAAATGCTGGCCGATGATCTGTTCGATCGTGCGGAAGGCCGCATCGATGGGGCCGTCACCGACGCTGATGCCCTGAAGCACCTTGTCGTCGCGGCGCAGGGTGATCTGGGCGCTGGCGGACAGCACGTTGCCGGTGTTAATCACATAATTATCCAGAGTGTACGTAGCGGGAACCTGCAACGCGACGCTGGCAATGATGGCGTCCAGCTCCTTGGCACCGACGTTCTTTTTGTCCGCCACACGCAGAAATTCCTGATACACCTTGTCGCTGTCCTCGTCGGAAAGGTCGTACCCCAGCTTGACCGCCGCGGCGATAACGTCGTCCTTGCCGTCCTTGGCATCCAGGCGAATTCCCAGCTCGTCCGATGCGGCGACCGAAACCGACGAAGCGGCGCCCGATTTATCCGTGACCCAATGGATTTGCTGAATGGTGCGATGCAATTTCGTGTAACGGATTCGGCTGGCAAAGCCGTAGGTGTTGCCGCAGTTTTTGATCATCGTGGCAAAGCTCTCCAGCGGCACCGTATTTCCGGCAACATCGGTTTTGACACAGCCGACACCGCCGCGCACCGCCAAAATCGCCTGCGCCGCCGCCAGACCGTTCTGGTTGTCACAGCGCACCGCCACCGGCACAGCAATGCCCTCGGTGGCGTTCGCCACAAACGCCGCAAAATCGTCCGGCAGCATTTCGCCGGTGCTGTCGCACAGGCTGACCGTTTTGGCTCCGGCATTGACGGCCGACTGCAACGCCTGCTTCAAGAAGGCTTCATCGGCACGGGTGGCATCTACCGCACAGAATTCCACATCGGCGCAATGCTCCGCGGCCATCGCCACGGCCTTGCCGACCCATTCCAGCATGGCCGCCGGCTTTTTGTGAGCCGTATACTCCATGCCGACAGCCGACAGCGGCAGTTCGATGCGAATCCGTGCGTGAACAGCGTTGTTCAGTGCGGCGGCGGCATCCTCGATGCTCTGTGCCGTCAGACCGGCCGCCACGGACAGAATACTCTCCTTCACAAAAGCGCTGATGGTGCGCGCCAACAGCATATCCGCCTTGCCGCCGGCGATCGGCGGTAGCTCGATAATATCTACATGCAGGTTTTCCAGCTGACGGGCAATCTCCAGCTTTTCCTTGAAGCTGTACGTGTTACCCTGCGGACACAATGTCGTATCGGCGATTTGAATGTGGTTCATAAGATCGACTCCTTTTTGCACGCGGCGGTGCGTTTTTGCAATAAAAAAGCCCTGAGGCTTTTTGCCTCAGGGACGAAAACACAAGGATTCCGCGGTACCACCCTGATTACCGTTAAAAACGGTCATCTCACAAGGACTCCAACAAGCCCTCTGCCATGATAACGGAGCATGCCGTAGCCGCCTACTGAGAAATCTGTTCAGCCGCTCTGCTCAGGAGCCAGAATTTCCACCTCCACCGTACCGCCCTCACAGCAACGGCGGCTCTCTGTAACGGTGTGTGAAGAAGAAAAATCTCCATCAACGCATTTGAAAATATGCATTTATTATATACTGTGTTTTTG
>CAYQBP010000115.1:0-3654 GCA_964415745.1 uncultured Eubacteriales bacterium
GACCCATGCCAGCACACGATAGGCGCCTAATACAAGGGCGCCGTGTAACCACGCCGGTGCGTGGAGCTGCTCGAAAAGAACGGTCAACCGATCCTGTATTCCGAACAGCAAACGGCTTAACCAGGCGGACGGAAGATTCGCGCCGGCAATCGTCAGCCAAAAGATCACGAACAGAAGCAGAAGCATCAACGGATAGCCGTAGCGCTTCCCGGTCACCATGCGATCGATTTTGCCATCAATTTCGCGGTGCGGAGAACCATCCTGATGGATGCAGAGCTTGGCAATGCGTTCTGCTTCGCTCAGTAGCGCGGTAACGAGGTTATCCTTCAGTGATTCCCGGTCGGAAAAGTGACGGTACAGCTCCTGCCGCAGGGAATCGGAAGCGTCGAGAATTTGCTCCGGTAATCGACCAAGCCGCTGGGAAAGAGTATTCATGAAGGCAGGATCGTTTTCCAACACGCGCAGGGCGAGCCAACGTGTGTTGACAGCGGCGGAATAGGGGGACAGCATCGGCCTTAACCGCGCGACGGCACTTTCGATGGCGACCGGGTAGGCTACGGTCAGCGGAGCCTGTGGCGCGTCAATGACGGTATCGAGCGTATCCAACAGCTTTTGCAGGCTGTGCCTGTTTCGCGCTACAGTACAAACAACGGGAATCCCCAGCAGTGCCGATAATCGCTGTGCATCGACGTGGATTCCCTTGCGGCGTGCTTCGTCCATCAAATTCAGGCACAGGATGACGTGGGACGACAGCTCCAATGCTTGAAGCACCAGGTTCAGGTTGCGTTCCAGACAGGTGGCGTCGCACACGACGATCACCGCGTCCGGCTTTTCAAAGCAAAGAAAATCGCGCGCGACCTCCTCCTCGGCGGAGTGTGCCATCAACGAATAGGTACCGGGAATGTCCACCAGTGTGTATTCGTATTGCCGGGTGGAGCAATGCCCTCTGGCACTGCTGACGGTTTTTCCGGGCCAGTTGCCGGTGTGTTGTTTCATGCCGGTCAAGCCGTTAAAAACGGTGCTTTTTCCCACGTTGGGGTTTCCTGCCAAAGCCACGACACGTTTTCGCGGCAAGGTGGCCTGTGCGGCGTCGTTTTTTTGGATTTTGAGGGTGTCGGAGGACTTCCGTGAAATCATGGCGTTTCCCCCTCGGAGCAGCGCTGTACGCGAATGTCACGACTGTCGCAGTCGCGAATGGCGATGACAGCACCGCGAATCAGATAAGCGGCAGGATCGCCGCCGGGGCTTCGCCCGACACACATGACCGTTGTATTCTCCGACAGACCGATATCGAAAAACCGTCGACGCATACTGCCGACGGTGTTGATTTTTCGCACAATACCCCGTTCGCCGGGCGCAAGCCGGTTCAGCCCGATGTATGGCTTCATGTACGTCACCCTTTCTTGAAAATGGAGGTCTGTTCCATCTTATGCGGCGGTGGATCGGGTGACACACGGCAAAGCGACGTCAAGTGAGGTGCTACGAGCCGGGAATGGCGAATTTTGTGCTGTTTTGGTAATCGTAAGTTGACGCGGACAGAAAAATAGTGTATGATACTATCATTATGAATGTGTAGGGGAGAGTGGATTATGCCACCGAGAAAGCATATACGGGCGCGTCAGCGCAAGCAGAGAATCCTGCTTTCCGTCATTGCCGTTATCAGCGTCATCGCCGTGGTGCTGGCAGGCTGGGGACTGGTTACCGGCGTTGGTGCGTTGATCGATTATTTTACTTCCGGCGGCTCCAAGCTCGGCACCGCTTCCACGGCAACGCGCAGTACGGTAGCGAACAGCCCGGATATTCTGAATGATCCGGATGCGCCTGCGGTGGTTGCTACGGCTACCGTGGGAAGCAGTGGCGATGTGCTGATGCACAACGGTGTCCGGCAGGCCGGATACAATTCGACAAGAGGGACGTTTGATTATACCGAGTCCTTCCAGTTCCTGACACCGTACGTCCAGGCGGTTGATTATGCGGTGGTGAACGCCGAGTTTTCGGTGAGTGCCAACAGCACCTACAGCGCCTTGCCGTTCCGCGTGCCGACGGCCGTGGTAAAATCGCTGAAGGACTGCGGCTATGATTTGGGCTTGACAGCCAATAACCATATTGCCGACGGCGGCGTGACCGGCATGAAAAAAACCATGGACACCTTGACGGAGTACGGCATGGAATATACCGGTACGCGGTATAATTCCGGCGATGCGCGGTACATCATCAAGGAGATCAACGGCATTAAGATCGGCATGGTCAACTATACCTACGGGAGCTATTGGAACACCAACGGTTTTTCCAACGATAATCTGTCGGCGTTTTATACGGACGCCGAAGCGTTGCTCCGTTCCATGCGCTCCGATGGCGCCGAGCTGATCTATTTGTACATTCACTGGGGTGAGGAATATTCGATCGTTCCGAATGCCACGCAGGAAGCAATTGCCCAAAAAATGTGCGATTTGGGTGTGGACGTGATTATCGGCGGACACCCTCATAAAATCCAGCCGCTGGAGCTGATTTACAGCACCGACGGGACGCACCAGACCGTTTGTCTGTATTCGATGGGCAACCTGCTGTCGGGTCAGCAGATCGAATGTATGGCCGGCGGTACCAGGGCAAACAGTCCCAGCTGTTATCAGGATTCGTGGCATCACGCCGGGTGCGACTATCCGGACGTGGCGGACAGAACGCAGGATCAGCATCGGCTGGAGCACGGAACAAACTGCAACGATAACGGTCACACCGAGGACGGCGTGCTGTTTAACGTAACCGCCAGCAAGTTCGATGACGGCACCGTGATGATTACCTCCGTGGACGTGTTGCCGGTTTGGTGTATGGGGCGCGGCTTGAAGCGCGCCTCGTATCCGACGAACAGCACATTTGAAAAGTACATTTTGGTTCCGTTGGAGCAGGGCAAGGATTGGGCATCGCTGTATAGCCTGACCGAAGCCGAGGCAACGGAAGCCGGATATTCCTACGATCGCACGATGGCGCTGGTGGGGGACGGTATCGAGGAAATCAACGCCGCCTGCAAGGCCAATGTCGAGGCATACGCCAAAGCCTATAAACAGAATAAGTAAGTAGAACCGAGCAAGCACCCGGAGCTTGCTCGGTTTTTCGTGGATAAAAGCCGGTCGAATGCGGTTGCTTCGGCCGGCTTTTTGTTTTTATCGTCACTTAATATTCGTTCAGCGAGATGTTGTACAATGAATAGACAGAGGTGACGGGCATGAAAAGAATGATAACAAACAATAGAATCAAGGAGTTTGAAATACAGCTCCGAAATAATGAAAAGAGCGCCAATACCGTTGAAAAGTATTTGCGAGATGTCAGGAGGCTTTGCGAATTTCTGCGTTCGGATGAAGTAAACAAGGCTACGGTTATGAGGTTTAAGGCCATGCTGGTTGAAAGCTATGCAATCACAAGTGTCAATTCAATGATCGCGGCGGTGAACGCCTTTTTTCGGTTTATGGGGTGGGAGGATTGCTGTACCAAACAGCTAAAGCTGCAAAAGACAGTGTTTTGCTCTGAAAAGAAGGAGCTGACCCGCGCGGAGTATACGCGGCTGGTCAATACGGCACAGCAAAAGGGCAATGAGCGACTGAGCATGATTTTGCAGACGATTTGCGGCACCGGTATTCGCGTCAGCGAGCTGTCGTACAT
>CAYQBP010000116.1:0-3635 GCA_964415745.1 uncultured Eubacteriales bacterium
TCCGCCTGAACGCCGAGGAAAAGAGCCTGCTGTCGATGCTGTTTGAGGAGGGCTTATCCTGCTTTCAGCTGGCGGACGAGAAGAATCCGTTGCTGCAAAGGCTGAATCGGCGGGTGGATGCGCCGTTTGGCAGCAGTCAGATGACCAAAAATCTGTTGGAGATTTTCCTGATAAAGCTACAGCGCAACACGCACACCCTGACCAAGACGATGCGTCAGGTGGAGGTGATCGACGGCGTGGACACCCCGTATACGGTCAAGGAAATCCTGGATTACCTGAAGGCGCATATTTATGAGCGCCTTACCGTGCGTCAGGTGGCGGACGCGCTGGGAAAGAGTGAAAGTGCCATTAAGCAGCAGTTCGCGCGCTACCGAAACAGTGGCCTGATCCATTACTACAACTCGCTCAAAATCAAGGAGGCACGGCATTTGATCCGCGAGGGGCGGTACAACATGGCGCAGATCGCGGATTTGCTCCAGTTTGACAGTCCGCAGTATTTTTCCCGATGCTTCAAGTCCTTTACCAACATGACGCCGACGGAATACAAGCGTTCGATTGTCAAATAACGGCTTACAAAACAGCAAAAGCCGCCGCCCCACATACGGAGCGGCGGCTTTGTATACGGTGAGCGGGATCAGTCCTCCGGACGTTCCCAGTTGTGCCAAACGTTTTGTACGTCGTCGTTGTCCTCCAGCGCGTCGAGCAGCTTGTCCATCTTGACGGCGGCGTCCTCGTCCGGAATGGTGGCGTAGACGTCGGGCACCATTTCCAGCTCGGCGGAAACGAAGGAATAGCCCTTAGCCTCCAGATCGTCGCGCACGGCGGAGAAATCGTCCGGCTCGGTGGTGATCTCGAACACGTCCTCGTCGGCGGCGAAGTCGGCGGCACCGGCCTCCAGTGCGTCCTCCATCACCTGATCCTCGTCCAGTCCTTCGGCTTCGATCGCCAGAATGCCCTTTTGGTGGAACATGAAGCTGACACAGCCGCTTTGTCCCAGGTTACCGCCGAACTTGTCAAAATAGTGGCGCACATCGGCGGCGGTACGGTTGCGGTTGTCGGTCAGCGTTTCCACGATGACGGCGATGCCGCAGGGGCCGTAGCCTTCGTACTGCAGAGCCTCGTAGCTGTCGGCGTTTCCGTCGCCGGCGGCTTTTTTGATGATGCGTTCGATGTTGTCGTTCGGCACGTTGTTTGCCTTGGCTTTGGCAATGGCGTCCTTCAGCTTGGAGTTGGACGCCGGATCGGCGCTGCCGCCCTCCTTGACCGCCACGGCGATCTCGCGTCCCATTTTGGTAAAGATTTTAGCCTTTTGCCCATCGGTCTTTTCTTTTTTGCGTTTGATATTGTTCCATTTGGAATGTCCCGACATGGATATGACTTCCCTTCCTTAAAATACACAATCCAGTATATCACAAATATTTTTCCAGTGCAAGGTCTATTTATCGGGCACCGCCTCTTGACTTTCCCGTAAAATTCTGTACAATGGATAGTGAAGTAAAAGGGCCTTCGGGCCTTAGTAAAAGGACGGATGGATATGAACGAAGTGTTGAAGCAAATCGAAGCCATCGGTATCGTGCCGGTGGTGAAGATTGACCGCGCCGAGGATGCCGTGCCGCTGGCACAAGCACTGATCCGCGGCGGCCTGCCGTGTGCAGAGGTCACCTTCCGCACGGCGGCGGCGGCGGAAGCCATCGCGGCCATGACGGCGGCTTTCCCGGAAATGCTGGTCGGTGCCGGTACGGTGCTGACCCCGGCGCAGGCGGACGAAGCCGTGGCGGCCGGTGCCAAATTTATCGTCAGCCCCGGTCTGAATCCGGAGGTCGTACGCCACTGCGTGGAAAAGGGTTATCCGATCACCCCCGGTGTGTGCACGCCCGGTGAAGTCGAAACGGCGCTGTCCTTCGGCTTGGACGTGGTCAAATTTTTCCCGGCGGAGGCGGCCGGCGGCTTGCCGATGATCAAGGCCATGTCCGCTCCCTACGGCAAGCTGAAGTTCATGCCGACCGGCGGTATCAGTGCCAAAAACCTGAACGAATATCTGTCGTTCCCCAAAATCCTGGCGTGCGGCGGTAGCTGGATGGTAACGGCCGATCTGATCAATAACGGCCGGTTTGATGAAATCGAGCGTCTGACGCGTGAAGCGGTCGCCACCATGCTGGGCTTTGAGCTGGCGCATATCGGCATCAATGCCGACAATGCCGCCGGTGCCGCGGATCTGGCCGGTGCTTTCAGCTCGTTGCTGGGTATGGGCACCAAGGAGGGCAACAGCTCCTTCTTTGTCAGCGATATTGTGGAGATCATGAAAACGCCGGGCTACGGCGCCAAGGGTCACATCGCCATTCGCACGCGCTTTATCGATCGTGCGGTGCGTTATCTGGAAGCACAGGGCGTTGCCGTCAATCCGGAGTCTGCCAAAAGAGACGCCAACGGCAAGCTGAAGGCTATTTATCTGCAGAGTGAGCTCGGCGGCTTCGCCGTGCACCTGGTGCAGGCGTAACAGCAAGGAGGAAAAGACTATGGCTAAAATTGTAACGTTCGGTGAGCTGATGCTCCGTTTAGCCCCCAACGGCTATTATCGCTTTTTCCAAAACGACCAGATGCAGGCCACCTTTGGCGGTGGCGAGGCTAACGTAGCGGTGTCGCTGGCCAACTACGGTATGGACAGCGTGTACGTCACCAAGCTGCCGAAGCACGCTATCGGTCAGGCGGCGGTCAATTCGTTGCGCGCCTTTGGAGTGGATACGACCAAAATCGTGCGCGGCGGCGACCGCGTCGGCATCTATTATCTGGAAAAGGGCGCATCACAGCGTGGCTCCGTTTGCATTTACGACCGTGCCTACTCCGCGATCCAAATGGCGTCGCCGGAGGATTTTGACTGGGATAGCATCTTTGAGGGTGCCGACTGGTTCCACTTCACCGGCATCACGCCGGCGCTGGGTGCCAACCTGGTTGAAATCTGCCGTCAGGCCTGCCGGGCGGCGAAGGCGCGCGGCGTTAAAATTTCCTGCGATCTGAATTATCGCGGTAAGCTGTGGACCCGCGAGGAAGCGCGCGCCGCGATGACCGATCTGTGCCAATACGTCGACGTCTGCATTTCCAACGAAGAAGATGCCAAGGACGTGTTCGGCATCGAGGCGGAAGGCACTGATATCTACGGCGGCAAGCTGAACCACGAGGGCTATAAATCGGTCGCCAAGCAGTTGGCAGACAAATTCGGCTTTGAAAAAGTGGCGATCACCCTGCGTACATCGATTTCCGCCAGTGATAACGACTGGGCGGGCATGCTGTACGACGGCGAAAGCTACTGCTTCTCCAAGTCGTATCACCTGCACATCGTGGATCGTGTGGGCGGCGGCGATTCGTTCGGTGGCGGTCTGATTTATGCGCTGCTGAGCGGTAAATCCACGCAGGAAGCCATCGAGTTTGCGGTGGCGGCTTCGGCACTGAAGCACTCCGTCGAGGGCGACTATAACCGCGTCGGCGTTGCCGAGGTGGAAAAGCTCGCCGGCGGCGACGGCTCCGGCCGCGTCCAGCGCTGATAGGAAAACAAAAAACTGCACCGTACGGTATCTCCTGTGCGGTGCAGTTTTATTTTACCTCGCAGTTTTCGATAGCGTAGTCCAACAGAATGCCGA
>CAYQBP010000117.1:0-3606 GCA_964415745.1 uncultured Eubacteriales bacterium
GTGACAACCGAAAGCTGTTGGATACCCTGTGCCGACTGCGCGATCTCGGCAATACACTCATCGTGGTGGAGCATGACGAGGAAACCATGATGAGTGTATTGCCGAGATCGCGCAGTCGGCACAGGGTGTCCAACAGCTTTCGGTTGTCACGCTGATGCAGACCGATGCTCGGCTCGTCCAAAATATACAGCACGCCCATCAGCGACGAGCCGATCTGCGTTGCCAGACGAATACGCTGGCTTTCGCCGCCGGACAGGGTGCCGGCAGAGCGGGACAGTGTTAAATATTCCAGCCCGACGCTGTTGAGGAAGCCCAACCGCTCTCGAATTTCTTTCAGAATACGGTCGGCAATCCGATGCTCGCGCTCGGTCAGTTGGCTCTCCAGCTCCTGCATAAACGACAACAGCTCGGTCACCGACAGCTCGCAAAGCTCGGCAATGTTGATGCCGCCCACCGTTACCGCCAAACTTTCCGGCTTCAGACGCTTGCCATGACATTCCGGGCAGGGAACCTTGCTCATGTACGTTTCCAGCTCGTTTCGCATCCAGTCGCTATTCGTTTCCTGGTGGCGACGCTGCAGGTTGTTAACGATTCCCTCGAACGCGGTAAAATATTCGCCGGAGCCGTATTCCATGCGTCGGGTCATGCGGATCTTTTCGCCCTTATTGCCATACAACACAATGCTTTTTGCCTCGTCGGACAGCTCTTTCCATGGCGTATCCAGCGAAAAGCCGTAATGCTCCGCCAGTCCTTCGTAATACATTTGAGCAATGGTACCGCCATCAAGATAATTCCAACCGCTGGCGCGAATCGCTCCGGCGCGGATTGATAGATTTTCGTCCGCCAACACCAGATCGGGATCGATCGACATAAAAATGCCGATGCCGGTGCATTTGGGGCAGGCGCCGAACGGGTTGTTGAACGAAAACATACGCGGCGTCAGCTCTTCCATGCTGAACCCGTGATCCGGGCAGGCGTAATTCTGCGAAAAAGTCAGCTCCTCGCCGCTTTCGGGAAGCTCCACCGTCAGCAGTCCGTCGGACAACGAGGTGGCAGTTTCCACCGAATCCGCCAGGCGACTGCGAATACCGGGCGAAACCACCAGGCGATCCACCACGATCTCCAGCGTGTGCTTTTTGTTTTTATCCGGCTTGATCTCTTCGGAAAGATCGTACAGCGATCCGTCCAAACGCACGCGAACATAGCCCGATTTGCGCGCCGCGTCCAGCTCCTTTTGGCACTCGCCCTTGCGGCCGCGAATCACCGGTGCCAACAGCTGTATCTTCGTGCGCTCCGGCAACGCCAACAGCCGATCCACGATCTCGTCCACCGTTTGCTGGCGGATTTCCCGACCGCACTGCGGACAATGCGGCACACCGATCCGCGCATACAGCAGACGCAGATAATCGTAAATTTCCGTGACCGTCCCCACGGTGGAACGGGGATTTTGCGAGGTGGTTTTCTGGTCGATCGAGATAGCGGGAGACAGACCGTCGATCGATTCCACGTCCGGCTTTTCCATCTGTCCCAAGAACATACGTGCATAGGAGGACAGACTCTCCATGTACCGGCGCTGTCCCTCGGCGTAGATCGTATCAAACGCCAACGACGATTTGCCCGATCCCGACACGCCGGTAAAAACAACCAGCTTGTCGCGCGGAACAGTCACGTCGATATTTTTGAGGTTGTGCTCCTTAGCACCTTTAACAATTAGGTTTTCCAGCATCGTTGTCCCTCACCGTTCAGTTCAGCTTCAGCTTCTCGATCTCGTCACGCAGCCAGGCGGCGTGTTCAAATTCCAGCAGCTTCGCCGCCCGTTTCATTTCCTTGGTCAACTGCTCGATTCGTTGTTGGCGCTCCAGCTTGGACAGCTTTTTGCCACCGGATGGGCTTTTCGCCGCCGCGGGAGTGATCTGCAGCACGTCACGTACCTCTTTGATAATCGTCTTTGGCACGATGCCGTGCTCCTCGTTGTATTGTAGCTGGATTGCACGGCGCCGCTCCGTTTCGCGAATTGCCTGCTCCATCGACGGCGTTACCTCGTCGGCATATAGAATGACTTTACCGTCGGCATTACGTGCCGCACGGCCGATGGTTTGGATCAGCGACGTGGCGGAGCGCAAAAAGCCCTCCTTGTCCGCGTCCAGCACCGCCACCAGTGACACCTCGGGAATATCCAATCCCTCACGCAACAGGTTGATGCCGATCAGCACGTCAAACTCGCCTAGACGGAGATCGCGAATGATCTCCATGCGCTCCATGGTGTCGATATCGTGGTGCATATACCGCACGCGAATCCCGACGTTTTCAAAATAGGTTGTCAGGTCCTCCGCCATTTTCTTGGTCAGCGTGGTTACCAGCACACGCTCTTTGCGCTGTGCGCGCCGACGAATTTCACCGATCAGATCGTCGATCTGTCCCTCCACGGGGCGCACCGTCACCTCCGGATCCGGCAAGCCGGTCGGGCGGATCACCTGCTCCACCGGGGCACCGCTGTGCTCCCGTTCAAAATCGCCGGGGGTGGCGCTGACAAACACCGCCTGGTGAACACGGCGGTAGAACTCGTCAAAATTCAGCGGACGGTTATCAAAAGCGCTCGGTAGCCGGAAGCCGTAGTCCACCAGGTTTTTCTTGCGTGCAAAATCGCCGCCGAACATACCGCGCACCTGCGGCAGAGTCACGTGCGACTCGTCCACAAACAGCAGATAATCCTCCGGAAAATAATCCAACAGCGTAAACGGCGTGGAGCCGGGCGCGCGTCCCGACAGCACACGGGAATAGTTTTCGATGCCCTTGCAGATGCCGATCTCGCGAAGCATTTCGATATCGTAGCGCGTCCGTTGCAAAATCCGTTGCGCCTCCAGCAGCTTTCCCTCCGCCTTGAATTCCTCCACGCGGGCATCCAGCTCCCGTTCGATCTCGGCGATCGCGGCCTCCAGCTTTTCCGGCGGAACAATATAGTGCGACGCCGGATAAATCGCCACGTGACCCAGCGGACTTTTAATCTCGCCCGTCAGCGGGTCGACCTCGCTCAGGCGGTCGATCTCGTCACCGAAAAACTCCACACGAATCGCGGTGTCGTTGGAATAGGCTGGGAAAATTTCCACCACATCGCCGCGCACGCGGAACTTGTTACGAATAAAGTTAATGTCATTCCGCTCATATTGCAGATCGACCAGCCGCGCCAGTAATTCGTCGCGCTCCTTCCGCATACCCGGTCGCAACGAAACGATCATATTGCGGTAATCAATAGGGTTACCCAAGCTGTAAATGCAGGAAACGCTGGCCACGATAATCACATCCTGCCGCTCAGACAGCGCCGAGGTGGCGGAGTGGCGTAGCTTATCGATTTCGTCGTTGATCGCGGAATCCTTTTCGATATAGGTATCCGTAGACGGCACATACGCCTCCGGCTGGTAATAATCGTAGTAGGAAACAAAGTATTCCACCGCGTTATTGGGGAAGAACTCCTTGAATTCCGAGCAAAGCTGTGCCGCCAGTGTTTTATTGTGTGCCAGCACCAGCGTCGGGCGATTGATCTGCGCAATCACATTGGCCATGGTAAAGGTCTTGCCCGAGCCGGTAACGCCCAGCAGAGTCTGCTCG
>CAYQBP010000118.1:0-1595 GCA_964415745.1 uncultured Eubacteriales bacterium
CGCGCGGGAAATCGATCCATTCGGGGTGGCCGAACTCGTTGCCCATAAAATTGAGGTATCCGTCCCCGGCCAGCGACGCCGTCACCAGACGAATCATCTTGTGCAGTGCCATGCCGCGGTCGATCACCAGACTGGGCGTTTGCTTGCTCATGTGCGTATACATTTCCGCGTCGCACAGCCGGAACATGATGGTTTTGTCCCCCACCAACGCCTGGTCGTGCGATTCGCAATAGCCGATATTCTTTTCGCCGGGACGGCGCGTGGTCAGCTCGTACCACAGCTTGCCCATGTCCCAGTCCTCGTCGGAATAGTCCTTCAACAGCTTGATCCACAAATCGGGCACGCCCATCGACAAACGGTAGTCGAAGCCGATTCCGCCCTCACTGATCGGCCGGCACATGCCCGGCATACCCGACATATCCTCCGCCACCGTCACGGCGCGCGGATTCAGCGTGTGTATCAGCTCGTTGGCGAGCTGTAAATACGTGATCGCCTCGGTGTCGGTGTTCATGGAAAAATAGCAACGATAGTCGGTAAAGGCACTGCCCAGTCCGTGGTCGTGATAAATCATGGAGGTCACACCGTCAAAGCGGAACCCGTCGAAGTGAAATTCCTCCATCCAGTATTTCAAATCGGACAGCAGAAAGTGGAGCACCTCGTTTTTGCCGTAGTTGAACAGCTTGGTTCCCCACGCGCTGTGCTCGCCGCGCTCGCCCTCGTGGAAAAACTGGTACACCGTACCGTCAAATTCGTTGATGCCGTCGCCGGTGTTCCGCACCGCGTGGGAGTGCACCACGTCCAGTAGCACGGAAATTCCCATCCGATGGGCGGCGTTAATCAGCTTTTTCAGCGCGCGGCTGTCGCCGTAGCGCGAGGAGGGCGCAAAGAAATTGGAAACCTGATACCCGAACGAGCCGTAGTACGGGTGCTCCATGATCGCCATGATCTGAATGGTATTGTACCCCAGCCTTTTGATGCGCGGCAGAACATGGCGACGGAACTCGTCGTAGGTGCCGACCCGTCCCTCCTCCTGTGCCATACCGATGTGACATTCGTAAATAAACGGCACCGCCGCCGGCGTAAAGTCGGCGTCCGTCCACGGAAAAGCCGCGTCGCTCTCCACCTCCGCACACCACAGATAGGTGTCGGGGTCCTGGGTCACACGGGTCGCATACAGCGGCACGCGGCGAAGCTGCTGACCGTCGTGCATCACAATGGCCTGAATTTTCTGCCCCGGCCGCAGGGCGTTACGCCCCGGCAGGGTCACCTCAAACACCCCGTCGTCAAGCCGCTTCATCGGGCAGGCGGTGGTATCCCAGTCGTTAAAATCGCCGGTGAAATACATGGCGTCCGCCGCCGGTGCCCATTCCCGGTACACCCAGCCGTCGGCGGTGCGATGAACGCCGAAATACCGATGACCGTTGGCAAAATCGGACAGACTGCCGTCGTCCCCCACCAGCTCACGCCGCTTGGCGGCGAACAGAGAGCTTCGCAGGGCAATATCCTTTTCAAACGGCGCCAGATAGGGATCGATGTCGATCAGCGTTTTTTTGGAAGCGGTTGCCATGATGTGCCCTCCTTGTGATGGTCGTGAC
>CAYQBP010000118.1:1695-3552 GCA_964415745.1 uncultured Eubacteriales bacterium
GGATAGCGGCACGTGTCGTGCCGGAGCGCCAACGGCGCGTGACGGATTGCGAAGCCAAGTCCTTTTTCCCTATTATACCGCAAGCGAAGCATGCTTGCTTGCAAGGGCATTTTCGCGCCGCGGTTCAATGGGATAGCGGCACGTGTCGTGCCGGAGCGCCAACGGCGCGTGACGGATTGCGAAGCAAGACGTCCTATCCCTATTATAACAAATCCCCCCGACAAATAGCAAGTCTATCCTGAATTTTATGTTTATAATGACAAATCTCATTTTTTGTCGTATAATAAATCCAAGGTAACCCGTATTAGGAGGAAATCACATGAAACCGGTCATTCTCATCGCACACAAAAACAACGTTGACAGCGCCAGCTTCGGCATCGGCAAAAAATGCACGATCCGCTCCAACTATTGCCGCGCGCTCGTTCGCGCCGGCGGCCTGCCCGTCGTCACGGCGCTGGGCGACATCGAGGACTACGCCGATTTGGCCGACGGCCTGCTGTTGCCCGGCGGAAGCTGTGACGTCGATCCCTTCCGCTACGGCGAGGCAAACCGCAAGGCGGCCTCCTGCGACTTTGAAATGGACGAAATGGAGATTGCGCTGGTCAAGGCGTTCGTCGCCCGCAAAAAGCCGATTCTCGGCATCTGCCGCGGTCACCAGATCCTCAACGTCGCCCTGGGCGGCACGCTGGTGCAGGACATCGACGAGGACTGCCCCGACCAGCGCGCCCACGAGGCCATGTACAAGAGCGGCGAAAACCGTCACCTGGTGCGTACCACGCCCGGCTCGCTGCTGCACAACCTGTTCGGCAGTGAATTCTACACCAACTCCCACCATCACCAGGCGGTCAAGACCTGCGGCGAGGGACTGCACGTGGCGGCTACGACGGAGGACGGACTGATCGAGGCGATCGAGCACGAAAGTCTGCCCATCGCTTCGGTGCAGTGGCACCCGGAGCGCATGATCGGTGAGGAACGCTTCGACCTGCCGACCGATATGATGCCGCTGTTCCGGCATTTTGTCAACCTCTGCCGCCGCTGATTAAAGCCCGAAAGAAACAGCCTTCACACAGGCACAGTCGGAGAAAAGAAAAACAGCACCCGATTCCGTGTACGGAGTCAGGTGCTGTTTTTTATATTCGTGAAACGCTGAACAGCCTTCTTACTTGGCAGAACGCTTTCTCTTTTTGCCGCAGGCCGCCGTGCCGATCAGGGCACCGCCGCTGAGAGCCAGCAGTACGACCCAATGGATCACACGACCGGTGTCGCCCGTCTCCGGAGCTTGGTCACCCGGCAATTTGGCAATCACGGTGTCGGCAAGACCTATCTCGTTTTTGCCGTCCTTGTCGCTGAAATACCTGCCACAGTCCTCACAGTGCCAATATTCCGTATTGCCCTCCGCCTCGACCGTTGCCGCCTTGGCTTCGATGTGCTTCAGCGTGGTGTGGTTATCGGCATTGACCTCGCCGTATTCCTCACCGCAAGCCTCGCACTTCGCCTTGTGCGCGCAGTCTGCCGTGCCACCGGTGTGCTTACTGCTGTCAGCTTCGCCGTATTCCTCGCCGCAAGCCTCGCACTTCGCCTTGTGCACGCAATCGGCTGTGCCGCCGGTGTGAGCACATACATATCCACATTCTGTGCAAACACCGTCCTTCCACTCGTGATTTTCGAGAGCAACCTCAACCGCACCGCAGCATTTCCAAGTCTGTTCATGCTGTTCGGCGTTCTTTGTTGTCCACTCTCTTTCGTCGGCATGATTTGTTTCGTCTATCTCTCCGTACTCCTCGCCGCAGACCCCGCACTTCGCCTTGTGCGTACAGTCGGCAGTACCGCCGGTATGCCCGTCATTCACGGTAACGG
>CAYQBP010000119.1:0-3529 GCA_964415745.1 uncultured Eubacteriales bacterium
GAGAAAGCAACATACTGGACGGTATCATGCACGAGGACTATCTGGTGGAATTCTTCGGCAGGAGCTTCCCGTGCCTGGATGCCGGCTTTGAAAAGGACGAGCCTGTGGACGTGGTGATCCGTCCGGAGGATATCGACATCGTCCCTGCCAACCGCGGTCATCTGACCGGAACGGTAACGGCGGTAACGTTTAAGGGCGTCCACTTTGAGACCATCGTGGATTTCAAGGGCTTCAAGTGGATGATTCAGACCACCGATTATTATCCGGTCGATTCGGTCATCGGCATCGTGCTGAACCCGGAGGATATTCACATCATGAAAAAATCGGAATATTCCGATATGTTCGGTGATTACAGCTCGTATTCCGACGAATTTGATGAAATGGGCAATCCGGAGATCGATCTGACCGAGGAAACGGCGGAGGTAGAGGAATGATGCGTTCCAAAGCCGCCGCGGCACCGTTTGCCTTGTGGATGGCGATTTTCACTGTGATTCCGCTGGGCATTGTGCTTTGGTTTGCGTTTACCGATCAGAAGGGGCAATTCACGCTGACGAATCTTTATTCCATCGGGGAATATGCAGGCACCTTCGGTCTGTCCATCTTTTTGGGCGCGATCGCCACGTTGATTTGCCTGATTTTGGCGTTTCCGCTGGCCTTCACCATTTCGCGCACCAAGGGCCGTAAACAGCAAACCATGGTCATGATCATCATGCTTCCTATGTGGATGAATTTTCTGCTTCGCACCTACGCGTGGATGTCGTTGCTGGAAAATAACGGCTTTATCAACCAGCTTTTGCGCTGGATCGGCGTACTGGCGGAGGGACAGTCGTTGTCACTAATCAATACCAACGGTGCCATCGTGCTGGGTATGGTGTATAATTTCCTGCCCTTCATGGTGTTACCGCTGTATTCCGTCATGGTCAAAATCGACGGCAGTGTGATCGAAGCGGCACAGGACCTCGGCTCCAACGTGTTTCAAATTTTCGGGCGTGTGGTGCTGCCGTTGTCACTTCCCGGTATGCTCAGCGGTATCACCATGGTATTTGTACCGGCTGTCAGCACATTTGTCATCACCAAGCTCCTCGGCGGCAGCAAAACGCTGATGATCGGTGATGCCATCGAAACGATGTTTATCGGTCAGGGGGCCAACTACCACGTCGGTGCCACATTGTCGCTGGTGCTGATGCTGTTGATTTTGGTGTGTATGGCGATCACCGGCATGGTCGATAAGCAAGGGGAGGAGGATGCCGCATGAAAACGCTTTCCCGCATTTACAACGGCCTCATTTTCACCTTCCTGTATGCGCCGATCCTGGTGCTGATCGTTTTTTCCTTCAACAGCTCCAAGAGCCGTGTGGTATGGACAGGCTTTTCGCTGGACTGGTATAAACAACTGTTTCAAAACGATGAAATCCTGTCGGCATTGTGGGTGACACTGACTGTTGCCGTGATTGCCACGGTGGTTTCCACCGTGATCGGTACCGTGGCGGCAATCGGTATTCGCAGTGTCAACGGTCGTCTGCGCCGTGTGTTGCTGGCGTTTAACAATTTGCCGATGATCAACCCGGAAATCGTGACCGGCATTTCGCTTATGCTGTTGTTTGTGTTCATCTACCGCGCCACCGGTTTGCTACAGCCGGGCTATCTGACTCTGTTGCTGTCACACATTACCTTTTGTATCCCGTATGTCGTGCTGCAGGTAATGCCGAAGCTCCGCCAGCTGGATCCCCATTTGTACGAAGCAGCGGTGGATTTGGGCTGTCGTCCGTTTTCAGCCTTTATGCGCGCTGTTTTGCCGCAAATTCTGCCGGGTGTGATTACCGGTGCTCTGATGGCGTTTACCATGTCGCTGGACGATTTTGTGATCAGCCTGTTTACTTCGGGCGAATCGGCTCAAAACCTTTCCGTGACGATCTACGCCATGGTTAAACGCCGTGTAACGCCGGAGATCAATGCGCTGTCTACGCTGATGTTCGGTGCGGTATTGTTACTTTTGATTTTGGTCAATGTCATGCAGATTCGCTCGACGCCGAAAAACAAGCGTCAGGCATCTTGAGAGGAAGGTGGTACCATGAAAAAAATCACCTGCCTGTTGTTGGTTGCCCTGCTGGCCATGTCCACCGTATTTCCGGTTTGCGCCGAGAGCACCGAGCCGGATACGACGATTACGCTGAACGTATACAACTGGGGCGAATACATTGATCCGCGCGTCAACGACCTGTTTACCGAAAAATACGGTATCAAGGTCAACTATAAAAACTTCACCGACAACGAGAGTATGTACGCCATGCTTTCGTCGGGCGCGGCATCGTATGACATCGTGGTTCCTTCGGATTATATGGTCGGTAAAATGATCGAGGAAGGAATGCTGGCGGAGCTGGATTTCGATAACATTCCCAATTTCAAATACATCAGCGAGGATTTTCGCAATCTGGCCTACGATCCCGAAAACAAATATTCGGTGCCGTATACCTGGAGTACGGTCGGTATTTTTTACAATACCAAGTACGTGGACGAGGCGGATTTGGTGCAGGGATGGGACTTGCTGTGGGACGAAAAGTACAGCGGCCGCATTTTCATGTTCGATAATCAGCGCGATGCCTTCGGTATTGCACTCAACAAATGCGGCTATTCCATGAACACCACCGATCCCGCCCAGTGGGAAGAGGCATACGAAGCGTTGGTGGAGCAAAAGCCGTTGCTGCATCAGTACGTGATGGATCAGGTCTATGACAAGATGATTAACGAAGAAGGCTGGATCGCTCCGTACTATTCGGGGGACGGCATCGTCATGATGGACGAGGACGAGGGAAACCCTGCCATCGATTTCTTTATTCCGGAAAGCGGTACCAACCGCTTTGTGGATGCGCTGTGTATCCCGGTCAATTCGCCGCACAAGCGAGAAGCGGAGCTGTATATCAACTTCTTGTGTGAAACAGATATCGCGCTGATGAACGCCGAATGCATCGGATACTCCACACCGCATACTGAAGCGCAAAAGCTGTTGGACCCGGAGATCGGGAGCAATCCGAATTTTTATCCTTCGGAGGAGGTGTTGGCGCGAACCGAGATTTTTCTGACTCTGCCGCAGGAAACCGGCGCGTACATGGATCAGCTTTGGATGCGCTTGAAATTGGCTGATTCGCGGTGGGGGATATTCACCGCTTTTGTCGGGATAGCAGCAGTCTTTTGCTTGGGACTCTATGTCGTACAAACGATTCGCAAGCGAAAAAGAAAACGTTAAGGAGAAGCAATATGTCTCGTTGGAATACGATTTTATTTGATTTGGACGGCACGCTGATCGATACCATCGACGATCTGGCTTTCGCAACCGAACAGGTTCTGCGCGAATGGGGGCTCGGACGCGCGGACGGACTGCCGGTTCACGACCGCGACGAGTATCATCGGTTCGTCGGTAACGGTATGCGAAAGCTGGTAGAACGCGCTTTTGACAACCGTTTATCCGAATCGGAGCTGGATCGGGCGTTGGCACGCTTTATGGAAATTTACGATGTGCACTGCGCCGATAA
>CAYQBP010000120.1:0-3503 GCA_964415745.1 uncultured Eubacteriales bacterium
CCTGCGGCGTCAGCACGGCGGTCGGCTCGTCCCAAATCAGGATATCCGCACCGCGGTACAGCACCTTGACGATTTCCACCGTCTGCTTTTCCGACACCGACATGGTGTAGATTTTCTGGGTGGGATCGATGTCAAAGCCGTAGCGCTCGCAGATTTCGCGAACCTGCTCGTTGGCCCTTTTGAGATCAAAGCCCTTGCCGTCGTTCAGACCGAGCACGATGTTTTCCGTGGCCGAAAACACATCGACCAGCTTGAAGTGCTGGTGAATCATGCCGATCTTGTAGTCGAAGGCATCCTTGGGTGACGCGATCACCGCCGGCTCACCGTCGATGAGGATCTCGCCCTCGTCGGGGAAATAAATGCCGGCGATCATGTTCATCAGCGTGGTTTTGCCGCTTCCGTTTTCGCCCAAAACGGACAGAATCTCTCCGCGATAGGCGGACAGATTGACATTTTTGTTCGCGACGACCTTGCCGAAGGTTTTGGTGATCGATTTCAGTTGGATTGCAGGTGTGGCCACCGTGTCCCCTCCTCTGTATAATTCTCAAAACTGCGTTATCCGGGGATAACGCACTGTTCAGAACTATCTTGTGTACGAAAAAGAGTAAGGCGGGGCGGATCGGCGCCCCGCCTTACACAGGTTGCAATTAGTATTTTTCGTTCAGCAGGTTGATGCCGTCGATCCGCAGATCGAAGTACGGGCCGGAACGATGCTTGGATTCGTAGAACACGCCGTCCTCGATGACCTCGGTATCCGGGGTGTAGGCATCGTCATAATCGACGTCCGCCTTGTAGGAGGTCAGGGCTTCGTCGCCGACGGTGAAGTTCTTGGTATCGAACACGTTCAGCGTGCCGTCGTTGATCTGAGCCTTGACTTCCTCCAGCTTTTCAGCGGTGCCCTCCGCCACGTTCTTGCCGAGGTCGGTCAGCATGACGGAGCCGTTCTCCAGCGTGCCGGCCCAGTCGGTGTCGATGGCCTTGTTGTCCTTAACGCACTGGATCATGTACTTGAAGTACGGCACCCAGTTGATGCGGGAGGAGATCAGGAAGGTTTCGGGGCAAGCCGAAGCCGTGGAGCCGTTGTAGGAAACGTTGGGAACGCCGGCCTTTTCGCAGGCGGTCGGAGCACCCATGGAGTCGGCGTGCTGGCTGATGAGCTTGCAGCCGCCGTCGATCAGCGCCTGAGCCGCTTCCTTTTCGAGCTGCTCGTCGTACCAGCTACCGGTGAAACGAACGTCCATCTTCACGCTGGGGCAGACCGACTTGGCGCCCAGATAGAAAGAGGTGTAACCGGAAATCACTTCGGCAAAGGTGAAAGCACCGACGTAGCCCATCTTCGCTTCCTCGGCGGTGAACTCACCGTTCGCGATCATCTCGTTGAGCTTCATACCGGCAACCACACCGGCCAGATAACGGCCCTGATAGATGTGAGCGAAAGCGTTATGGAAGTTGGACAGACCGCTGGTGTGCGCCTGGGTACCGGTGGCGTGGCAGAACTGCACGTCCGGATATTCCTTGGCGGCCTTCATCAGGAAGGATTCGTGACCGAAGCTGTCGGCAAAGATGATGTCACAGCCGTCGGTTTCGATCAGGTCCTTGGCAGCCTCATACGCCTTGTTGGATTCGGGAATCTGAGTCTTGGAGACCATCTTCACGCCCATTTCTTCGCAGGCGGCCTTGGCGGCTTCGATGAAGTTTTTGTCGTAGGTCGAGTTTTCATCGTGCAGGAAGATGAAGCCGACCTTCAGCTGCTTGTCTTCCTTTTCCTTGCTGCAGCCACCCATGGTCAGACCCATGCCGATGACCATGACCGCAACCAGAAGCAGTGCCAGAAATTTTTTCATGTGTTTCTCCTCCGTATTTTTCTTTTATTACAGCCGCGTGAGCGGCAATGTAACCCCTCTTATTCCCGAACGAAGGTGATGCTGTCGTCATCCATGGCGGCGATGCGTGCCAGCGATTCCACCCGAATACCGCGGCCGCGGATCAGGTCGCCGCCGGGCTGGAAAGCCTTTTCAATGACAATACCCGCGCCCACCACCGTGGCGCCGGCGCTTTCCGCCACCTGGATCAGCCCGTTCAGGGCCTGTCCGTTGGCAAGAAAATCGTCGATAATCAGGACGCGGTCCTCCGGCTGTAAAAAGCGGCGGGACACGATGATCTGGCTGGTGGTGCCGTGGGTATAGGAATCCACCGAGGCGGTGTAAACATCACCGAAAATGTTGGTGGTTTTGGACTTTTTGGCAAAGACGACCGGCACGCCGAAATACTGCGCCGTGAGGCAGGCGATGCCGATGCCGGAGGCTTCGATGGTGAGGATTTTGGTGACACCGGCGTCGTGGAACAGGCGTTCGAACTCCCGACCGAGCTGACAGACGAAGTCGACGTCGATCTGGTGGTTTAAGAAGCTGTCTACCTTGAGCACGTTCCCCGGCAGGAATTGTCCGTCGCGCAGGATGCGATCCTCCAACAATTTCACGAAATACTCACTCCAGTATAATGATAAGCTTATTTTAAACTTTTTGCGGGAAAATGTCAACGGTTTCTTGTTGCTTTTTGTCCGAAAAAGGGGTATAATCCGTACAGAAACGGGAAAAGCCGCCATGGGGCGGCTCTCGGTGCCGGTTGCTCGCGGTCGCGGCAGAAAAAAGAAAGCCTGCGATGCACGACGGCACATCGCAGGCGTGGTGAACCATCGGGGATTCGAACCCCGGACACCCTGATTAAAAGTCAGGTGCTCTGCCAACTGAGCTAATGGTTCACATACGTTGCTATGCTATTATAGCCAACTGCGGCAGAAATGTCAAGAAGAATTTGTCGGGAAGCTGGGGAAAAACGATGAAGCTGTACTTAATACGCCATGGTGAGAGTGAATCCAACCGGCTGGGTTACTTTGCCGGACAGATCGATGCGCCGCTGACGGAGCTGGGACGGGAGCAGGCGCGATGCGTGGCGGACTTTTTCTGCGATATCGCGCCGGAGGCGGTGTATGCCTCCGACCTTTCCCGCGCGACCGATACGGTGCGTCCCACCGCGCAGGCGCACGGGCTGACGGTGATCCCGGAGCCGGGCCTGCGTGAAATCCACGCCGGTGACTGGGAGGGCATGCCCTTCACCGAGCTGCCGGAGCGCGATCCGGAGCAGTTTCGCCTGTGGAAAACCGACATCGGCCGGGTGTGCTTCCCGAACGGTGAAAGCGTGGAGGGCGCCGCCCTGCGCGCGCAGGAGGCGTTGCGTCGTCTGGCGGAGCGCCACAGCGGTCAAACGGTGCTGGCGGCGACGCACGGCGGTATCATTCGCGCTCTGCTGGCGATATGGGAGCAGGGAAGCGTGGCGGCGATGCAGCAGACGCCGTGGACACCCAACGCCTCGGTGACGGAGGTCGTGTACGAGCACGGACGCTTCCGCGTGGTGCGCGCCGGGATCACCGAGCATTTGGGTGCGCTGGTGACGGAGCTTCCCAAAACGATTTGACCGCATGGTAGCGGAAGGTGAGGAGATTG
>CAYQBP010000121.1:0-3313 GCA_964415745.1 uncultured Eubacteriales bacterium
GCCGGACGCAGGACGTTTTTGTACTCCTTCAGTCCGGTGTGCGGACGGCGGTCGGGGTAAACCAGACCGTCCATGCAGAAGTTGCCGTCGTGCGGGAATTCGCCGGAATCGCCGCCGTAGAGATAACGGGGGCGACCGTCGGGTGCCACGCCGTCGTACTGGGCGTGATCGCACCATTCCCACACGAAGCCGCCGCACAGACCGTCGTGCTCCATGAACAACTGCTGATACTCCTCCAGATCGCCGGGACCGTTGCCCATGGCGTGGCAGTATTCGCACAGAATAAAGGGCTTGCGCTCCTCCGGCGGCAACGCCGATTGCAGGCGCATATTTTCACGCATAAAATCGGGGGAGGAATACATCCGGCTGTACAAATCCAGCGCCGGGAAGTTGGGCGCGACGGCGTCCTCCTCCGGGTACGGGAAGGCACGGAATTCGTCGCAGGTCTCATAATGAGTCAGACGGGTGGGGTCGGTGTTTTTCAGCCACGTCCACGCGTCGGTAGCGGCTTTGCCACAGCCGGATTCGTTGCCGATCGACCAGATCACCACACTGGGGTGGTTTTTGTCGCGGTGATACAGCAGAGCAGAGCGATCCAAAACCGCATCGTAGAACTGCGGATCGTTGGTGGCCTGGTTGAAATGATCCTCGCCCTTGTACAGGAAAATGGTGCCGTGCGATTCCAAATCGCCCTCGTCCACCAGATAGAAGCCGTAGCGGTCGCACAGCTCCGGCATCCACGGCGCGTTGGGATAGTGGCTGGTACGGATTGCGTTGATGTTGTGCTCCTTCATCAGGCGCAGATCGGTCATGACCTGCTCCACCGAAACGGCCGGACCGGTGACCGGGTCGCTGTCGTGGCGGTTGACGCCGTGGAAGGTGACGTTCTGACCGTTGATATACAGCACGCCGCCGGCGGTGTGAATTTCACGAATGCCGACTGCGATGGCGATGTGCTCGTCGGCGGTGTCCAGCGTCAGCGTGTACAGATAGGGCGCTTCGGCGTTCCACAGCACCGGTGCGGTGACCGGCAGGGATACCGCCTTGTCCGAGGTCGCGGTTGCGACCACCGCTCCGGCGGCGTTGGTCAGCGTGTAGGTGACGGCGATCGGCGCGTTGCTGAACACGGGTGCTACCTTGACCTCGGCCGCCGTCAGATCGGCGTTCAGCGGCGTGGTCACGGTGAAATCGCGCACATGATCGACGGGACGGAACAGCAGGTAAACGTCGCGGAAAATGCCGGAGGAGCGGAATTTGTCCTGATCCTCCAGATAAGTGCCGTCGCACCATTTCAGCACCATGACGGCCAGCTCGTTGTCGCCCTCGTGCAGGTGATCGGTGATGTCCCATTCACTGCTGGCGTGGGATACCTGGCTGTATCCGATCAGCGTTCCGTTTACCCAGACGGCAAAGCAGGAATCGACACCCTCAAAATTGAGGAAGCACCGCCGGGTCAGCTGCTCGCGGCTGACGGAGAAGGTGCGGTAGTAGGCGCCGCAGGGGTTGGCGAGCGGCACGTATGGCGGATCGTAGGGAATGGGGTAGTTGATGTTGGTGTACTGGTTTTGGTCGTAACCGTGACGTTGCCAAACCGACGGCACCGGCAGGGGACGGAAGCCGGAACGGTCGGCCGTGCCCCAAAACGGCTCGGTCACCTTGCGCACATCGGCGTAGTAGGCAAAATCCCACGTGCCGCTGAGCAGAGAAAAGCGGTCGGACGCCGTGCGGTCGTTGCGAACGGCATCTGCCGAGGCGGTGCCGAACGGAATGTAGTAGGCACGCGGCGGCAGGGTGCCGACGTGCAGGGTCGAGGCGTCCTCATAGTAATGGGGAAACAACATAGCACTCACTCCTTTTTCTTTCAGTATAACGGATATGTCGCCGTTTTCCCATAGGCACTTCTGACCAAAATATGCACAAATCGGTATTTACAAGCGGGCGAAAATTTGGTATACTGCCTGTACAGGGGGTGACGGTGTGGTCAGTCATACGGGATATTTGGTGCCGGACGGCGAATTGCCGCCGTACGAAGCGCCGCTGTTGGTGATGAGCGCCGGGCATTATCGGTTTGTGCAGATGGCGCGGTTCCACACCTGCCGTCCGCAGGGACGTCCCGATTACCAGCTCCTCTACGTTGCCGGCGGCGCGGCGCAGTTTTGTGTGGACGGTGTGTGGCACACGGTCCACGAGGGCGGCGCGGTGCTGTATTGTCCCGGCGAAGCGCAGGAATATCGCTATCGGCTGGAGGACAACCCCGACGTGTACTGGGTGCATTTCACCGGCACGGAGGCGGCAGAGCTGGTGGAGCGGTGCGGTCTGCGCGGCGGCCTCATCGCGGCCGGGGTCGAATCGCGGTATCGGGAGCTGTGGGAAACCGTCATACGCGAGCTGCAGCTGAAGCGACCGTTGGGCGACTCGCTGACCGCGGTGCTGGTGCAGGAGCTGATGGTGCGTATGGCACGGCGCGACCGCGAATCGCATACCGACCGTCCGCGCTCGGCCATGATCGAAAAGGCGGTGCGCGAAATGGAACGCCGCTTTGCCGAGCCGCTGACCGTGGCGGAGCTGGCACAGCAGTTTCATGTGGAGGTCTGCTGGTTTTCGCGGCTGTTTCGGCGGCAAATGGGGGTGTCACCCCAGCAATATCTGATGAACATTCGTATGATGAAGGCGCGTGAGCTGCTCAGCACGACCGATTGTCCGGTCGGGGAGGCGGCGCGCCTGTCGGGATACGACAATCCGTTATATTTCAGTCGCCTGTTTAGCAGGCTGTACGGCTGTCCGCCGCGGGAATATCGGCGGCGACAGCGGGAAGGAGAAGCACGATGAAGGCATGGTTTCACACCCTGGGGTGCAAGGTGAATCAGTACGAAACGCAGGCGATGCGTCGTCTGCTGGAGGAGGCAGACTACGAAACCGCCGAATATACGCCGGGTCAGCCCGATGTCGGGAAAGCGGTGCTGGTCATCAATTCCTGCACCGTGACCGGCGAAAGCGACCGCAAGCTGCGGCAATTGCTGCGCCGTCTTCGCCGCGACAATCCGCAGGCGGTGCTGGTGCTGACGGGGTGCTTTCCGCAGGCCTTTCCCGACGGTGCCGCGGCACTGCCGGAGCCGAACCTCATTCTGGGCAATGCCGCGCGTCGCGAGCTTCCCGAACGGCTGGAGCAATGGCTTCGCGAGCGGCGGCGGGTGGTGGCGATCGCGCCCCATTCGCGTGAATACGAGAGCCTGTCGATCTGCGAATTTCAAGGTCGCACCCGCGCCTTTGTGAAGATTGAGGACGGTTGTGATCGGTTCTGCTCCTATTGCAT
>CAYQBP010000122.1:0-3129 GCA_964415745.1 uncultured Eubacteriales bacterium
TCACCGGGCCGCCGGCGGCGGTCTGCCGAGGGAACAGCGGAATCACCGAGCCGTTGGAGCCGAGCACGTTGCCGAACCGCACCGCGGCAAAGGTGGTTTTGCTGACAGTCGCCATGCTCTGCACGATCATCTCGCACAGCCGCTTGGTGGCGCCCATCACGTTGGTGGGGTTCACCGCCTTGTCGGTCGAGATCAGAATGAAGCGCTCCGCCTCAAATCGGTCGGCGGCGGAGGCGACGTTGTAGGTGCCGAACACGTTGTTCCGCACCGCCTCCTCCGGACAGTGCTCCATCAGCGGCACGTGCTTGTGCGCGGCGGCATGGAACACCAGCTGGGGGCGGTAACGGTCAAACAGGCGATCCACCTTGTGCGCGTCGCGCACCGAGGCGATCTCTACGCACAGATCCAGCCGGTCGCCGTAGCGGTAGCGCAGCTCCTGCTGAATGTCGTAGGCGTTGTTTTCGTAAATATCCACGATGATCAGTCGCCGCGGCGCCTGTCGCGCGATCTGGCGGCACAGCTCCGAGCCGATGGAGCCGCCACCGCCCGTTACCATGACCACCTTGTCCGCGATCAGGTCGTGCAGACTGTCGTTTTCCAGCGAAACCGGGTCGCGCCCCAGCAGGTCGTCGATGGACACCTCGCGCACGCGGCGCATCAGCGGCGTATTTTCGTCCGCCAGCTCCAGCACGTTGGGCAACAAACGTACCCGACACTTCAGCGCGGTGCACAGCTCGAAAATCTCGCGCACGCGGTCCTTATTGACCGAGGGCATGGCGATCAGCACGTCCTTGGTCTGGTACCGGGTCACGATCTCCGCCATGCGGGAAACCGGCCCTTCGATGTGCAGATTGTGGATCATGCGTCCGATCTTATGCGGATCGTCGTCCACCAGACAGACGGGACGGTAGGTCGCCGCCGCGTTGGACGCCAGCTCGTTCAGAATCATCACCCCGGCGTCGCCGGCGCCGATGACGATCAGCGGCGTCCGCGATTGCGCCTGATGCCGTGCCTTGTGACGGTCGCGGTAGCGGCGGTACAGCATACGCACCGCCACGATGACCAGCAACGGCACCACGGTGGCCAGCAGGGTGAACACCGGCGGCAGGGACATACTCAACAGCAGGCGGCTGATGAGGATATACAGCAGGTAGCCGCACAGCCCGGAGGCGAGGATCAGCAGATACTCGCGGCTGGAGGCGTAGCTCCACAGGCTGGAGTACACGCGGAACGCCACCAGAAAGAAGAACACGCAGAAAATCAGCAGTGCGAACTGCAGCACCAGCAGGTCGTCGGACACGGCCTTGCCGTCGAAGAAAAAGACGGTGTCGCGGTTGCCCACGCGCACCAGCGCGCACAGAATGGCGGAACAGCCGGTCAGAATGAGCAGGTCCATCAGCGCGACCAGCAGCTTTCGCACGCGAAAAAAGGAGCCGCAAAACCAGCGGGTAAAGGACGCTTTACGGTTGCCCGTTTCGGTAGTCACACAAACACCTCACAGTGTAAAATGATCGGGTTACGGGCGCGGACGCGACGGGATGCCGTGTGGGAAGCAGGGGAGCGTTGTCCGCGCGGCAGGGGTAAAAAAACCGCGCGATGGCGGTTTTTGTCGGAAATTATTTGGTACTGCCCTCCGGCATGGCAGAGTAGCTGTAGTCGTAGGCCTTGTAGTGGTATTTTTCATACCGTCCGTAGGCGCGGGGGCTTTCGAGCATATCGGAGATCACCACGCCCAGCACGTTGCCCTCCACGTTGCGAATGCTGTCCACGGCGTTTTGCAGCTCGTCGTAGGTGGTCTGCCGCTGACGGGTCACCAGCACCGTGCCGGCGGAGAGATTGGAGAGCATCAGGGAATCCGACACCACGCCCAGCGGCGGAGTGTCGATGAAGATGTAGTCATATTGCAGTGCCAGCTGATCCAACAGCTCGCGCATGGCCTCCGAGCCGAGCAGCTCGGAGGGGTTGGGGGGCAGAGAGCCGCTGGGAATGAGGTCCAGTCCACGGGCGACCTCGCGGCAGATGGCCTCCTCCGGCGTGATCTGACCCACCAGCAGGCGGGACAGGCCGTTTGCCTTGTTCACGCGGAAGGTCTTGTGCTGAGAGGGGCGCCGCATATCGGCGTCGATCAGCAGGACGTGCGCGCCGGTCTGCGCCATGGTGATGGCGAGGTTGCAGGACACGGTGGACTTACCGGCGTTCGGCTCGGCGCTGGAGATGACGATGACCTTGTTATCGCACGGGGCGAGAGCAAACAGCAGATTGGTACGGATGGTCTTGTACGCCTCCACGATCTGGAAGGTGGAAGCGATGGGACGCTGACCGTTGGTACCGCCGACTTTGTTAGGCATGAGTGCGACCTCCTTTGCGTTTCGAGGCTTTGGCCAGCTCGAAGCTGGGGATTTCACCCAAAATCGGGATGTCGATGTGCTCCTTCAGGTCGTGACGGTCGTGCACGGTGTTGTCGTTGAAGCGACGGAGCAGGACGATGGCCACCGAGACCGCCAAGCCGAGCAGAGCACCGAGCAGAGCGGTTCTGGTGACGTGCGGCGCGGTCTGCGAAGCGGCAGAGAGGTCACGCACGGTGGCAGAGGCGGCGTCCAGCTCGGCAAAGGTGTCGGCGGAGGCGTAGGCGATGGCGGCGCAGGCGTCCTCAGCGAGGGCGGCGTCCTCCAGCGTCACGGAGATTTTCAGCCACGAGGTTTCCTCCATGCTGTCGGCCGAGGCGGCCGAGGCGAGCTGGGCGGCGGTGAGGCGGCCGTCGAGGCGTTTCACGGCGTCGTCCAGCACGGGCTTGGTTTTCATGTGAATGGAGTAGTTGCTGACCAACTGCTGCGCCGCCGTCAGGTTGCTGGCGGTGGTGCCGTTGCTTTCGTAGTCGGTTTTGGTATTGCGGACGTAGACCTTGGCGACCGCGGTGTATTCCTTGGGAACGAAGAATTTGGCACAGCCGCCGAACAGAACTGCCGCCACCAGCGTGCCGAGAATGAGCCAGCGCAGCTTGGACAGCAGCAGGGAAAAGACGGCCTTGAGATCGACCTCTTTCATGAGACGGGTCTCCCTTCCTTGAAATGAGATAAAAAAACGCAAAAAATCGAAAACAATCTATATGATATTATAAAACCTTTATAT
>CAYQBP010000123.1:0-3019 GCA_964415745.1 uncultured Eubacteriales bacterium
CCGTCAGCCCTCTGTCGAGGAAATGGAAAAGCTGCTCAAGTGCTGCTACTACGATACCGAGGTCGATTTCTAAATCAGCAAATCAGACTTTCGACAAAAACAGCGACCGCTACCTCGCCGGTCGCTTTTTTGTCAAATAAAGGGGAATAACTATGTACAAGATTACCGGTAAAAAAGTGTTAAATCCGACGGTAACGCAAATGGAAATTGAAGCGCCGTTGGTTGCCGACAAGGCGTTGCCGGGTCAGTTCATCATTTTGCGCGTTGACGAAAACGGTGAACGGATTCCGTTGACGGTGGCCGGCACGGATCGGGAAAACGGCACCGTCAAGATTATTTTCCAGGTCGTCGGCGCCACCACGGAAAAGCTGAATCACAAGGAGGTGGGCGACAGCCTGCAGGATTTTGTGGGGCCTTTGGGCGTGGCGACGCACCTGGACGGACTGAAAAAGGTGTGCATCGTGGGCGGCGGTGTCGGTTGCGCCATCGCCATGCCGATTGCTCAGGCGTTGCATGAGCAGGGGGCAGAGGTCACCTCGATCATCGGCTTCCGCAATCAGGATTTGGTGATTTTGGAGGAGGAGTTTACCGCCTGCTCCGATCGCCTGTTTGTCATGACGGACGATGGCTCCTACGGACGGCACGGCAATGTGTGTGTGCCGCTGACCGAAATGCTGAAAAGCGGCGAAGCCTTTGACGCCATCATCACCATCGGGCCGCTGGTCATGATGAAATTCGTTGTGGAAGCGGCGCGTCCGTTCGGCGTGCCGGTCACGGTTTCCATGAACCCGATCATGATCGATGGTACCGGTATGTGCGGCGGCTGTCGACTGACCTTGAACCGGGACGGTAAAAAGGTGACCAAGTTCGCCTGCGTTGACGGCCCCGATTTTAACGGCTACGAGGTAGACTTCGACGAAGCGATCTCGCGCGGCAGTATGTACGCCGGGTTTGAGCGTCGGGCACACGAAGACACCTGCAACCTGTTCCGAAAAGCGTAAGGAGGCGTTGATAATGGCAATCGTACCGAAGAAAAATGAAATGCCCACCCAGCTTTCCTCCGTGCGCGCGCACAACTTCGAGGAAGTGGCCTTGGGCTATACCGAGGCAGTGGCGGTAGCAGAGGCACAGCGGTGTCTGAACTGCAAAAACCAGCCGTGTGTAAACGGCTGCCCCGTCAACATTCATATTCCGGATTTTATTTCCCAAATCAAAGAGAAAAACTTTGAAGGCGCCTATCAGATCATTTCCGAATCCTCCTCACTGCCGGCTGTGTGCGGCCGTGTGTGTCCGCAGGAATCCCAGTGCGAAAGCAAGTGCACGCTGGGAATTAAATTCGAGCCGGTCGGCATCGGCCGTCTGGAGCGCTTTGTGGCGGATTGGCACAATGCCCACGCCACGGAAGCACCGGCAAAGCCGGTATCGAACGGTCATCGCGTGGCGGTGGTCGGCTCCGGCCCGTCCGGCCTGACCTGTGCCGGTGATCTGGCGAAGAAGGGTTACGCCGTTACCGTGTATGAGGCACTGCATACGGCCGGTGGCGTGTTGGTGTACGGTATTCCCGAATTTCGACTGCCGAAGTCCATCGTGGCCAAAGAGGTGGATACGCTGAAAGCGCTGGGCGTGGACGTGGAGCCCAACGTGGTGATCGGTAAAACCCTGACGGTTGACGAGCTGTTCGACCGCGGCTTCGAGGCGGTGTTTATCGGCTCCGGTGCCGGTTTGCCGAATTTCATGGGCATTCCCGGCGAAAGCCTGAAGGGCGTCTACTCCGCCAACGAATTCTTAACGCGCAGCAACCTGATGAAAGCGTATACCGAAAATCCGGATACGCCGATCATGAAGGGCGGCCGCGTGGCGGTCGTCGGCGGCGGCAATGTCGCCATGGACGCGGCAAGAACGGCGCTCCGTCTGGGTGCCGAAACGGTCTACATCGTGTATCGCCGTTCCATGGAGGAGCTTCCGGCACGTAAGGAGGAGGTGGAGCACGCGCAGGAGGAAGGCATCGATTTCCGCCTGCTGTGCAACCCCGTGGAAATTCTCGGCTACACCAACCCCGACGACCGGCGCGATCCGAAAAACGGATTTGTCACCGGCATCAAATGCATTAAAATGGAGCTGGGCGAGCCGGACGAAAAGGGACGTCGCCGCCCCATTCCCGTGGAAAATTCGGAATTTGTTCTCGATGTTGACACCGTCATTATGTCGATCGGCACCTCTCCGAATCCGCTGATTAAGAGCACCACCAACGGCCTGGAGGTCAATGCACGCGGCGGCATCATCGTCAACGAGGACGGCCTGACCTCGCGTGAAGCCGTGTACGCCGGTGGCGACGCGGTAACGGGCGCGGCCACCGTCATCTCCGCCATGGGCGCCGGAAAAACGGCGGCAAAGGCAATCGACGAGTATCTGTCCGCAAAATAACGACTTTCCCAACCAAATAACAAAACGGACCGCCGCGCGATTTTGTCACACGGCGGTCGTTGCTTTGAAATGTACACAAGCGCCCCGATTTGTAAAAATCGGGGCGCTTGTCGTATACGTAACCGTTGGCGTGATACGGTTTTGTCGCATTGCAATCGTTATTTTTATAGAAAAACGAACCATTTTAATAAAATTGCATAATATATATTGACACACGATGCGCTTTATGTTATATTTGTCTTGCCAAAGCAAAACGTCACAAAAAAGAAAGTCCGTCGTGGACATTGCGACGGCAGGAAGAGGTGATTCCCGTGGACAGTGTAGCCGAAGGACAACAGTACACGTGCTTTAGAAAGGGGGTCACCCATGAGAAATAGTATGAAAAAAATGATGGCAATCGGTATTGCTCTTTGTCTGTTGCTTGTAGTGTTCGCCGGGTGCACGGCGGATAAAAAAGAAACGCCGACCGGAACACAGGAAACCACTGCCACACCGACCACCACGGCACCGACTGTCGATGACGGAAACGGGATCGGCGGCGGAGATGACTGGGATTTTATTCGGGGAATGACGGCGGATTTTTCGGTGGAAAGCG
>CAYQBP010000124.1:0-2999 GCA_964415745.1 uncultured Eubacteriales bacterium
CGACATGGTTGCCACCGCGTTCGGCTCGCTTGCCATGATGACCAGCGTGCTGGTCTCGCCCGACGGCCTGTATGAATACGAGGCCGCGCACGGAACCGTTACGCGCCACTATTATAAGCACCTGAAGGGCGAGGCTACCTCCACCAACTCGGTCGCCACCATCTTTGCCTGGTCGGGCGCGCTCCGCAAGCGCGGCGAGCTGGACGACCTCTCGGAGCTGACGGCGTTTGCCGACCGTCTGGAAAAGGCCACCCTGCAGACCATCGAGGACGGCGTGATGACCGGCGATCTGTACCTGCTTTCCACGCTGGAAAACAAGCGTCGCGTCGGTTCGGTCGAGTTTCTGGACGAGATCGCCGCGCGGCTGGCATAACGCAAAATCTTTTTTCTTGACAATCGCTGCGCCGTGTGTTACAATAACGGCAATTGAACAAGGGGTGCTGATTTTTTCGGCTGAGAGAAAGCATGGCTTTCAACCCTGTAACCTGATCCGGATAATGCCGGCGGAGGGATGTTTGGGCAGATGTGCACTGCAGGCATATCGGCGTGTATTCATGAAGCACCCTCCTGTTTCGGAGGGTGCTTTTTTGTTCAAGATTCGACATTGCAAAAGAAAGGAAGTCGCATTATGTCTCGATCCGTCAACAAAACCGCTTATCGGTTAACCGAAAGCGCGATCATGCTCGCTTTCGCGTCAGTTCTCAGTGTCATCAAAATTGTGGATATGCCCTATGGCGGCAGTGTGACCGCGTGCAGCATGCTGCCGTTGCTCATCATCGCCTACCGCTACGGCACACGATGGGGTCTGGTCACCGCCGGTACCTATGGCCTGATCCAGCTCCTGCTCGGCATGGATAATCTGTCGTACGCCACCGGGTTTGTCCCGGTCGTCATGATTCTCCTGTTCGATTATTTGGTAGCATTTCTGGTGCTGGGCCTCGGCGGTCTGTTCCGTCGACCCGGCAGATCACAGGGCGCTTCGCTGGCGCTGGCCGCTGTCGTCACCGGTATTCTGCGGTATCTGTGCCACGTTCTCACCGGTTGCACCGTTTGGGCAGGGCTTTCCGTCCCCACCGCGCAGGCGGCTGTGTACTCGCTGTCCTACAACGCCACCTACATGCTCCCGGAAATCGTAATTCTCGTGCTCGGCGCGGTCTATCTCTCGCGGTTTCTTTCGTTTGAAGGGGAAACCGTCACCCGCGCCGCGGCAAGAGAACACGCCGGAACGGCGTCCTTCGTGCTGTCCGCCGTTGCCAAGCTCGTCGCGCTGGCATCGGCGGCCTGGATCGTCGTCTTACTTGCCCCCACGATCCAAAACGCCGACGGCGAGCTGTTTTTGTCCGGCTTGATCTCCGCCGATTGGGGCACGATCGGATTGATCGCTCTGTGCGGAAGCTGGGTCGTCCTGCTGTTGGAGCTCATCTCCGCACGGGTACAGCTTCGCAAAAAAGACAACTGACACCACCTACCGGCACAAACCAAGCGCTCCCGAAGCCGTTTCTTCGGGAGCGCTTTTGCATAGTGCTTTTATTTTGCCTTGTACGTATTGTACAGCTCCAGACGGTATCTTCCAAACCGGATCGACGGAATTTCCACCGTCAGTCCCACCAGACTGGAGCCGATCGCCAACGCTTCGTCGCTTTTGGCGATGCCTTCCTCCACCACCACGTCGGCGTCGTTATACAGCCGCCATCCGAAATTCGGATAGGTGTATCCCCCGGCGCCATCGCCGGCGTAGGACAGCTTGCCGTCAAACATCAGCAGCAGCGTGCCGGCGTTCTGCGACGTCTGCGTAAAGGTATAGTCTGCACCACTTAGCAGAACGTAAATCGCCACCTTGTTGTACGACGCATTATAAATTACTTCCTGCGGAAACTCCGGAAGCTCCACCACCATATCGCGCACGCTGACTCTGCAGGTCGCCGTCTTTCCGTTCAGGCTGGACGCGGTGATCGTCGTCTCACCGATCGCCAATGCTTTCACCGTTCCGTCCGCAGACACGGTGGCAATCGCCGGATTGGAGCTTTTCCATGCTACGGCTTTGTCGGTAGCGTTTGTCGGCGTCAGCGTTGCCGCCAGCGTAACCGTTTCGCCGATCAGCAATTCGGCCTCGGTCTGATCCAAACGAACACCGATGACCTCCACCCGCGCTGTATAATCCGGGTTTTTCTTTCCGCAACGGGTGCAGGCCTTGTCTACATAATGATGCCCCAACGCTTCGCCCAGCGTGGCGTTGCAATCCAAGCACTTGGCAGGCAACAGGCAGGTCGCCTGCTGTACATTGCGATGCGCGCAGGTCGTGCCTGTTGTCTCATTTTTCTCTGTTGGCACGGTCGTCGGCTGCTCCGCAGCCGTC
This sequence comes from uncultured Eubacteriales bacterium, assembly GCA_964415745.1. Lineage (GTDB taxonomy): Bacteria > Bacillota > Clostridia > Oscillospirales > Acutalibacteraceae > RGIG3009. The sequence goes on from CAYQBP010000124.1 coordinate 2,357, forward strand.
GTTTCCGTTGCCGCCGTCGAATCCGTCGCCGTCGGCAAATCGGACGGTTCGGTATCGGTATTGGCCGTCACCGTCGAAGTGGTTGCGGCAGTGGCATCGGTCGTCTTGGTTTCCTTCTCCACCCTTCCGCAAGCCGTCATACTCATTATGAGAACCGCGGAAAACAGCAGTACAAAAATTTTCTTCATTGTTCATGCCTCCAAACACGACAGTAGTGTACCACATTCGACAACGGTTGTCAAATAGCGTCAAAAAATCATTTTGTTAAAAGAGAAGAACTCCCAGCCGTGTACTAATGCCGTTTGCTATGGTGAACGGCATTTATAAAGCATACCCGCTCAACCGGTGGTTGTGCCCGGGTCAACGATTATGTTATTGCTTGTTGAGTTACTATGCTTTATAATATAATCAGAAAGCGCTTTCGGGTAAATATGAGGAGTGGTTACTATGTTAAAGATTGGCGAAAGGATAAAGGAACTGCGTAAAGCACAGGATGTAACCCAGGAAAAGCTGGCAGATTACCTTAATATTTCATACCAAGCAGTTAGTAAATGGGAAAATGGTTTAGCTCTGCCGGATTTATCTCTTATTCCTGCGCTGTCTAACTTCTTCGGTGTAACCTCGGATTATTTGTTAGGTATTG
>CAYQBP010000125.1:0-2967 GCA_964415745.1 uncultured Eubacteriales bacterium
TTTGATGGAATTACATCGATGCTGTACCATGACCATGGACTTGGTACAAATTTTGATCAAAACAGCAAGTATTTTTCCATGAATACCCATGTGGAGGCAGTCACATATCTGCAGCTGGCAAATGAACTGATCCGTCAGGTGAATCCGAAGGCGATCACAATCGCTGAGGATATGTCCGGTATGCCGGGAATGTGTCTTCCAATCGAGGACGGCGGCATCGGCTTTGATTACCGCCTTGCGATGGGAATGCCGGATATGTGGATCCGGACGGTGAAAGAGCGCAGAGATGAAGAGTGGAACATCAGTGGTATGTGGGGTGATTTTTGTCTCAGACGTCCTGGAGAAGGCACAGTGGCTTATGTGGAGAGCCATGATCAGGCACTGGTAGGTGATCAGACGATGATCTTCCGGCTTGCGGGCGCAAGCATGTACACGGATATGAGTAAGGATTGTCATAATATGGTGATCGACCGTGCGATCGCGCTTCACAAAATGATCCGTCTGTTTTCCATCGGAGCAGGCGGCGAAGCTTATTTGAACTTTATGGGCAATGAGTTTGGTCATCCGGAATGGATCGATTTCCCGCGCGAGGGCAACGGCTGGAGCTATCACTACTGCCGTCGCCAATGGAGCCTGGCGGACAACGAATCGCTTCGCTACGGGGAGCTGAATGAGTTCGACCGCGCGATGATCGCCCTGTTGAAAAGCGAGCAGATGTTGTCCGAGCCGGCGGTGAATCGCTGGATGCATCAGGAGGATAAGGTGCTGGTGTATACCAAGGGTGAGCTGGTTTTTGTATTCAACCTTCACCCGTCGAGGTCGTTTGACGGCTATTTTGTGCCGGTGGGGGAAGCCGGACGCTACAAGGTGGTGCTATCGACCGACGAGGAGCGCTTCGGCGGCTTCGGACGGGTGGATAGGCAATGCCGCTATCAGGCAAAGCCGACCGCCGATGGCTGGATCGGATTCCCCTTCTATTTGCCCTGCCGCACCGCTACGGTGCTGAAAAAGGTGTCGGGGCGCGGCCGCTGACAGCCGAGCACGGCGCGACGGTATACCGCCGGGGGCAATCACCGCTTGATGTGGCGGAAGTTGCCGTAGGTTTCGTTGACCGATTCGTGAAATGAGAACGTATCCGGGTAGCTTTCGATGATTTTTTTGAATTCGACCAGCTGATGCCGGTTGACCACGCAGAGCAGTACCGTCTTGTCGTTCCCGGTGTAGGCGCCCTGCGCCGCCAGCTTGGTGACGCCATGGTGCAGAATGTGGGTAACATCGTCGGCGATTTCGTCGGGGTGCTCGGTGATGACGGTGAACTTGTAGGCGGTTTTCGTGCCCTTCATCCAGTAGTTTCCGAAGGTGTAGCAGACGAAGCAGTAGGTGATGCACAGTGCGACCGGCTTGTAATTCAGCGAGGTGCCGTCGGAATACACAAACAGGGAAGAAAACGCCACGATGGCGTTCAGTGTGAAGGAAACGACGAAGAAGTTAAAATCGGGATGCTTTTTGTGAATGCAGAAGGAAACGATCTCGGTGCCGCCTGCCGCGGAATTGTATTGCAGGCAAACACCGGCGGCCAGACCGCTGATTAGGCCGCTGATGATGACGGGAAACACCGTGTCGTGGCCGTTGGCATTGTACACCCACGCCGACAGATCGAGGCCTTGCAGGAACAAATAAAAGAACGAATATACGAGGTTGAACAGAAACGACTTGACGGCGTACTGCTTATCGGCAAAAAAATAGGCAAAAATGCACAGCGGTGTGTTGACGATCAGCGACACGTAGCTGATGCTGAAGCCGGTTTTGTACTGGATCATGGTGGCGATGCCGTTGATCCCGGCAGGGGCAAAGGCATTGTCCACAATAAAAAAGCGGTAATTTACCGCCAGCATCAATGCCATCAATATCACGATAACGTACGATCCGAGCTGGTTTTCCTTCTGCTTCACGTTGACATCTCCTGTAAAGTTTTTATTTACAAGGGACAGTATACTATGCTATAATGCATTTGTAAAACAAATGTTTTACATGATATTCATCATTATTTTTGATAGGAAAACGCTATGGATATTCGTAATGTAAAGACCTTTGTCCGTGTGGCCGAGCTGAAAAACTTCACCAGAGCCGCCGCCGAATTGGGCTATGTGCAGTCCACGGTGACGATGCAGGTACAGCAGCTGGAAAAGGAGCTGGGGTATCCGCTGTTTGACCGCATTGGGAAAACGGTGTCGTTGACGGCGCTCGGTGAGGAGTTTCTGCGCCATGCGTACGAGGTGCTTCACGCCGTCGAGCAGGCGGAGCAATTGGGAAACAAGGCCGCCGAGGTGCACGGTACCCTGCGTGTGGGCGTTTCGGAGTCGCTGATGTTCGGCGTGCTGATGCACCTGCTTCCGCGGTTTCGGGCGACCCACCCCACGGTGGACATCAGCCTGAAGATCGGACATTCGGTGGAGCTGATCGAACAGCTCAAGCACAACCAGCTGGATATGCTGTATATTTCCGCGGAAAAGAACACCGACCCGGCCATACACAGCTACTATACCTGCCGCAACCGGGTGCTGTTTTTATGCAGTCCGCGGCATCCGCTGGCCGCGCGGCGGCACATTTCCGTGCGCGAGCTGATGACGTATGACTTTTTGGTGACCGAGCACGAGGGAAGCTGTTCCAAACGGTTGTATGCTTTGGCGGCGCAGTACGGAGCTGCGGTGAACGCCATTGTGGAAATGGACAGCGTGTACGTGATCACCGAGCTGGTCAAGCGGAACATGGGTCTGGCGTTTTTGCCGGAATACGCCGTGCTGGGGCCGCTGAAGGACGGTTCTCTGCTGGGACTGGACGTGGATGTGCCGCCACAGCCGTGCTTTGGACAGGTGCTTTGCCACAAGGGACGGTGGGTGCCCCCGTTCATGTCCGATTTGATCGAGCTGATTCGCGAGGCTCAGCCGGAGGTGTCATGATCCCCCA
>CAYQBP010000126.1:0-2703 GCA_964415745.1 uncultured Eubacteriales bacterium
CCTGCGGACTGATCTCCGTTTCCCTTACCGTTAGCTCGTGGGTGTAGCAGGGTAATGCCATAAGAATCCTCCCATCACATTGAATATCCCAATTGTTCCATATACAATCGAAGCTCCGTGTACGTATATCCCGCTTCCTTCGCCGTTGCTATCAGCTTTTTCTTTTTACTGCCGGCAACGGCTTTTCCGTTCCGATCGACGTCCGCCGTCAAGCGCCGATTCCACGTGGCAAACAGCAGATAATCCGCTACGACACCGTGCTTGGAAATCACCGTGTTGATCCGCGTGGTCGCCGACGACAGCTCATACGCATCGCCACGTGCGGTGACAACCGTCTTTCGTGCAAAATCGGCGGCGTATTCATACACACATTTCACGGCATACGTGCGCTGGTCATCGTCCATAGCCCGATACGCCGATGCCTCCATCAGCTTTTTCAGCATCGCATACGCGGTCTCGCCCTGCTTTTTTTGGTAAGCGGTGCTTTCCTCGGCACTTAACCGATACGTTTTTCCATTCGCCGAAAACGATTTTGCGCCCGTAGACGGCAACACGCCTCCGTCGCCGGTCAGGCTGTACAAACGGTCAAGCTCGCTGTCAACGGTACTGCTGCGCTTCTTTTTGTAGTACGACGGCGAAAGCAGGTTGGAAAAAACCCGTTCTGCCCAATGCCCGTTGCTCACGGTTTCGCCCCATTGGTTGACGTATTCCTTCTTGGTGCTTTCCAAGCCGGGCAGCTTGCCGATGATCTGCTGTCCGGTGTATTGCAGGTCGGAAAACGCGCTTCCCGACTCCACATAGCTCTCGCGCCGCGTATCATCCAGCACGCGTGCGACCTGTCCGCCTATTGTCGGAACCGCCTGCGATACATACGATGTTGCCGCCGAGCCGAGCATGGAAAACAAATTGCCGCCGTAGGACGCCGATTCCATGACGCTTTGCACACTCTGGAGCATCGACATTTCAATCACAGGCTCCGTCAACGCCGTCAACGAGCTAAGCACCTCGCCGATGCCGACGCCCTCCGTCGACAGCTCCTCGTACAGCTGTACGCCGGTAAACAGCGGAAGCGAAAACGGCGCCAGCCAGTCCAACGTGTACGAGCGGTCTCCGATGGAGATGGCGTATTCCTGTCTGCCCTGTAGCTCGTCCCATTTACGCTCCTTGGCGCTTTTGCTTGACGCGCCGCTCAAAACGCCGAAGTGCCTCAGCAACGCTCCCAGCCCCACAAGCAACGTTCCGGTCAAGCCGGCAGACAGCTTATCGATCACGTTGTCGGCGGTAACGGTGGGATCGCCGCGCTTCAGCTTTGCCAGATCGATGGTGGCACCGATCAGACCGACCGGGCTGTATTCCGCCGACAGCTTCAAAATGTTGGCCGGCGTTTTTTTGAACGGAACCACGCCCTCGACGAGCAGTCGTGTCACGGCGTTTTTGTCGGACAGCCTCTGGAGCCAGTCGGCGATCCGGCTCTCATCGCGGAACGTCGCTTTGCGCGCCTCTCTTTCCGCGTAGACCTCAGCATTTGCCAAAACCTCCGGATCGATCGACCTCGGATCCACGTTGTTGGCGGACAAATACTGTGCCAGCGCTCTCGTATAATGGAACCGCAGGGCGACGCGATCCTCAGCCTCCAGCAGCTCAAAATTGCGTTTACGCAACCATTCCAGCGGCTTGGTACGAAATACCGTTTGATTTTCGCGAATCGCATCCTGCACGGGGTTATATTTTCCGTTGGACGAAATGCGCTTTTGGTTCTTTTTGTAGTTCTCGAAAACGAACGCACGGTATTTTTCTTCGATCACGTAGCGATTGGAAAGGGTGGCGGTCTTGTGATCCAGCCGGTTGCCTGCCATGCTTTCTATGCCGAATTTGATCAGATTTTTTGTCTGCACGACCGGCGCAAATGCCAAATTGGAAATGAAGTTCCGCCCGTGCGTCCGCAGATTTCCCAGCATCGACAGATAGCGCCACTGATTCCACTTTTCAGCCCAGCCGACGACCCGTTGCTTGCCCACCGTCATCAGCGTATGCTCCACCGCCGCGTCCAAGCCCTCCGGCGTTGACTGTGACAAAATGCTTCGTATGCACGAGCTCGGCAAATACAAGGACCCGTCAACCTCGTTCAGCTCGCGGTTCAAGCCGTCGATCACCGACGCTTCAGCGCCCTGCTTCTGTGCCGCCTCAATCCGGTTGCGGATCGCATCAGCCTGCTTCCGCTTTTGGGCGCTGAGATGCTTTTTGCCGTTTTCACTGTTCATACGGTTAACCATCTTGTTCAGCACATATACGCGGCCCTCCGGCGTGGCGTTTTTGATTAGCGTAACCGCCTGGATCGCCTGACCGGCGTGCACGGCATCCAATGCAATTCCGGTGTTCAGCTCCATCAGCACCGCTTCGTTTCTGCGCCGTGCCGCTTCGTGCAGCAGCACCGTACCCAGTGCCTGCATATTACCGTCCACGGCGGCTGTCCCACGATGCCGTTGACGCCAATGCTCCAGCGCGCCCTCAAAGCCGAGAGCTTCCAGCCTTCGGTTGGCGAAGTCCAGCTCGCTGCGATTAGTTTGCGGCCGATAGCTGAATGCTTCGGTAAGCAGTTGCTGACGGTACTGCGGCAAGAACCAGTCGGGCGTTACCGACGGGGTTTCTCCGATCTGCCGCGCCAGCCGTGCGACCCGTTGATCGCCCTCGACCACCGTCTCC
>CAYQBP010000127.1:0-2655 GCA_964415745.1 uncultured Eubacteriales bacterium
CTATGCGATTGGTTAATAGTGTCCACCGCCTGCTGAACAGTATCACCACGCATCACTCGTTCAAAGAACATTTGAAGCCAATCCGTATTTGCTGTACTTAAGGTGTTGTCAATTTCACGCCACGTGTCGGTTGCCTCGTCCCGATAATGAACCGGTGTTTCATAAGCAACTGCCAATACGGTACCGTCGGACATCAGAAAATGCTTTTCGTACTCGCCGCGCAAATCTTCCTGCTCACCGACGATGGTAAGCTGCTCATATTGTTCAGACTGTTCCTGCAATAAGACAGATGATACCGGACTGTCGCTATCCGTTACATCGACTGCAGAAACAGCCGCCGTACTGGACAAGAGCAAAATCACCGTCATGCACGTGGAAAGTACCTTGCGACGTGTTGACTTGCTTACCATTTTTAACATACTAACACCTGCCTTCTTTTTGTTAATTTAAGGAGGCAAGTGCAATAACAGGCGACATTTTCTGTTTTTGCCATGCCTCCTGTCTATAGTATTTGCTATCGGAGTAAATTTGTCAACAAAAATTTTCAACATTTTAGTCCAACGTTGTACTTCTTGTTATCCTCACCCCTTCGACACATAACCCAAACGATATAATCTATCGCAAACAGAGGCAAAAACCGGTGCTGTCGCTTCTCCGGTATGACTGCCGTTTTCCGACAGTATGGTGACAGCATATTGCGGATCATCGGCCGGATAATACCCGGTAAACCAGCTATGCACCATCGTGGTGCCGTTTTCGGTGACCCAGCCGGTTTCGGCGGTACCGGTTTTTCCTGCCGCTGTGCCCACCGTCGGAGCCGCCTCGGCACCGGTACCGTTTTTGCTGACCACCTCGCACATCATCTGCCGTAAAACAGCCGCCGTTTGCTCCGAGCAAACGCGTGTAGGTGCCTCCGCATCGGTGCGAATCAAATTGCCCTGCGTGTCCACAGTACCGAGCAACAAATTGGGACGCAGATATTGACCGCCACGCGCCACACACGCCGTCATGGCGGCAATGTGAAGCGGCGTTGCCAGCAAATCGCCCTGACCGATCGAAAGGTTCGCCAGACGCGTCGCCTGCACCAAATCCGTTTCCTGTGGCAGGGTGGCGCGCGCCGTTTGCCAGCCGCTCATCAAAAACAACGGACTGTCAAAGCCGAGCAGGGACGCATAGCGATACAGCGAGGAGCCGCCGACAAGCTGGGAAAGCTGAATGAAATACGGGTTGCAGGAGCTACGGAACGCACTGAGCAAATCAAGCTCGCCGTGACCCAAAATGCGGTGACACTGAATACGGTTGCTTCCCACCTGAATGGCACCGGCGCAGTTAAACATACAGGACGTATCCACGCCATTTTCCAACGCCGCCATACCGGTAACCACCTTGAATACCGAGCCGCAATTATAGGCGGCGGTGACGCGATTGAACAGCGGTGACGCGCTTTGATCGAGATAATCGGAAACCGCGGAGGGGTCGTATCCCGGAAAGCTCGCCATCGCCAGGATTTCTCCGGTTTTTACATCCAATATAACTGCCGCACCGCGGCTGATTTTTTTGCCGACCTCCGCCTCCAGCATAGTCTGCAGGCGACTGTCGATCGTCAAGGCCGCCCCCGCCTTTGCTCTGTACAGGGTGTTTTCCACCACAACCTCACCCCCTGCCAGCACCTTTCCGGTACCGTCGGTGCGATAGGTAACGGTCAGGGAGCCGCCGGCATCGGTCAACAGCTCGTCCAGTGCCAGCTCCGCGCCGCTGACACCGTGACCGTCGGCACCGAGATACCCCACCACATGGGACGCTAAGGTACCGCTGTATCGCTTGGGAACCAGAAACTGACGAATCCCGTTAACCAGCGGAAAGGCGTTATCCGATGTCAGAACCGCTGGTTTTCCCTCGGTCAGACGCTCGCGAGCCGAAGCCCATTCCCCGTCGGTCATTTGCTCCGAAAGCGCCGCCAGTGCCTCCGGCGTGGCCAGCACACCTGCCGCGTAGGTGTTTTCCGCGTTGGTCAGCGCCGTCAAATGGCGATCGTACAGCGTGCCGCGCGCCGAAGCCACGGTAACGGTCAGTGTCGATTGCTTATCAGCCACTGCGGCATACCCCTGCTCCGTCAGGCGATAAATGCGTGCGATAACGCCGCTGAAGGCAAACAACAGCGAGGCAAACAGCGCGAGTAACCGTTTATTCATAAAAAAACTCCTCTCCCATGCAGTATAACCACATGGAAAAGGAGATAAACGCGAAAGAGCACTGTAAAGGCGATTTGCTTGACGCCGTAAGTGGCCTACGCATCCTCCGCTTTGCGGCGCAGATAGCAACCGACCGGCAACGGACGGTCAAACGGAACGCGCAATGCCATGGTGGGATGCGGTGCACTCGTAATCGGTTCACCGTCGCCGTTATACAGCGACGTCACGACCAGCGACAGCGGCGGTTCGTTCGGCAGCAAGACCTCCAGCGTATCGCCCCGGAAAAAGCGGTTACGCTGACTTAGCAGCAAGCAACCGTCCTCATAGCCGGTTACCACGGCGGCGGCCTGATAGGTACGGATATAGCTGTTCGTCGCCGTATTCTGCTGTGGCATACCGAAGTAAAAGCCGGTACCGTACGGACGGTGGCTCACCTTTTCCGGCTCGGCGCAGAGCCAATCCG
>CAYQBP010000128.1:0-2456 GCA_964415745.1 uncultured Eubacteriales bacterium
TGGTTTGAAACGGTACGCGCCGACGGAGCCTGCAATATCCGCGCACGAATCGATGTAGCGCCCTTGTAAAATCAAAGCACAAAAAAAGAGCCACACGGTGGCTCTTTTTTTGTGCCTCGATATTTTACAGCGGTACCGCTTCCTTATGTGCGACCACCTCGGCGCTGACGTCCACCGCGGCCTGCAGTGCCGCTTCCACATCGTGTGTGCGGAGATAGGATACCAAAAACGCCGCGCCGAAGCTGTCACCGGCGCCGACGGTGGAGACGACCCGAACAGATCGGGCCGGGCGCTGATATGCCACCCGACGGCGCGCGTCCCACACGTACGCGCCGTCGCAGTCACAGGTCACCAGACACAGGCGAATATTCGGGTAGCACCGACACAGCCGTTGAGCCGCCGCCGGGACGTCCTCCGTGACACCGAGCAGCTCCGTCACCGTGGGAAGCTCCTCGCGGCTGACCTTCAAAATCGTCGCGTGGCGACAGCAACGCTCAACACTGTCGCTGTCGTAGTGCGGTGCGCGAATGTTCAGATCGCAGAACACCTCTGCGAAGCTCCCGGCGTCCAGAATACGCTGTAGCGTGCGGCGGTTACACTCACTGCGCTGGATCAGCGTTCCGAACACCAATGCATCGCAAATCGGCACCGTCTCGCAGGGGATTCGGTCGTAGGCAACCTCGGAAAGCAGATTGTAGTGCGGTACACGCCGATCGTCCAGCGTGACCAAGCATTGTCCGGTCACCCGCCCCGGCACTGTGGCTACCATGGCGGTATCCACGCCGAAGCGCGCCAGCTCCTTCCGCGCCAGCACGCCCAGCTCGTCATCACCGACAGCGGAAATCAGAATCGCCTCCGCTCCCTGCCGCACCGCGTGCGCGGCAAAATTCAGCGGTGCACCGCCGATACAGCTTTCGTCCGGGTATCGATCCCAAATGATCTCTCCGAATGCGGCGATCTTCATGCCTTCGCCTCCGGTGAAATGATGAACTTGCCCTGAGCACGACGGCTACCGTCCGCCAAAATGGTCGGTAGCTCCTCCAGACTCTCCACGGCGCACACCATGGAGGAAACGTCGATCTTGCCCGAAGCAATCAGATCGATCGCGCGCTTTTGCGTGTAGGGGTTGATGAAGGACGCCTTCAGGGTGATCTCTTTTTTGAAAATTTCAAACGGCTTCAGTGCGATCGTATCGTCGGGCGCCGTCAGGCCGAACAGCATCACGGTCGATTTTTTACCGGCAATCGCAATCGCCTGCTCCATCGTTCCGGTTTTTCCCACACATTCGATGACCACGCCGATGCGCTCGATGCCGTGGGCGGTCAGCGCCGACGCGACATCCTCGTGGATCGGATCGATCGTGATATCCGCACCGAGTCGCTCGCCGAGCGCACGTTTTTCGGCTACCGGCTCAATCAAAATCAGCGTAGCGGCACCGCGCAGCTTGGCAAGCTGGAGCATGAGCAGACCGATCATACCGCCGCCGATGACCGCCACGGTATCGCCGCAGGAAATATCGCACAGGTCGATTCCGTGCAGGCAGCAGGCAACCGGCTCCGTCATCGCCGCTTTTTCATAGGAAAGGCTTTTCGGGAAGGGGTATACCTGTGACACCGGCACGGCACAGTATTCGGCAAAGCCGCCATTGACCGTCGTGCCGATCCCGACCATCGATTCGCAAAAATGACCGATACCGCTCTTGCAGTAATAGCAATCGTTGCACAGCAGGTTGGGGTCGATGCAAACACGGTCACCGACGGCGACGGCGGTAACGCCCTCACCGAGCTGAACCACCTCACCGGCAAATTCATGCCCCAGCACCGTCGCCGGCGGCGTCTTGGCCGCACCCTCATCACCGTGGAAAATGTGCACATCGGTGCCGCAAATTCCGCAGGCATGCACCCTGACCAGCACCTCGCCCTTACCGGGGGTGGGCACGGCGATGTCCTCCACACGAAGATCCTGCTTTCCGTAAAATACTGCCGCCTTCATCGTTTGTTCCTCCTCACAGCTCGTACGCTACGGCACGACGCTTTTCATAATAATAAGCCTGTGTAAATCCGACCGTCCTCAGCAGTGCTGCCGCGTCCGCCAGGTTCTTACCGACCCGATCCGGCGTGTGAGCGTCCGAGCCCAGCGTAATCAGGCATCCACCCAGCTCGCGGTACCGCTGTATAATAGCCCGATCGGGCAGAAAGCGAGGCGAGGACGTGTTCACCTCTAGGGCAATCGAACGCGCGATCAGCTCCTCCAATATCTCATCGATCACGGGGCAGCACCGCTCCATGTCAATCGTGCAGGCATACTTGTCCACCATATATCGCAAAACACATGTCAGATGACCCAGCACGTCAAAATCGCACCGTCTTACCATCTCCAGCGTGTCCTGGAAATATGCCGCTAAGTATTCCTGCAATTGTCGGGCGGAGAGCTGCTTGAAATTGATCCAGGAAAAC
>CAYQBP010000129.1:0-2429 GCA_964415745.1 uncultured Eubacteriales bacterium
CGTCTTTCGCCTGCGGCGAAATCCACCCTCCCTTACACAGGGAGGGCATGAGAAGTTAGCACAACGCTTCAGTCAGCGAACAATCGGCGTTCGATGCTCTCCGCAGGAGCGGTCACTGCGCGGTTCTGACAGTCCCCCAGACTGTCATTCATTGCCGCGCAGACCTTACACAGGGAGGGCACCGCTGACGCGGGGCATCGAGATTAAATTCCGCACAGTTTTCGTGCGTGGCACAATCGGCGCTCGACGCCCACCGCAGGTGAAACAAAACGTTAACATTTCCGTGATATACTGTCAGCGATATTGCAAGAAACGGAGGGGATGGCTGTGTTTAAGATTTTGGTGCTGGAGGACGACGGGGAGCTGAACCGGACGGTTTGCGCTTTTCTGAACGCCAACGGCTACGAGGCGGTCGGCTGCCGCAACGCCGATGACGCCTACGACGAGCTGTACGCGCAGGTGTTTGACCTGATCGTATCCGATATCATGATGCCGGAGGTGGACGGCTTTGAGTTCGCCCGTACCGTGCGCGACACCAACAAGGACATTCCGATCCTGTTCATGACCGCGCGCGACGATCTGGCGTCCAAGCAACGCGGCTTCCGCCTCGGCGTGGACGACTACATGGTCAAGCCGATCGATTTGGAGGAGCTGGTTCTGCGGATCGGGGCACTGCTGCGCCGCGCCGGGATCGCCGCCAGCCGAAAGCTGGAGGTCGGGCGGTTCACCATGGACGCCGACGAGCACACCGCCTATCTGGACGGCGCAGAGATCGCGCTGACCAACCGCGAGTTCAGCATCCTGTACAAGTTACTGTCCTACCCCAAAAAGACCTTTACGCGATTACAGCTGATGGACGAATTTTGGGGTGCGGATACCGAATCGGCGCCGCGTGCCGTGGACGTCTACATGACCAAGCTCCGCGCCAAGCTGGCGGCGTGCGACGATTTTGAAATCAAAACGGTGCACGGACTGGGCTATAAGGCGGTGCTGAAATGAAAAAATCACCCTTGTGGCAACGGCTGCTGCGCGGTCTGTACCACTACCTGCTGTTCTTTTTGCTGGTCGCCGTTCTGGTCACCTGCACCATGACGCTGTTCGTCGGCACCCTGTCTAAGGATTTGGGACTGGTGCTGACCGGCGAGTCGCTGAACCGTGCCGCCAAGCTGACCTTTTTGAGCGTCATCGCGCTGAGCGTGCTGTTCACCGTCATCGACGCGGTGCGCCGCCGCCTGACCACCGAACGGGTGACACGGCATCTTGCCGCCGCCACGCGCGAGCTGGTGCAGGGCAACTTCGACGTCCGCGTGGCGCCGCCGGGCAGGTGGATCACCGACGACAATTACAACGAAATCATCGACTGCTTCAACGCGATGGCTGAGGAGCTGGGCGGTCTGGAAACCCTGCGGACGGATTTTATCGCGGACGTGTCCCACGAGCTGAAAACACCGCTGGCGGTGCTGCAAAATTACGGCACGCTGCTGCAGACCCCCGCTCTGCCGGAGGAGAAACGGCTGGAATACGCCGCCGGGGTGGTGGACGGCTCGCGGCGGCTGGCGGATATGGTGACCAACATTTTGAAGCTGAATCGACTGGAAAATCAGCAGATCTATCCGCACCCGGACGTGTTTGATCTGGGTGAACAGCTGTGCGAATGTCTGCTTCGGTACGAGAGCGTGTGGGAGCGCGAGGGCATCGAACCGGAAACGGAGCTGGCGGACGGGGTGACGGTGTGCGCCGACCGCGAGCTGCTGGAGCTGGTGTGGAGCAACCTGCTGTCCAACGCCTTTAAGTTCACCGAGCGCGGCGGACGGGTGACGGTGCGCCTGTGTGCCGACGACGAGCTTGCCACGGTGCAGGTGCAGGACACCGGCTGTGGCATGACCGCCGAGGTGGGCGGACGCATTTTTGAAAAGTTTTATCAGGGCGACACGTCCCGTGCGACGCAGGGGAACGGCCTGGGGTTGGCGCTGGTGAAGCGCGTGGTGGATATTCTGAAGGGCGAGATCACGGTGGAAAGCACCGTGGGAGTCGGGACGACCTTTACAGTGAAAATACGGCGGCACGGCGACCGTGCCCGGTGAGAAAGGAAACGGACACATGGAGGAAAAGAAGACCTTTACGATGACCTATTCGGCGGAGCAGGCGGACGAGGTGGAAGCGATCCGCCGCAAATACGTGCCGCAGGAGGTCAGCGCGATGGATCGTTTGCGCGCGCTGGATGCGAGCGTGGGCAAAAAGGCGACGGCGGTTTCCATTGCTGTCGGTGTGATCGGCACGCTGGTAATGGGCGCCGGCATGAGCATGGCGATGACCGATTTAGGCGAGAAGCTGTGCGGCGCGGCCGGGTTTTTCGTGGGCGTGGTGTGCGGCGTGGTCGGTATGGCGATCCTCGCCTGCGCGTATCCGCTGTACAACCGCACGCTCCG
>CAYQBP010000130.1:0-2409 GCA_964415745.1 uncultured Eubacteriales bacterium
GGGGCGCACCGCCTGCAAGGCTTCGCGCAGGGTATCCAGCACGGAAAGCCCCGGCTTGTTTTTTACGGCGAGGTACGGCTTCGGCCCAGCGTTGATCATGACGCGACCCGGAAGGGCGGCGGACATTTGCGAGCCGACCTCCAAATCCAGCTTGCGCTGGTACAGCAGAAGTGTGCTGTCGGGCGATTGGCGAATTTCGTAAATGCCGATGTTCGCCGCCAGATTTCTCAACAAGGCTACGTCGATCAGTCCCTGAACCGCCTCCGGCGGCTCACCGAAGCGGTCGATCAGCTCGTCGTAAACATCGTAGGAGTCTTCCTCGGTGCGAATATCCGCGATGCGGCGATAAATATCCAGTCGTTGGGCGTTGGCGGCAATGTAGTTTTCGGGAATGTGCGCGGACACCGGCAGGTCGATGAGACACTCCGGCTCGCGGCGTGAATCGGCAACGCCCTTTTCCTCGTTGACCGCCTCGGCCAACAGCCGCAAATACAGGTCGTAACCGACCGCCTCCATGTGACCGTGCTGTTGCGCGCCGAGCAGGTTGCCGGCGCCGCGGATTTCCATATCGCGCAGGGCAATTTTGAATCCGGCGCCGAACTCGGTAAATTCGCGGATCGCCTCCAGCCGTTTGGCGGCGACGTCGCTCAACACCTTGTTGCGCGTAAAGGTCAGGTACGCAAAGGCGCGTCGCGAGGAACGCCCGACACGGCCGCGGAGCTGGTGTAGCTGGGACAGACCGAAGCGGTCGGCGTTTTCGATGATGAGGGTGTTGACGTTGGGAATATCAACGCCGGTTTCGATGATGGTGGTGCACACCAGCATATCGATCTCGTGATCGATCACCTGACGCCAGATTTCCGACATCTCGTCCTCGGACATTTGGCCGTGGGCAAAGGCGACGCGCGCTTCGGGGAGGCGGATCTGCCAACCGGCGGCGCACCGCTCGATGGTTTCGACGCGGTTGTGAATGTAGTACACCTGACCGCCGCGGCGCAATTCGCGCCGAATGGCGTCTGCCAGCAGGCTGTTGTCGTGCTCCAGCACGTAGGTTTGCACCGGACGGCGATCCTGCGGTGCTTCTTCGATGATGGACATATCGCGAATGCCGCTCATGGCCATGTTCAGTGTGCGCGGAATGGGGGTGGCGGACAGTGTCAGCACGTCAACCTGTGGTGCCAGCTCCTTGATGCGCTCTTTTTGTGATACGCCGAAGCGCTGTTCTTCGTCGACGATGAACAGCCCCAGATCGCGGAATCGAACGTCCTTGGACAACATTCGATGGGTGCCCACCAAAATATCGATGCTTCCGGCCGCCAGATCGCGTAGGATTTGCTCCTGCTGCTTCGGCGTGCGGAACCGCGAGAGCATCTCGATTTTGACGGGGAAGCCGTCAAAGCGCGATACCAGCGTGTTATAGTGCTGAAAAGCCAAAATCGTGGTGGGAACCAGCAGAACACACTGCTTGCTTTGCGAAACGCATTTGAATGCGGCGCGCAGGGCCACCTCGGTTTTTCCGAAGCCGACGTCGCCGCACAGCAAACGATCCATGGGAACGGGGCGCTCCATGTCCGATTTTATCTCGTCAATACAGCGAAGCTGATCGTCGGTTTCCTCATATTCAAAATGGCGTTCAAAATCGTATTGCCATTCGGTGTCGGGGTCAAAGGCGTAGCCCGGCGTTGCCATACGCTGGGAATACAGCCGGATCAGCTCCTTGGCAATATCCTTGACGGCACTGCGGACGCGCGTTTTGGTTTTTTGCCATTCCTGCCCGCCGAGTCGGTGGAGCTTGACCTTGACGTCGTCCTTGGAGCCGATGTATTTCGATACCAAATCCAACTGTGTGACAGGCACGTAGAGCGTGTCACCCTTGTCGTATTGCAGCTTCAGATAATCCTTGACGACGCCCTGTACCTCCATTTGCCGGATTCCCTCATACAGACCGATTCCGTGGGCGGCGTGAACAATGTAGTCGCCGGGGGTCAGCTCGGACAGGCTGTGTATCTCGGAGCCCTTTTGACGGTTCAGGCGCCGCCGCTTTCGTGGCGCGGTGGCGCGTCCGTGGGTTAACAGCGCAAAGCCCGTGTCCGGAAATTCGGCACCCGCCGACAGACCGCCCTGCAGAACCAGAACCTGTCCGCGGAGTGGTTTTTGAGGTGAAGGCGCATACAGCGCCGGAATGTGACGCTTGACCAGATCGTCAGCCAGCGCCTTGGCGGCGCGTTCCTCGGAGCCGGCAAGCACCAGACAGGCCATGTTGCGCGTCAGCAGGTCGGTCAGCTCCTCACATAGCAGGTCGAGACCGCCCGACCATACCGGAAGCTGGCGGCAGGACAGGGAGTACAAACCGCCGAGCGGCAGGTCGGCCGAGCTGCGCGCGAACGTTTCCAGCAACAGGGTGGGGCG
>CAYQBP010000131.1:0-2389 GCA_964415745.1 uncultured Eubacteriales bacterium
TACCTCAACGCCGCACAGCTGACAGCACTGGCGGAAGCCGCCTGTCCGCAAAGGTCCTTTGCCGCGCTGAGCAAGGCGGAGGGAATCCGCGTGGGAGACACGCTGTATGTTTCTCAAAAAACGGCGGAGCAGGCCGGTATCGGCGTTCGTGTGGTCGTTGGCGCCGAAGCGGGGCAGATCACGGGCTTGGAGCTGACCCTGCCGTAATCGGCGCTAAGGCGCGCCACGTGCCCAAACAGACAACACCCCTCGTGTGGAAGGTCCACGCGAGGGGTGATTTGCTTGATCGGGAGCGGTTAGGCGAAGTACTGCCGATACCACACCAAAAACATATATACCGTCCAGATTTTGCGGCTGTTGTCGCGCTTGCCCCGATAGTGCTCGTCCAAAAAGGCGACCAGCTTATCGGTGTGGAAAAAGCGCTGTGCCGTTTCGTCGGTAAAGGCCTCCCGGACGATGCGGTAATACGGCTCCTGCCGCAACCAGATGCGAATGGGAACGGGGAAGCCGAGCTTCGGACGCGCCGTATCCTTTTCCGGCATGTGACGCTTGGCGGCCAGACGCATGGCGTATTTGGTGGTTCCGCCGGCGATGCGGTGCTTGGTGGGGATTCGCGAGGCGACCTCAAACACGCGACGATCCAGGAACGGAACGCGAAGCTCCAGCGAGTGCGCCATGCTCATGCGGTCGGCCTTGAGCAGAATATCACCGACCATCCAACGGTTGATGTCGAGGTATTGCATACGCGTCACGTCGTCCAAACCCTCGGTGCGCGCATACCATTCCGCGGTGTGGGCGGTGGGGTCGGTCGCCGGAACGGATTTCAGCAGGGACGCCTTTTCCTTTTTGCTGAACATATAGGCGTTGCCGATGAAGCGCTCCTCCAGCGATTTGGAGCCGCGGATCAGGAAGGAGCGACCCTTAAAATCGACGGGGCTCCACTGTGCCACGGTCGCCAGTGCACGGCGGAGCCAGCGCGGCAGCTTTTGATACCCGGCGAGCGAAAACGGTTCGTGGTAAATGCGGTAGCCGCCGAACAGCTCGTCGGCGCCCTCGCCGGAGAGCACGACCTTGACGTGCTGTGCCGCCAGCTTGGAGACGAAGTAGAGCGCGACGCAGGCGGGGTCGGCAAGCGGCTGATCCAGCATATACTGCACACGGGGCAGGGACTCCCAGTATTCCTCCGGCGTAATCAGGTGGCGATGATGCTCGATGCCGACCTCCTTGGCCAAATCGGCGGCAAAGGAGGTTTCGTTGTAATGCTCGCCGTTGTCAAAGCCGACGGTGAACGCCTTTTGCCCGGCAAAATAGGAGGCCACAAAGCAGGAGTCCACGCCGCCGGACAGGAAGCAACCGACCTCAACATCGCTGATCCGGTGAGCCTCCACCGAGTCGGTGAACGCTTCGTCGATCTGATCGACGGCCTGCTCCAGCGTTATGCTCTCGTCCGGCTGAAACACAGCCTCCCAGTAGCGCGTTTCCTCGAGCTTGCCGTCGTGGTATTTCAGGTAATGCCCCGGCTGGAGGCAATAAATCTCCTTGAAAAAGGTTTCGCGCGGCAGGGAGTATTGATAGGACAGGTAGTTGTCCAGAGCGGCTTCGTTGAAAATGCGCGGTACGTCGGGGTGCTCCAGCAACGATTTGATCTCCGAGCCGAATACCAGACGACCGTCGGGAAGCAGGGCGTAGTGCATGGGCTTGATGCCGAAAAAGTCGCGTGCCAAAAACAGGGAACGGGAGGGCTTGTCCCACACGGCAAAGGCGAACATACCGCGCAGACGGTTCAGCAGGGCGGTGTCCCATTCCTCAAAGCCGTGCAGCAGCACCTCGCTGTCCGACTCCGTTTTGAACTGATGACCGGCGGCCAACAGCTCCCGGCGCAGCTCGCGATAGTTGTAAATTTCGCCGTTGAACATCAGCACCTTGGTGCCGTCCTCGTTTTCGATGGGCTGATGACCGCCCTCCAGGTCGATGATGCTCAGACGCCGAAACGCCATTGCCAGAGTGTTGTCCATATAAACGCCCTCGGAGTCGGGACCCCGATGGGTGATTTTGTCTGCCATGCTTTTCAGAACCTGTTCACGGTTCGTCAGCTCACCGGTAAAGCCGCAAAATCCGCACATACCTGTCACTTCCTCTCCGCTGTCCGAGCCGACAGCGCATGATATAACAGTAGTATAACAGAAACCGACGGATTTTCAAAGGGGATATTTCAAAAAGTTAATCTTTTTTATAAAAAAACCAAATGAAGTCTTGACATTTCCGAAAATCCGTGGTATAGTTTGTCTTGCGTTTGACGCGGGGGAATTCCCGAGCGGCCAAAGGGGGCAGACTGTAAATCTGTTGTCTCTGACTTCGATGGTTCGAATCCATCTTCCCCCACCAAAAA
>CAYQBP010000132.1:0-2367 GCA_964415745.1 uncultured Eubacteriales bacterium
TCCGCCTGCTGTCGGCGCACATAGCCCTCATATTTCACCTCGACCTCGACCTGCTCCCGCACCAGCGGATCCAGCTCCGGTGCGTCGACGCCGAGCGTCGCCAGCGTTTCATACGTTATCTGCGGACGACGCAACAGCTCCTCCAGACGGATACCGGTCGATACCGGCGTGGTTCCGACGGTGGTCAGTGCTTCGTTCAACGCCTCCGTCGGCGGCAACACCGTGGCGCGCAGACGCGCACGCTCCGCCGCTTTTTGCTCCTGTCGGCGGCAGAACCGCGCCCAGCGTCCGTCGTCCACCAGCCCGATTTCCCGACCGATGGGTGTCAGCCGCTCGTCGGCGTTATCCTGTCGCAGTACCAGCCGGTATTCCGACCGCGAGGTCATCATTCGATACGGATCGGAACAGCCCTTCGTCACCAGATCGTCGATCAGCGTGCCGATGTAGCCGGAGGCGCGATCCAGCACCAGCGGCTCCCTTCCCTGTACACGGCGCGCCGCATTGATTCCGGCAACCAGACCCTGCGCCGCGGCTTCCTCGTAGCCGGAGCTTCCGTTGAACTGTCCGGCACCGTAAATGCCGGGCAGTTTTTTACACGACAGATCGGCGTTCAGTTCGGTGGGATCACAGCAGTCGTACTCGATGGCATAGGCCGCGCGCATGACGCTGACGTGCTCCAGTCCGGGAATGGTACGCAAAAACTGCAGCTGTACATCCACCGGCAGGGAGGACGACAAGCCCTGTAAATACATTTCATCGGTGTGCAGCCCACACGGCTCGATAAACACCTGATGCCGTTCCTTGTCGGCAAACCGCACGATCTTATCCTCGATGCTGGGGCAATACCGCGGCCCGACACCGTGGATTTTTCCACCGTACAGCGGTGAACGGTGGAGATTTTCCAAAATAATGCGCTTGGTTTCCTCTGTTGTCCAGGTAATGTGGCAATCCACCTGATTTTCCAAAACGCCGCCGGTTTCAAACGAAAACGGAACTACCGGCTCGTCGCCGGGCTGCCGCTCTGTTTTTGAAAAATCGATGCTGGAACGCAGTACACGCGCCGGTGTGCCGGTTTTGAAGCGGCGAAGCGTGATTCCCAGCTTTACCAACGATTCGGTCAAGCTCGAAGCCGGAAACAATCCGTCCGGGCCACCGTCATACGACACATCTCCAATGAAAATACGCCCACGCAGGTAGGTGCCGGTCGCCAGCACCACGGTGTCGGTCAAATACTGTTCCTCCAGCCGTGTGGTCAGCAACCAGCGTCCGTCATCCTGTGGCTCGATCGATACAATCTCCGCCTGACGGACATCCAGATTCGGCTGTTGCTCCAGCCGTTGCTTCATATAGGCGCCGTAGGCACGGCGATCGATTTGTGCACGCAGAGAATGAACCGCCGGTCCCTTGCCGCGATTCAGCATCCGCGACTGCAAAAACGTTGCATCGGCCGCCTTGCCCATTTCGCCGCCCAACGCGTCGATCTCCCGCACAATATGCCCCTTGGCGGTGCCGCCGATGGACGGATTGCAGGGCATATTCCCGATTGCATCCAGGTTGATGGTAAACACAGCAACCGAGCATCCCAGCCGGGCCGCCGCCAACGCAGCCTCGATCCCGGCGTGCCCGGCACCGATCACCGCAACCTGATAGTCACCTGCCAAAAATTTCATACCTGCTTCGTTCCTTTTTACAACATGTGTTCCTATTATACAACGACTTTTTGCCGGCGGCAACCGTTTTTTCAAAAAGCCGAGTTTTCACAATTTCTACGGTTGAAATGTGAACAGTTTGGTGGAAAACTCTGCAAGTCCTTCACAGAAAACCGTCGGTTTCTCGAAACGATTCACAGTTTCCACTTGCCTTTTCACATTTTGGCTAATTTTTGTCACATTTTGAAGACAGTTGCCAAGAGGCGAAAAACATGATACAATAGGTGTCGCCAACCGTGTTGCGCGATCCTTGCGCCGCACGAATGATACATGAAACACAAAGGAGACAGCACCGTGCGTCTGACAGATATTTCCGTCATTCGTGATGTGATGACACGTCACGGCTTTTCGTTTTCCAAATCGCTGGGACAAAATTTTCTGGTCAACCCCTCGGTCTGTCCGCGTATGGCGGAAGCGTGTCATCCGGGATTGCCGGATGGCTCCTTTTCCGTACTGGAAATCGGCCCCGGTATCGGTGTGCTGACCAAAGAGCTGTCGCGCGTGGCGGCCAAAGTGATCAGTGTAGAGCTGGACCAACGCCTGCTTCCGGTATTGGAGGAAACGCTCGCCGACTGTCCCAACGTTACCGTTGTTTCGGGTGACATTCTCAAGCTGGATGTCGCGGCATTGCTCGACCAATACGCCGCCGGATTGCCGG
>CAYQBP010000133.1:0-2346 GCA_964415745.1 uncultured Eubacteriales bacterium
CGGAGCTGTTGACGCTGGCCGCTTCGCTGGAACAGCACAGCGAGCATCCGTTGGCGCGGGCCGTGCTCCGGGAGGCGCAGGAGCGGTCGATCGCTCCCGGTGCCGTGGAGGCGTTCGAAGCGTTGCCCGGCAACGGCGTGCGTGCCACACGGCGCGGCGTGCCGATGCTCGGCGGCAGTGTTCGGTTTGTCGGAGAGCATACCGTTGTTTCGGAGGAGCTTCGCGCCGAGGCAGAACGGTTGGCAGAGGAAGGACACACGCCGCTTCTGTTTGCCGAGGACGGACGTTCTGTTGGGCTGATTGCTGTCGCCGATGTGGTCAAGCCCGACAGTCCTGCCGCGGTGCGGGAGCTTCGTCAAATGAGCCTGCGCGTGGTGATGCTGACCGGCGACAACGAGCGCACGGCGCGCGCCGTCGGGGCGCAGGCCGGCGTGGACGAGGTGATCGCCGGTGTTTTGCCCGACGGCAAAGAGGCGGTGATCGGTGAATTGCAACAGCGCGGCGCCGTTGCAATGGTGGGTGACGGCATCAACGACGCACCGGCGCTGACACGCGCCGATGTCGGCGTGGCGATCGGTGCCGGCGCGGACGTGGCGATCGATGCCGCCGACGTGGTGCTGGTCAACAGCCGGTTGTCCGATGTTCCCGCTGCTATTCGCATCAGCCGCGCGACCTTGCGGAACATTCGGCAAAACCTGTTTTGGGCATTTGCCTACAACTCGCTGGGCATTCCGCTGGCGGCCGGTCTGTTTATCCCGTTGTTGGGCTGGGAGCTGGAGCCGATGTTCGGAGCGCTCGCGATGAGCCTGTCCAGCTTTTGTGTGGTTTCCAACGCATTGCGTTTGAATTTTATCCGATTGCGTCCACGCAGTGAGGCGTTGTCGGAAAATACGAAGGAGGAAAAACCGATGAAAAAGACAATGAAAATCGAAGGCATGATGTGCGGACACTGCTCCGGCCGTGTCAAGAGCACGCTGGAGGCACTGGAGGGCGTGGCGGCCGCCGCTGTCAGCCACGAAACGGGAACGGCGGAGGTCACGCTGACGGCGCCCGTTGAGGACGCGGTGCTGAAAAACGCCGTGGAGGCACAGGGCTACACGGTCACGTCGATCGAATAACAAAAACTGCCGAGGCAACGAAAAGTGCCTCGGCAGTTTGCTTGTTCGGTTAAGCGGTGGGGCTGTTGCGGTGAATGTGGATGGAGTCCACGCGGCGGCCGTCCATTTTCAGCAGGGTAAATTCCCAGTCGCCGTAAACGATGTGGGCGGTTTCGCCGTCGGTCGGAATGTGTCCGAGCTGGTCGATGAAGAAGCCTGCCAGCGTTTCATAGTCGCCTTCGGGGAAAGCGGTGCCGAGCAGCTCACCGACCTCATCGATCGCCATGGAGCCGTCGATCTCGAAGGAGTTGTCACTGCGTTGCTTGACTTCCTCCTCCTCGTGATCGTATTCGTCCTGAATACTGCCGACGATGGATTCCAGCAGATCCTCCATGGAGACGATGCCGGCGAGTCCGCCGTATTCGTCCACCACCATGACGAGCTGCAGGTGCTTTTCGGTCATTTCCGCCAGCAGATCGCGGCAGTTTTTGGTTCCGGGAATGAAATGCGCGTCGCGCAGCAGCGAGCGCAGAGACAGTTCGGGGGGGAGCGGCTTGCCTACGTAAGGAAGTAGGTCCTTGATATACAGAACGCCGATCACGTGGTCGATGTCCTCTTCGTACACCGGCACGCGGGAGAAGCCCTCCTCCACGCCGATGCGGAGTGCGTCCTGAACCGAGTCGGTGACGTCCAGCGCCTCCACCTCGGTGCGCGGCGTCATGATTTCCTCGGCGGTCATGTCGCCAAATTCAAAGATGTTGTTGATCATGTCCTTTTCGGAGCCTTCAATCACGCCCTTTTCCTCGCCGGCGTCCATCAGCTCGCGAATATCCTCCTCGGTCACGGTCTTGTGACGGTCGGAGAGCCGACGGGACAGCGATTTCCAAAACGACGGATTGTTGGTATTCCCTTCAGGGGCAGGGTCAGCCATGGTAAAAATTTCCCCTTTCATTGATTGGTTACCTCATATCATACCGAATTTTTCGGCGGCTGTCAACCGTCGGAGGCGCGATAACGGAGCGCACGCCGAAAAAAGAGGCAGTACGACGCCGAAAACAACGCCTTGTACGGCCGAAAACGGAAAAATCGGGACAAATCCGCGGAAATTTAATTTTTTCGGAAAATCAACGATTTTCCTTTACACCACCGCTTTTTTGTGGTATCATTATAGTCGGTATGTTACGTACCGCGATTTTGTTTTTATTATCCTAAAAGGAGGACATATCTCTATGGCAAGAAAGTTCAAAAC
>CAYQBP010000134.1:0-2327 GCA_964415745.1 uncultured Eubacteriales bacterium
CAGATCGGCCAAAATCCGGGCTACACCATCGAGCAGGAGGAGCAGGCATGACATATAGCCAACAGCAACGGCGAGACCACGTCCGCGAGATTCAGGAGTATTTGCGCGTCATTGCGCTGACTGACAACACCTATCGCGAAATAGCGGTGGACGGCATTTACGGCGAAGAAACCGCCGAGGCGGTTCGCCTGTTTCAGCTGACCAATGCGCTGACCGTTACCGGGAAGGTGGATTTTCCGACATGGGAGCTGCTGGTTGAGCACTATTGGGACGCATCGACCCTGTTTACTCCGCCACAGCCCGTTCAGCTGTTCCCCTCTCCGCAGCACGCGATTCAACCGGGCGATCGCGGCAATTTGATATACATTCTTCAGGCGATTCTGAACACCTTGACCGATGGCTGGCAGGACTGTCCGCCGCTGACCGTCAACGGCGAATTTGATGCCGCTACCGAACAGCGGATCAAGCTACTTCAGCGAATCGGCGGTTTTCCGGAAACCGGCTCGGTCGATCGTCTTTTTTGGGATCATCTGATCCTGTGGTATAACAGCTTATAAGCAGGAGGGACCACCGTGCGACGCCACTCCCGATTTTTGAAAAATGCCGTCATTCTCACCGTCACCTCGCTGCTTTTGCGTACCGTCGGCATCTTTTTCCGCATTTACTTATCCAATCAGATCGGTGCAGAGGGCATGGGATTGTATCAGCTGATCGTCTCGATCTATGTACTCGGCTCCACCTTTGCCACCTCCGGCATTTCCACCGCCGTCACGCGGTTGGTTGCCGACGCGCTGGCATGCGGCACGACCGACTCGGTGCACTGTATTCTCCGGCGCTCCGTTCTGCTCAGTCTTTTGCTCGGCATCGCCTCCACCGCCATTCTGTACAGCGGCGCCGAGGCGATCAGCCTGTATTGGATCAAGGATATCCGCGCGGTGTCCGCCCTGCGCGTGCTGTCATTCAGCTTACCGTCGATGGGTGTTTCCTCCTGCCTGCGCGGCTATTTCATTGCCCGACGGCGCGTCGCTGTTTCCTCGCGCGCTCAACTGTTGGAGCAAACGGTGCGAATCGGCATCGTTTGCCTTCTGCTCCGGCGCTTTTCCATTTTCGGCATCGGCGTCGCCTGCACGGCAATCATGGTCGGAGACACGGTTGCCGAGTGGGCCTCCTGCGCCTTTATCGCCGCCGGATACGCCATCGACCGCCGTCGCTTACATCGGGAATTGCCGCCGCGCGATGCTCAACGATCCGTCGGAATCGTCAAGCAAATCCTTGCCATTGCCGCCCCCATCACCGCCGGACGGTATCTCAACACGGTGCTTCGCACCGTAGAAAACATTCTGGTTCCGCAAAGCATCGCCCGGTACACCGGCTCACGCGAGACCGGGCTGTCGCAATTCGGCGCTTTGAAGGGCATGGCACTGCCGCTTATTTTCTTCCCCGCCTCCTTTCTGTCCGCTATGGCCACCCTGCTGATCCCCGAAATTTCATCGGCCAATGCGTTGCATCAAAGCGAACGTATCCGCAATGCGGTTGAAAAGGCGTTGCGGATTACCCTGCTGAGCTCCATTCTGATCGGCGGTTTGTTTACCGTCTTTTCCGGCGAGCTGGGTCTGCTGCTGTATCACAGTGCCGACGTCGGCCTGTATCTGCGCGTTTTGGCGCCGCTGACGCCGATCATGTATACCGAAAGCATCGTGGACGGCATCTTAAAAGGGCTGAATCAGCAAAACAGCTCGTTGAAATACAGCGTAGCCGATTCCGCCATTCGCATCGTACTGATCGTGGCACTTGTCCCCTGCCGCGGCATGGGCGCCTTTCTGTTCATCATGGTCATCA
The DNA here is from genome assembly GCA_964415745.1 of uncultured Eubacteriales bacterium. GTDB lineage: Bacteria > Bacillota > Clostridia > Oscillospirales > Acutalibacteraceae > RGIG3009. The sequence continues at coordinate 1,840 of CAYQBP010000134.1, forward strand.
GCAACGTGCTCACCTCGTTCCTCAACACCCACCGTCTGCTGAAGGTCACCGGCATGTCCGTTTGCTGGGATCGCTGGATCGTTCGTCCGATTTTCGGAATCTGCTGTGCCACCATCGTCGCACTCACCGTCACACACCTTCCCTGGGCGTCGTTACTTCCCGGAGCTTGGCTGACAGCACTGGGCGCTTTTTGCCTGTGCGGCGTGTATGTTTTGTTGATTATGCGCCTCGGTTGCCTTGCAAAATCCGACCTTCGGGTGGCACAAATAAAAAATGTTTGAAAAAAATAAAAAAATTGAAATTTACCCTTGACAACTGCCGGATGATAGTGTATTATATTCAAGCAGTTTGACATGCACCATTAGCTCAGTTGGTAGAGCACCTGACTCTTAATCAGGGTGTCCAGGGTTCGAGTCCCTGATGGTGTACCATCTGGCCCGTTGGTCAAGTGGCCTAAGACTCCGGCCTCTCACGCCGGCAACACGAGT
>CAYQBP010000135.1:0-2288 GCA_964415745.1 uncultured Eubacteriales bacterium
GCATCGTGCTGGGACGCGCCACGCCGCGGCAGGCCTGCCGCATTGCCGGTATGTTCGGCTTGTTTCAGGGGCTGATGCCGATGACCGGGTACCTGGTTGCCGGACTGTTCGCCGCTCAAATTCAGGCCTTTGACCACTGGGTCGCGTTCGTGCTGCTGGCGTTTATCGGCGGCAAGATGCTGTGGGAGGCGATCCGTGGCGAGGAGGAAGCGACCGGAGACGATCCGACCCACTGGGGCACCCTGCTGACCATGGCGTTTGCGACCAGCGTGGACGCTATGGCGGTCGGTGTGGCGATGGCGCTGGGCCGCACCGGTCTGTTGGAGCCGTGGTACGGCTACCTGATCTGTTGCGCCGTCATTGCGGTCACCACCTTTGTCATCAGCCTGATCGGTGTCCGGCTCGGCTGCCGCACCGGCAATCGGTACGGCAAGCGGGCAGAAATCGTCGGCGGCATCGTGCTGATCGGCATCGGTGTCAAAATTTTGTGTGAGCATCTGCTGGGAGGTTAAGTCGTGGAAAAGCAGAAGGGATGGCAGGACACCTACGCCAAGGCGCGTTCGGGCCTGTTGATTATGCTGTTCTTGACCGTCGCCAATTTGGCAACGGTGGTGCTGATGAAATCGGAAACGGTGTTTCTGTTCACCGCGGCGATCCCGGAGCTGGCGCTCAGCCTGTTGCTGGGGGCGTATTACAGCCCGGAGCAGCCGGTATATCTCATGATGCTGGCAGGAGTATTGCTGGCGGCCGTGCTGGCGTTGTATTTCCTGTGCTGGTTGCTTTGCAAAAAGCGTACCGGCTGGATGACGGTGGCACTGGTTGCCTTTTCCGTGGATTGCGCCGCGCTGATCGGGTGGCTGTGCTTTGCCCTGTACCAGGCCCACGTGACCGACGGAACCGTGGATCTGCTGGTTACGGTGGTGCGCGTTTTGTTTGCCGCGTGGATCCTGTATTATCTGATCCGCGGCGTAAGGGCCGCCAAGGAGAAGGACTGACACAACCGCCAGTCAGTGATAACAAAAATCCCGACACCGCAGTGTCGGGATTTTTCTATGCCGTTTACAGGCGGAGCAGCAGGGAGAAGGTGAAGTGACGGGCGTTCAGACGCCAACGCGAGGACAACTCCGGGCCACAGCTGTTGGAGCCGACACCGCTCTGCATGAAATCCAGATGCAGGACGGTGCTGTCGCTTTCGTGCAGGTCAAACGGGTGATCGGCGCGGGTCAGCTCCTCCACCGTGTACGGCGAAACGGAGAAGCTGAAGGGGCGCACGGTGGTCTCCACCGTCAGTCCGCCGACGGTGACCCACTCGCACTCGGTGTGGTTGCCGTTTTCCTGCGGGAACAGATAATCCTCGTGCTGGTCGGCAACGGTGCTTTCAAACTGACCGAACCACGTTGCATGGCGCTTGTCCACGTAGTTTTCCGTGGGGCCGCGGCCGCAATACTTCACCGTGTCCGCCGTTTTCGGAAGCGGCAGGGTGATGCCGAAGCGCGGCAGAAACGGCGTGTGCAGGTGCTTGTTGACCTCCATGGCCATTTCCACGGTGCCGTCGGGATGAATGATCCATTCCGTGGTACCGCGGAGCAACGGGTTGCGCGAAACGCCGGCGATCGACCAGACCGTGTGCAGGTGCAGGGTATTGCCGACGGTTTCGTGGGTGGTTTCGTAGGCGCGTGGCGTCAGGCGGTCGTAGCGATGCTCGACCCATTTTTCGCGCACAAACCGCTCGTTGTCGGTGGGGGCACGCCAAATCGCGTAGCTCATCGGCTCGTTCAGGCGGTCGGTGCCGTCCTTGACCAGTGAGGTGAACAGACCGTTGTCAAGGTCGTAGGTGTAGCGGAAGTCGGTGCCGGTCACGGTCAGCAGATGACCGCCTTCCGAAACGGTGGGTGCCGTGCCGTCGGCGGTGTATGCCGGACGGGCGGCAAAGTCGCGCAGAACGAGCTCCTCAAAGCCCAGCTCTGTACCGGCGGCGCACAGCGGAGTGGCTTGCTTGCGCCACAGCAGGAAGCGAACACGACAGTGACCGTCATCGGGCACGGGGAGAGTCAGCGGCAACACGGTTGTGCCGTGCGGAGCCACATGCAGAGCCTCCTGCGGCACGGTGCCGGTGGCAATGACGCTGCCGTTTTGCGTCAGCTCGTAGGTCAGCGTGGCGTAGTCGTACAGGTCGGTGAAATCCAGCAGGTTGCGAATGACGAAGTGTCCCTGCTCGTCGCGATGAATACGCGCCGGACGCAGGACGTTTTTGTACTCCTTCAGTCCGGTGTGCGGACGGCGGTCGG
>CAYQBP010000136.1:0-2223 GCA_964415745.1 uncultured Eubacteriales bacterium
CCCTTCACCACCCGAATCAATTCAGTTTTCGGTTTCATTTCACCGCAACCGGTGCATTTCCGAAGCGGTATGCGTTTGACAGGCGGCATGATGGCCCTCCCCCGGTTTTATTTTACTCCTGATCTTCGCCGTAAAATCCGCTTTCCGGACGAATATCGATCTTCCAGCCGGTCAGACGCGCCGCCAAACGGGCGTTCTGACCCTTGTTACCGATCGCCAGCGAAAGCTGTGCGTCCGGAACCGTGACGCGGCAAGCCTTGGCACCGTCCGGGTCCACCTCGACGCCGACCACCTTGGCCGGTGCCAGAGCGGCGGCAATGAATTTTTCCGGATCGTCGCTGTACTCGATGATGTCAATCTTCTCGCCACCGAGCTCCTCCACGATCTCCGCCACGCGGGTACCCTTGGCACCGATGCAGGCACCAACGGCATCCACGTTTTCATCGTGTGCCAGCACCGCCATCTTGGTGCGGGAGCCAGCCTCGCGCGAGACCGCTTTGATCTCGACGGTGCCGTCGTAAATTTCCGGAACCTGCATTTCAAACAGGCGCTTGACCAGACCGGGGTGCGTGCGCGAGATCAGCACGCGCGGTCCCTTCTCGGTATCCTTGACGTCCACGACGTACACCTTCACGCGCATGCCCTCGCGCAGCTCTTCGTCACCGACCTGCTCCGTTTTCGGCAAAACGGCTTCCGATTTACCGATTTCCACCGTAGCGGCACCGGTACGGGGGTCAACACGGCTGACCAGCGCCGTCACCAGCTCCTGATTATGGCGCTGGAACTCCAGGAACTTCTGTCCGCGCTCCGCTTCGCGAATACCCTGACGGATTACGTGCTTGGCGGTCTGTGCCGCAATGCGACCGAACTGGCGGGTTTCCAGCTTAATCTCCACGGTATCGCCGACCTTGGCCTTCTTCTGATACTTGACCGCTTCCTCCGGCAGCATTTCCTCGTCGGGATCCTCCACCTCATCGACCACACGCTTAAACAGCGAGACGGCAAATTCGTTGGTGGTGGGGTCCATCTTTACCAAAATGTTCTCCTTACCGCCAAAGTCCTTTTTGACTGCCAGCACGATCGCCGCCTGGATTTTTTCCAGAAGATAGGCACCGTCGATGCCCTTTTCCTTTTCCAGCAGGCGCAGTGCCTCGAAAAATTCCGCATTACCACTCATGTCGTGTCATTCCTCCGTTACATTATCATCAATACTGTCATCCCACAGATCCACGGCGCGCACCGCCGCGATCTCTTTTCGGGAAAATTGCCGTTGCTCGCCGCTTTCCAGCTCCAGGGAAAGCGTGCCGTCGTCCAGCCCCAACAGCAGGCCGACCAATTCGCGCTGACCGTCCTCCAGCGGACGGATCAGGCGCACCGTGACCGGTTCGCCCCGATACGCCTCAAAATGCTCCGGGCGAGTCAGCTCGCGCTCCACGCCGGGCGACATGACCTCCAGGCAATACGCCTGAGGAATGGGGTCCTCCCGATCCAGCACCGGGTTCAACAAATGTGTCAGGGCGACGCAATCGTTGATGCTGACGCCCTCCGGCTTATCAATGATGTAGCGCAGAAACCAGTCGGCGCCCTCCTTAACAAACCGCACATCCCACAGCGACAGCCCCAGTTCGGCAACGTAGGGCTCTGCCAGCCTCCGACAGGCCGCCGCAATGCCGGCACTGCCGGCTGCTTTTGCTTTTGCCATGATGACACTCCTTACAAATGCAAAGGAGCGGGTCGCCCCACTCCTTTACTACTTTACTATCATCGTGGTATAGTATACCACGTTCCTATGAAAAAATCAAGCGTTTTTTGAAAAAAGATCAGTCTTTTACCCTGCGGCGCTTGGAGGTCACTCCCAGCGTCACCGCGCTGACCAACGCCAAAGCAACGACTACCGGTATAGCGGCAAGGGTTCTCTCGCCGGTATCCGGCGTGCCGAGCACACCGCCGTTCGCCACGATTTTGGCGTCCGCGAGCAGGCGTTCAAAGGCCGGCTGACCGAACGATGCCAGCAACGCATTGATTTCGGCGCGGCGCCCCTCCGAAAGCACGTTCCAAACCGCTTCGCCGTTCAGAATGCTTTGGTAGTTGTCCCCGTTCACCGTCACGATGGGATCCGCCCAATCGTCAGTGCAATAGTCGTACCAAAAATCCTCGGCGTCCATATCGGTCACGACGGTGTCCGAATCCCCGTCGTCCGGCGACACCACCGAGCCGTCGCCC
>CAYQBP010000137.1:0-2212 GCA_964415745.1 uncultured Eubacteriales bacterium
GCCCGAAGCCGCGGTACTCGATGCCGTCGAACATCCGACCCAGCACACGGGCGGTGTCGGCGATGCTTTCCTTTTTGCCGATCTGCGAGCCCTGCGGGTCCAGATACACGGGGTGCATACCGAGATCGGCGGCGGCGACCTCAAACGCGCAACGGGTGCGCGTGCTGGTCTTTTCAAACACCAGTGCGATGCTCTTGCCCTCGCACAGGCGGTGGGGGATACCGGCCTTCTTTTTGGCCTTCAGGTCGGCGGCGAGGGCGAGAAGCGACTCGATCTCCGCCGGGGTGAAGTCCAGCAGCTTCAAAAAGCTACGCTGTTTCAGTGACATGATGTTATTCCTCCTTGGCACACGCCGCCTGAATGACGGCGACGGCTTCTTGCAGCAGCTCCCACGGAATGTTCAGCGCCGGCAGCAGGCGCACCTTCTGCTTGGCGGTCAGGCACAGCACGCCGTGCTTGCGGCAGTCGGCCACGACGTCGGCGGCGGGACGCTCGGTTTCCAGCCCGATCATCAGTCCCATGCCGCTCACCGAGCGGATACCGGGGGTCTTGTTCAGCGTGTTGAACACATACACGCTCTTGCGGCGAACCTCCGCCAGCAGGTCGTCGTCGATGCGGTCGAGGACGTTGACGGCACCGGCACAGCACACCGGGTTGCCGCCGAAGGTGGAGCCGTGGTCACCGAAGTCGAACACGTCCGCCACCTTATCACCCAGCAGGGTGGCGCCCAGCGGCAGTCCGCCGCCCAGACCCTTGGCGGTGGTCACGATGTCGGGGTGAATGCCGTAGTGCTCGTAGGCGTAGAGCTTGCCGGTGCGGCCGTTGCCGGTCTGCACCTCGTCCACCATCAGCAGAATGTCCTTGCGCTCCGCCAGCTCCGCGACCTGCTGTACGAAATCGCGATTCAGGTTGTTGACGCCGCCCTCGCCCTGCACACATTCCAGCAGGATACCGGCCACGCGGTGACGCGCGATCAGGGCGATCAGCCCCTCGATCTGGTTGGCGGGGGTGTGGCAGAAGCCGGGGGTCAACGGCTGGAACAGCTCGTGGAAATGATCCTGCCCGGTCGCCGCCAGCGTGGTGAGGGTGCGGCCGTGAAAGCTGTTGTCCAGCGTGACGATGATGTTGTGATCCGCGCCGTGACGCTCGGCGGCGTACTTCCGCGCCGCCTTGATGGCACATTCGTTGGCTTCGGCGCCGGAATTGGAGAAGAACACGCGCTTCATGCCGGTGCGACGGCACAGACGCTCCGCCAGTGCCACGCACGGCTCGGTGTAATACAGGTTGGAGGTGTGCTGAACCTGCGAGAGCTGGGCGGTCACCGCCGCCTGCCACGCCTCGTCGGCAATGCCGAAGGCGGTGACGCCGATGCCGGAGCCCATGTCGATGTAGCGCTTGCCGTCGGTGTCCCACAGCAGAGAGCCCTTGCCGTGGGTGACCTCGACGGGGAAGCGGCGGTAGGTGTGCGCGACGTAGGTGCTGTCGCGCTCTTGTAACGTACTCATAGCTTGTCCTCCGTGACCATGGTACCGGCGCCCTCGTCGGTGAGCAGCTCGATGAGGATCGAGTGCTCCACGCGGCCGTCCATGATGACAACGTTTTTCACGCCCTTGCTCAGGGCTTCGATACAGCAGTTGACCTTGGGAATCATGCCGCCGGAGACCACGCCCTGCTCGCACAGAGCACGGGCTTCGCTGACGGTGACCTCCGGAATGAGGGTGGAGGGGTCGTCGCGGTCGCGCAGAATACCGGCGATGTCGGTCATCATCACCATGCGCTCCGCCTGCATGGCACCGGCGATGTAGGCGGCGGCGGTGTCGCCGTTGATGTTGTAGGCGTTGCCGTCGCGGTCACAGCCGAGGGTGGAAACGACCGGAATGTAGCCCTTTTCCAGCAGGTCGAGGATCGGCTGAATGTGAATGTCGGTGATTTTGCCGACGTAGCCGAGCCGCTCGTCACGCATGGTGGCCTCGATCAGGCGGCCGTCCATGCCGGAAATGCCCATCGCCTTGCCGCCCTTCTTTTCCAGCAGGTTGACCAGCGTTTTGTTGACCTTGCCGGCCAGCACCATTTGCACGATGTCCACCGTTTCCTTGTCGGTCACGCGCAGGCCGTCCACAAATTCGGGCTTTTTGTTCAGCTTGGTCATCATTTCGCTGATCTCCGGGCCGCCGCCGTGCACCAGCACCACCTTGACCCCGATGAGCCACAG
>CAYQBP010000138.1:0-2191 GCA_964415745.1 uncultured Eubacteriales bacterium
TTGCCGGCACTGGTGTCACCGATTCCGGCTTGCTGCAGATTGGTGGCAATCATCAACGAGATACCGCAGGCCAGACCGCCCCACAGCAAATCGTGCCAATATTTCCGCCGGTTAACGCCCTCTGTGGGAATCGGCATTTTTTTGCGGAACAGGAACGATAACAAAAGCAGCAGAACGGCGCCAACCCAGGAACGCGCCGCGGTAAAGGTGAAGGGCGGTATTTCCTGTGCGGCGATGTTCTGTACCACAAATGTGGAGCCCCAAAAGAAGGCGGCCAACAGCGCGTACACGGATGCACGCAAATTTTTCGACATACGATCACTCTTTCAACATGAGATTTTTCCAGTATAGCATAGTGTTCCCGAAAAAACAAGTTCCCACTTGACAGAAGGAACTTTTCTCTGTATTCTTATTAAGGTATCAATAGACGATGTAATCAGACTACAATACTTTTTTGAAAGAACGGCGCTGTTATCGGCTTCGTTGCCCTCCGTTCACAATACGCCGGTATTCTTCAGTCGGTCGCCTCGCCGCTAAACAGCGCCGTAGCTTTCAAAATCTTCGACCTAAAACAGTAAAATTTTTTCGTCCGTCAAGGCGGAAAAGATCGTAAAACTGCCGTTTACGGTCGTATGACAACGTAGGCGGCGGACAAATTTTATGTTTTAGGAAGCATTGTGATCTGATTGTATCGTCTAGATAAAAAGGAGAAAGCTCATGGATAAGTACAAGCGCCTGATGTCCAACACTCTGATTTTTGCAATCGGCACCTTCAGCTCCAAGCTGCTTTCTTTCTTTCTGACACGCTTGTACACCGCCGTGCTGAATACACAGCAGTACGGTGTGACCGACCTGATTCAGCAAACCGGCAATCTGCTGTTGCCGTTGGTGACGCTGGGCATTACCAACGCCGTGGTGCGCTTCGGGCTGGAAAAGGGCGTTCGCAAGCAGGATGTGTTTACCACCGGCGTGCTGTCACTGCTCGGCGGCATGGCGTTGCTGCTGCTCATCAGTCCGCTGATCGGCATGATCGAGATGCTGTCCGGTTACGTGTGGCTGTTGTGCCTGTTCGTGTTCATGTCGTCGTTGCGCTCACTTTGCGCGCAGTTCGTCCGTGCACAAAGCCGTGTCAAGCTGTTTGCCTTCGACGGGATTTTAAGCACCGCCACCACCATCGGCTTCAACGTGCTGTTTCTCATCGTTCTGCGCGATACCGCCTTCGGCGGGATCGTCGGATACATATTTTCCATCATTTGTTCCGACGCCCTGTCAGTCGTGTTCCTGTTTACCGTAGCCAAGCTGCACCGGTACATTCGTTTCCGCGGCATCGATTTCCACCAATCGTGTGCGATGCTCAAGTATTCGATTCCGCTGATTCCCAACACCATTCTCTGGTGGATCACCAACGTTTCCGACCGCTACATCGTCGCCTATCAGCTGGGTGAGGGAGCCAACGGCCTGTATGCGGCGGCGTATAAGATTCCGTCCATGATCATGCTGGTCTCCGGTATCTTCATGGACGCCTGGCAGATTTCCGCCTTCACCGAGGAGGAGGAACGCGACCGCTTCTACACCAAGGTCATGTCCGCCTACAGCTCCATTCTGTTCGTCATGGCGTCCGGCGTGATTTTGTGCACACGGCTGATACCGCACATTCTGTTTGCCGAAGCATACTACGATGCGTGGAAATACATCCCTCTGCTCGTGGTGGCCATGGTGTTCACCTGCATGGTGAATTTTCTCGGCAGTATATATATGGTAGAAAAGAAAAGCGTGCGTTCACTGATGACCGCCGCGATCAGCGCCGTGGTGAACATCGTGCTGAACGTGTGGTGGATCCCGATTTTCGGCGTCAACGGTGCCGCCGCCGCCACACTGGTATGCTATTTGCTGGTGTTTGCGATCCGCCTGTGGGATACACGCCGGTACATTCGTATTCAGTGGAATTTCTTCCGCCTGATCGCCTGTACGCTCATCTTGATTTTGCAAACGGTGCTCCTGCTTTTGGAGGTGCCGCTGTGGGGCGTCTGGGAGACACTTTTGTTCTGCGTCGTGCTGGCATTGTGCGGAAAAGGTGTGTTGGAAAGTGCCAAACGATTGCTACGTCGATAATTTTTTTAAAAAACTTGAAAAAAGGTGTTGACAAATGGGAAGCGAGGTGGTATGATAGCAAAGCTGTCTCGCGAGGGGC
>CAYQBP010000139.1:0-2186 GCA_964415745.1 uncultured Eubacteriales bacterium
TGCACGGTTTCGATGAACGCCTGGGCCTTCCCGGCAGAAATTCTCGATCATCTGGATACCTACTTCGGCCGCTTCCTGGAAACGACCGCGAAGGAAAATCCGCTGAAGTCCGAGTGCTATTTGCCCGTTGTTGTTGACGAAATGATGAAGGACGGCATTGCCGAGGTGAAGGTGCTTCATTCCACCGATCGCTGGTACGGCATGACCTATGCCGAGGATAAGGCGGACGTGATGAATGCCATCGCCGCCATGACAGAGCAGGGTAAATACCCCGTGAAAATGTAAGGAGTATCCTCATGACGATCGTAGAGATTGCAAAACAATTTGCGATGGATCAGGAGCCGCTGGCGGCAGAGCCGTACGGTTGCGGTCATATCAATGACACCTATTGTGTGACTTCCCAAAGCAAGCGGTACATTTTGCAGCGCATTAACCACCATGTGTTTCCCAATGTGGCGGGCCTGATGGATAACATCAACCGCGTTACCGCCATGCTACGTGAGCAGGTCGTTGCCAAGGGCGGCGATCCCGACCGCGAGTGCCTGCAGATTATTCCTACCAAAGACGGCAAGGCCTATTTGGAGCTGGACGGTAATTTTTACCGTATGTACGTGTTTGTGGAGAACACGTTGTCGTTGCAAACGGTGGAGGATCCGATCCACTTCTATTATTCCGCCGTGGCCTTTGGTCGCTTCCAAAAGCAGTTGGCCGATTTCCCGGCGGAAACGCTGTGCGAGGTGATTCCGAACTTCCACAACACAGCCTCCCGCTATGCCGCTTTTGAAGAAGCGGTAGCGCGCGATGCCAAGGGCCGTGCGGCCGAGGTACAGCAGGAGATCGCGTTTGTTCGCGCCCGCAAGGCCGATACCGAAAAGGTAGTGGCTCTGCTGGAGTCGGGTGAATTGCCGCTTCGTGTCACGCACAACGACACCAAGCTGAACAACGTCCTGCTGGACGACAAAACCGGCAAGCCGATGGCAGTCATCGACCTGGATACGGTCATGCCCGGCTCGGCGCTGTACGACTTCGGCGACAGCATTCGCTTCGGCACCAATCCCTGCGCCGAGGACGAAAAGGATTTGTCCAAGGTGTTTTGCCGCGTCGACCTGTTCGAGGAGTTTACCCGCGGCTATCTGGAGGCGTGCGGTGACAGCCTGACCGCCAAGGAAAAGGAGCTGCTTCCGTTCGGCGGCTATCTCATGACGCTGGAATGCGGTATCCGCTTCCTGACCGACTATCTCGACGGCGACACCTATTTCAAAATCCATTATCCCGAACAAAATCTGGATCGTTGCCATACGCAGTTCAAGCTGGCGGCGGACATTATGGATAAAATGGACGAGCTGTGCGCGATCGTCAAAAAGTACGACAAATAAGTTTTTTCGACAACCGTCGCTTTTCCGAAAGCGGCGGTTGTTTTTTATTGACATTTTTCGGCAGGTATGATATGGTTATGATATAATTGGTGCGGAACGTGGCTTTGCAAAGCGCGGTTCGCCTATGAGGAGGAAACAGTATGCACAGAAACAAGCGGCTGTCGCGCTTTGTCGTAACAGCGGTGCTCTGCGTTGTTGTATTTGCCTTGACAACGCTGGGCCTTTCGGCATCGGGCGAAGTGACTGCAACGGAAACCGGCGCGGTCGTTTCCGTCGGTGATGTCGCCTATGACCTTTCCAACGGCGAGGACGCCATGGCGTATGCCAACGATTACGCCGACAATCTGCAAAACGATCCCGATTTTGAAGCCAATTTGAAAACGGCCATCGACAAGGTGCACGAGGACGTTCCTTTTTATGCCACCCTGTGGGCGTTGTTGCCTCCGGTGATCGCCATTGTGCTGGCACTAATCACCAAGGAGGTCTATTCCTCGTTGGTCATCGGTATCGTGGCAGGCGGTCTGCTGTACTCGAACTTCAGCTTTGAAGGAACGGTCAACCACGTCATTGCCGATGGCTTTATCGGCAGTCTGTCCGACAGCTACAATGTCGGTATCCTGTTTTTCCTGGTGATGCTGGGCGCAATGGTGGCGCTGATGAATCACGCCGGCGGCTCGGCCGCATTCGGTCGGTGGGCGACCTCGCACATCAAGTCGCGCGTCGGCGCACAGCTGGCGACCATCTGCCTCGGTGTTCTCATCTTCATCGACGACTATTTCAACTGCCTCACCGTCGGCTCGGTGATGCGCC
>CAYQBP010000140.1:0-2142 GCA_964415745.1 uncultured Eubacteriales bacterium
CAAAATCAGTGGGTGAGCACCGACTGCGTGTATTCGCGCGGCGTCATGCCGGTCGACTGCTTGAAATGCCGCGAGAAATAATGCACCGACGTGTACCCCAGCCGGTCGGCGATCTGGGTGATGTTGCCGCTGCCCTCGCGCAGCATCTGCTTGGCGCGCTCGATCTTGAGATGACGGTAATACTCCATCACGCCCATGCCGGTCACCGACTTGAAAATGGTTTTCAGGTTGGTGGCGCTCTGCGCAGAGAAGGTGCAGATCGCCGCAAACGACAGGTTTTCGCACAGGTGCGCCTCCATGTAGCGGATGACGCGCTCCGCCAGCTCGCGGTCGGCGCGCTGCTTGATGGAGGATGTCACGCGCGGACGGGCGTCCGGCACGTCGTCGGTGCGGATGATGTCGATGAGCAGCTCCTCCAGCAGGATTTGAACCATCTGCTGGGCGCCGATGGCCGAGTTTTCCCGGCAGGTCATGCGCGTGAGACGCGGATCGCCCAACGGGCTGGAAAACGCCAGCCCGGCTTCGCGCACCAGCCGCGACAGCAGGTCACGCTGACGCTGGTTCGCGTACAGCTTGCGCCGCTCGAAGTAGCCCATCATGGGCGACATCGACACGAACGACACGATGACGATGTTGGGCGCCTCGCGGCCGTTTGCGGCGATGGTGTGAAATTCGTTGGGACGGTGAAACAGCATTTGTCCGTGGGACAGCTCGTGGGTGACGTCGTCCGCCGTGGCGGTGACGTTGCCCTTGTCCACGTAGACGAGCTCCCAGAAATCGTGGGATTCGCCCTCGAAGTTGTAGTTTTTGGTGTGCTCCAGATAGTGCACGGTGACGATGGCGTCAACGCCGACCTCGCGGCGCATGACGGTGGGGAAAAAGCGAACGGTTTTTTCTGGCACAGTCGATTCCTCCTGTTCAAGCATTATCGATACACGCGCGGCACCCGTTTGCCGACGCGACAAAGAACCTCGTAAGCGATGGTGTCCCCGGCGACCGCCAGCTCCCAGGCGGACGGGTCGTCCCCGAACACGGTGACGGGGTCACCGACGGCGACCTCCGGCAGGGCGGTGACGTCCAGCAGGCACTGATCCATGCATACCCGGCCGACCAGCGGCGCGCGACCGCCGCGAACCGACAGGGAAGCGCGGTTGGAGCAGGCGCGAGGCAAGCCGTCGGCGTAGCCCAGGGGGACGGTGGCGAGACGCGTGGGGGCGGCGGTGACCGCCGTGCCGCCGTAGCTGAGGGCGGTGCCGGCCGGCACCGCTTTGATCTGCGCGACCACGCTGTGCAGGGTCATCGCCGGCTGCAGAGGAACCAGCGGCTCCCCGGCAGGGGTACAGCCGTACAGCACGATGCCGGGACGCACCATGTCGAGCTGCATTTCCGGAAACCGCAGGGCCGCCGCCGAGCTGCAGCAGTGGCGCAGGGCAAAGGTGATGCCGCGTTGCTCCAGCCGGGACAGGGCGGTGGTGAAGCGGTGAAACTGAAGTCGGGTGTAGGCGTCGGCCTCAGGGGTCTGGGTATCGGCCATGGAAAAGTGCGTGAACACTCCGGTGGCACGCAGGTGCGGCAGAGTGCAGGCGGCGGCGATGGCGTCCAGCGGCGTGCTGTCGTAGCAGACGAAGCCGATGCGCCCCATGCCGGTATCCAGCGCGATGTGCACCTCCAGCGTGACGCCTGCCGCGGCGGCGGCGCTGTTGAGTGCGGCGGCGTAGTCCCCGTCGGACACCGACTGCGCGACGCCCAGACGGGCCAGCCGCGCCGCTTCGGTGGGGGGCGTGTACGCCAGCAGCAGGATGGGGAGGGTGATGCCGGCCGCGCGGAGCTCCTCCGCCTCGCAGATGTGCGAGACGCAGAGCTGATCGACCCCGGCGTCCGCCAGGGCGTGGGCAACGGGAACGGCGCCGTGACCGTAGGCATCGGCCTTGACCGACGCCATGACCCGGCACGACGGTGCGAGCGCTTGGCGAACGGTGCGGTAATTATTCACGATCGCCGACAGGGCGACCTCGGCCCAGACACGCTCCATGCGCTCTCCTCCGTTTCCGAAAATCATTCCATTCTCAGTATAACGCATTTTTCACGGTAAATCAAGACCAATTTTGCAAAATTCCGTCCGGAAATGCACTTTTTCACGGT
>CAYQBP010000141.1:0-2132 GCA_964415745.1 uncultured Eubacteriales bacterium
ACCAGCTCCTCGCCGGCGGTGTACAGAACGAGCTTGCCGAGCATTTCCTCGGAGGCATCGTTGGAGATGTCCGCCAGTGTCTCGTCAATGCCTTCCACAAATTCATCGTACAGCTCGGTGGCCGAACCGTCGTACGCCTGGGCAAGGTCGTTGATAACGGCTTTGACATCGGCGTCGTTTTTCAGCTCGGTGAGCACAGCGGTGCCGATCGTGGCACCCAGCTTATCGTTGATGACCAGCTCCTGCCGGGAGACGGATTGCGTAACGCCGGAGGCCGTCAGCTCGACGGTCTGCTTTTCCGACAGAGTGATGTTGTTGAGAACGATGTCGAGATATTTATCCAGCAGCTTGGCAACCGTGTCGCCGTCGGGCAGGGCATCTCCCAGATCGTTCAGCAGGGCAGTATTGCCGCTGAGGCTGTTCGTTTCCAGCGTAGTGCTGAGATATTTGTCGCTGAGCTCGGGAATGCCGACAAAGGCCTTACCGTTCTCGGCGTCTGCGATGATGTCCATCGACACGATTTGCGTGCCGCTCAGACCGAGCTTCATCACGACACCGACGAGGTTGTCCTTGGAGGCGGTGTCGAACCCGATGGTGAGGTTGTTCAGCCAGTCAAGGTCGATGTCGCCTGCCGACGAAGCACCGAAGGCGGTGCTCAGCATATCCAGCAGGTCATCGCTCAATTCGAGGCTCATCTCCATACCGGCGGAGCCACCGGATTGATTGCGGAAGGAGGTTCGCACGAGATCGTACAGATCGACCGCCGTACCGATCGCGCCGCCGACGTTGGCGGAATGAGAGCCGGACGCGACAGAATCGTCGGATTTGTCGGTGTCCGCCTGCTTCTTTTTACTGCAAGCAGCCATGGAAAAACACAGGATCAATGCCAAAAGCAAGGATAACAATTTTTTCATAAAAAAGCCTTCCCCTCTCCATATATACCTTATAAGCTAAATATACATGGATTTTGGCTGTTTGTCAACTGTTAAATTATAGCACATAGAAGAAGATGCAGACGAAGTGTAACGCACTGCCGATCAGCACAAATACGTGAAACAGGGCGTGCATATAGCGCCGCTTTTTGCCGAGGCCGTACAGCACCGCTCCCAGCGTGTAGGCGATGCCGCCTGTCAGCAGAAAGAGCAGTCCTGCCGGTGCGATGGCTTGCAATACGGGGTGTACCGCCAGCACGACGCACCAGCCCATGCCGATATAACAGCACATGGAGAGGGTGGCGTACTTTTTCAGGTCGATCGCCGTAAACACCGTTGCCATGGCCGCCAATCCCCATACGACGCCGAACAGAGACCACGCCCAGCCCGGCGACACGCGCCGTATGGCGCACAGCAAAATCGGGGTGTAGGTGCCGCCGATCAGAAAGTAGATGGTGCAGTGATCCAGCACCTGCATCACCCGTTTGGCGGTGGGGTGTCGCAGACCGTGATAGATGCTGGACATGGTGTACAGTGCGATCAGAGAGGCGCCGTACAAGGCGCTGCTCACCACGCCGATGGCACTGCCCCTCAGTGCCGCCCGTATGACGCACAAAACCAGCGCCACCACGCCCATGCCGCCGCCGACGATATGAGAGACCATGTGAAATCGCTCCTCGCCGCCGGTATAGGACGGCAACAGCCGATCGCGTAAACGTGTTCTTGTCATTTTTCGATGCTCCTTTGCGTTTTCTGCCGTCAGTATAGCGGCTTTGGCGCGGAGAGTCAATCTACGACGTCAAATCGGCGGTAGCGCAGGCGTAGAGGCGAATTCTCATTCCTCGAGACGGTCTGGAAGCCGTGCGACGGCGGCTTGGAATTTTTGCACCACGGCATCGCCCATGGCCTGTGCCGCGTCCCAGTTCATGGCCGCGGCGCTGAACGCCTCCATGCGGTCGTGCACCGCCTTGGCCTCGGCTGACAATGCCCGCGCCTGCGCCAACAGCTCTCCGGCGGCTCGCCGGTGGAACGCCGCGGCCTTCCGCCCGGCGCGCAGAACGTCGGTGTCGGAAAATCGGGTGACATGAATACGACGGTACACCGGATAATCGACACGATGAAACGTGCCGGACGTGGTAAAGCCTACCCCGACCGAGGGAAACAGCAGATGCTCCGGCCCCTGCTCCGGTGCCAGCGGAC
>CAYQBP010000142.1:0-2099 GCA_964415745.1 uncultured Eubacteriales bacterium
CTCATCTTCATCGACGACTATTTCAACTGCCTCACCGTCGGCTCGGTGATGCGCCCCGTTACCGATAAGCAAAGCATCTCGCGTGCCAAGCTGGCATACATCATCGACGCCACCGCGGCGCCGGTGTGCATCATCGCCCCGATTTCTTCGTGGGCGGCGGCGGTTTCCGGCTTTGTCGCCGGTACCGGTGCTACCAGCGGCATCGCCCTGTTTATCAGCGCCATTCCCTATAACTTCTACGCTCTGCTCACGATCGCCATGCTGATCTTCCTCGCCGTGACCGGCATCGATTTCGGTCCCATGAAGAAGCACGAGGATAATGCGAAAAACGGCGACCTGTTTTCCACCGAGGTGCGTGAAGCAGTGGAGGAAATGGAGGTCAATCCGCGCGGCCGCGTCTGCGACCTGGTGGTACCGATCCTGTTCCTCATCGTCGCCTGCGTGATCGGCATGATCTATTCCGGCGGTTGCTTCACCGTTGGCGAGGAAGGATATCACGACTTTGTAACGGCCTTCTCCAACAGTGATGCTTCGGTCGGTTTGGCATACGGCTCCTTCTTCTCGGTCATCTTTACCGTGCTGTTCTTCCTCTGTCGCCGTGTGTTGAGCTTCCGTAAATCCATGGATTGCATTCCGGAGGGCTTCCGCCTGATGGTGCCTGCCATCATGATTTTGACCTGCGCCTGGACACTGAAGGTCATGACCGACAGCATGGGCGCGAAGATTTATATTTCCCAGCTGGTGGAAAGCACCGCCGGTTCGTTTGAAATGTTCCTGCCGGCCGTCGTGTTCCTGATCGCCGTCGGTCTGTCGTTCGCGACCGGAACCTCGTGGGGCACCTTTGGTATTCTGATCCCCATCGTGCTCAGCGTGTTTGGTGCACAGGACGGCGTGATCACCACCATCGCGATTTCGGCGTGCATGGCCGGTGCCGTCTGCGGTGACCATTGCTCGCCCATTTCGGACACCACCATCATGGCTTCGGCCGGTGCCCAGTGCGATCACATCGCCCACGTGTCTACCCAGCTTCCCTATGCGTTGCTGGTTGCCGGTGTATCCTTCGTCGGCTATGTGCTGTGCGGATTTATCCAGAGCGCCCTGGTCGTGTTGCCGATCTGTCTCGTGTTGCTCTTTGCGATTCTGTACACCATCCACATGATTCAAAAGAAAAAAGCCGCGTAAGCCGCGTGTCGATGTAACATAACACAGCCGCCCTCACCGAATCGGTGAGGGCGGCCTTTTGTTTCGTTCACTGTGAATCAGGATTTGGAATTTAAGAATTGCAAATAAGCACGCCAGTCCTCGCAGGCGAAGAAATGGCTTCCGGCGCGCAGCTGGTATCCCACGGTTCCGTCAAACAACCGGTCGCCCGGCTGCGGCATGCGGTCGGGAGTAATCAGTCCGGGCTTGCCGAGCAGCTCCCATGCCTGCGATGCCCTCAGCGTGGTGAGAAATTCCGCGTCGGGGTCTGCACCGTGATCCTCGATTGCCGAGCCGACGCACAGATACCGCGGAGCGATCAATGCCAAAAGCCACGACTGATCGTACGGCTTGCAGTCCTCCTTGTCGTCGGCAAACTGCTTGAAGCTTTCGCAGAACCAGTCCCAGCTACCGCATCGCAAAAAATCCTGTACGCGCTCGCCGGTTCCGTGCTTGGAGGAAGCGGCTCCGCCGTAGCCGGAATCGTTGGAGATGGTGCACCAGAAGCGCTCGTCCTGGGCACCGGTCCACAGTGCCGTTTTTCCCAACCGGGAGTGTCCCACCACCGTGGTGTGCGCGGCGTCCAGATCATCGCGCGTGAGCAGGTAGTCCAGGGTGCGGCTGGCGGCGTATGCCCACATACCGATTTTGCCCCATTCCTCGGCCGCGCGTTCCTTGGTGACGCCGAAATATGCCGCCATGCCGTCGCCGTAATCGCCGTTCAGGTTGTCATTGACCACGTCGATGTAGGCCAGCGATAACAGCGCATAGCCGTTGTCAAGAATGTCCTCTACCGGTACGCGGTGGATGGCGGGCATATCGGTGGGCATTCCGTAGCGAAAATGAATGTTGAGGATCACACGGGGCTTTTCCACCTTTTTGGGGCGAAACAGCCAGCA
>CAYQBP010000143.1:0-2078 GCA_964415745.1 uncultured Eubacteriales bacterium
ATCAGCGTGCCCATGGTTCCGGGAGCGGCACAGGCGGCGTTGGACTCGTCGGTGTCGATGTGCATCGCCAGCGCAAATTTGTCGCTGACACGTACCACCACATCGCCAAACGTCAGCGCGCGACCGTCGGTTTTGATCTCCACGCTAACCACGTCCTTGTCCTGAACACCGTACTCGGAGGCGTCTGCCGGGGTCATGTGAATGTGACGCTTTGCGGCAATGACGCCTTCGGTCAGCTCCACCTCACCGCAGGGTCCGACCAGCTTGCACGCGCCGGAGCCGGCAATATCGCCCGATTCGCGAATCGGTGCGGCAACGCCGATAGAGCGCGCATCGGTCAGCGACAGCTCAACCTGCGAAGCGGAACGGGTGGGGCCCAAAATGCTGACGCCGGCCAGCGTCTTTTTGGGGCCGACAACATCCACACGCTCGGTGCAGGCGAACTGACCGGGCTGGGACAGGTCTTTTTTGCTTGTCAGCTCGTAGCCCTTGCCGAACAGGGTGTCGAGATCCTCACGGCTCAGGTGAACGTGACGAGCCGATGTTTCTACCAAAATTTGTTTTGCCATACAAAAGCACCTCTTTGTTGTATTGTTCACTTAAGAGAGTATCACGTTTGGCGGAATTTGTCAAGAAAGGGAATCCGCTTTGGCGATTGACTTATCCCTTCGGCTGTAAGAAGCCGTAAGAAATGAAAAATAAAGAGGGAAGAAGTAAAAAGTAAAAATCCCACTCTCTTACGAAAACGGAATTTTTGGCACCCCCAACAGGAATCGAACCTGTAACTGCCCCTTAGGAGGGGGCTGTTATATCCATTTAACTATGAGGGCATATTCTGTTTCCTTATTATATAGCAGACAACAGGCGTTGTCAATCGCGGCGGCAAATACTTCCTCGGTATTTTTTTGACAAAAGGTTGTTTTTTTCGTCACAAGCGTGTATACTGGTAGGTACACTTTAGGAAAAGAGGCACCCGCTTATGAAACGCTCACTCTGTATGCTGCTTGTTTCGGCTCTGCTGATTACCGGTCTCAGTGGCTGCTCCGGCAAAAAAACAGACTCCGACTCCGGCACCTCTGCCGCCTCTACCACGGCATCCTCCGCTTCCACGACCGTGTCCACCCCGTCGGTGGATACCGATGAAAACGGGCTCAGCTACAACCCGTTGACCGGTCTGTACGACGTGGAGGGAACCAAAAACCGTCCCGTCGCCATCATGGTGCCCAACGACAGCGCCGTGATCGGCTACCAAATCGGGCTGGACAAGGCCGATTTCTACATGGAATGTGAAACCGAAGGCTCCATTCCCCGTATCATGGCGGTGTTTGCCAACGCCGACCGTATTCCCGAAAAGTTCGGCCCGATCCGCAGTGGCCGTTCGCCCTTTGTCCACACCGCCAACGCGCTCGGCTTTCTGTACATCTTCTCCGGCGCCGCACAGCACGTGGACAACTACATGGCCAGCCTGAAAGGATTTGACTTTATGGAGGCCGGCAAGGTCGGCTCGCCCACCTTCTGGCGCGACTCCTACCTCGGCTCTCAAATCAACAACTGGCAAAACCTGGTGACCGGCGGCAGTAAGCTGTCCGAAAAAATCGACAGCAAGGGATTCTCCACCACCAAGGTCAAGGATCTGCCGTTCACCTTCGGCAAGACGACCGGCGACACAACCGCCAACACGGTCAAGCTGAAAACCACGCCCAGCCACACCGTTTCCTTTGTCTATGACGCCGAAACCGGTCTGTACGGCAAAAACATCGTTCGCAGCTCCGGCACAAAGCCGCACACGACCTTGGACGGTGACCAGATCACCGCCTCCAACGTGCTGGTGCTGTACGCCGAAAAATACGTTGAAGCGAAAAACGAAAAGTATACCTGGGTCAACTTCAAAACCGGCTCCGGCTCCGGCTACATCGTCTCCGGCGGCACCGCGCGTGAAATCAAGTTCAACCGCACTGCCACCGACATCACCTTCACCGAAGCCGACGGGAAAACGCCCCTGGTCTTTGCCGAAGGAAAAACCTACATGGTGCTCGCTGACAAAACGTTGAACAGCAGCATTTCGTTCTCCTGACACG
>CAYQBP010000144.1:0-2028 GCA_964415745.1 uncultured Eubacteriales bacterium
CATACGGACGGTCGGCATAAAAGCTGTAGCCCGGCTTGCCCTCGCCGCTGAAGTCGATGGCGGTTTCGGTTTCAAAATCCTCGGCAAAGACCAGCTTGGTCATACCGGCCTTTTCGGCCGCTTCCGGGATCGGTACATTTTTGAAGCTCATAATCATTCTCCTTTTTGTTAAAAATGAATGGGGTTATTTCTGCCACACGCGCACCCAGTCAACATCGACGGGCCAATCGCGGTGTCCGCTGATAAAGAGAACCATGTGATCCGTTGCCATGACGGTGTGGGCGCCCGGCCACGCCGGACGGTCATAGTTGGGATAAACCTCCTCGGCAGGCGGCAGGGGCGTGGGATCGTCACGGTAGAAGTACTCCGGCATTTTGCCGTCGGCATAGCGCGCAGAGTGCATCAGCTTGTTGTCCAGATACCACGCCACGTAGTTGTCGTCCCACAGGGCGGCGTAGGTGTGCCACTGGTCGTCCAGCACGTCGAACTGATCGCGGTAGCCGGTGGCGTTGATGGTGTTGGTGCACAGACGCGTTTTGTCGCGTCCCACGCGGTCATGGTCGTGCAAGGTGCCGGTGTAAATCACGGCGTTGTCGATCTGATGCGCCTGCACCGCCTCCAAAATATCCAGCTCACCGATATGGTTCCACGGCTTACCGGCAACGTCGTCCACGCCCAGCGCCCAAAACGCCGGGATCTGACCGTGCTCAACCTTGCCCAGGCCGCTGACCGGGAAGCGCATACGCGCTTCGGCATAGCCCTTGTTGTATGTAAAGCCCGTTTTGCCCTTGCGGCTGTAGGTGGGCAGACCCACGGCGGCGTGAGCGCTTTCCGGACGAATGGTGACCACGGAATCGCGAATCACCAGCTCCTCGGCGGTCAGCACCGTGTTGGTATACGGGCGGTCGGCGTACCAGTTGTAGCCCGGCTTGCCCTCGCCGCTCATATCGATGGTATCGTACGAATCAAAGTCATCGGCAAAGGCCAGCTTGGTCATGCCGGCGGCCTCCGCCGCCGCCGGGATCGGCACATTTCTGAAGCTCATGTCGTTTTCTCCTTTTCTCTGTGTAAGCGGCGATTATTTCTGCCACACACGTACCCAGTCCACTTCCATGGGCCAGTTTTTGTTACAGCCGAGCACCAAAATTTCCTCGGCAGTCTCCATCACGTGATGCGCGCCCGGCCAGGTGGTGTGCGCCAGGTCGGGACGGGTGGTTTCCTCGATGCGCGGCAGAGGCGTGGTTTCATCGCGGTGATAGTACTGCGGCTTGTCGGTGGCATTGTAGCGCGCCGAGTGCATCATTTTGCCGTCCAGGAACCATGCCACGTAGCCCGGCTCCCACAGAGCGGCGTAGGTGTGCCACTGATCGTCGATGAACGTCCACTTGTCCTGATAGCCGCAGTTGTTCACCCAGTTAGAGGCGTAAATCGTCTTGTACCGGCCGCGTTCGTCGCGCTCACCGGTGCGGAAGTGCTCGTGCAGTGTGCCGGTATAAATCTGCTGGTCATTGGGGCGACCCTTCGGCACGTTCAGCTCCACAATATCCAGCTCGCCACAACGCTCCCACGGCTCGCCCATCATGTCCTTCTTTTCCATACCCCAAAATGCCGGCACGCCGTTGTAATCGCCGGCGGGCAGGTCGGCACGGATACGCGCCTCGGCATAGCCATAGTGCATGGTGAAGCCGGTGCGGCCCTTTTTGCTGTATGTCACCAGACCGATGGCGGAGCCGCACAACTCCGGCTTGAAATACAGCACGGAGTCGCGCATTTGGCATTCCTCCGGGGTCAGCGTCGGCATGGCATACGGACGGTCGGCATAAAAGCTGTAGCCCGGCTTGCCCTCGCCGCTGAAGTCGATGGAGGCTTCGGTCTCAAAGTCCTCGGCGAAAACCAGCTTGGTCATGCCGGCCTTTTCCGCCGCTTCCGGAATCGGTACGTTTTTGAAGCTCATAATCATTCCCCTTTTCTGCTTGCGATATAGAAAAACCGCGGTCGGTGCGATCGCACCGACCGCGGAATCAGGTG
>CAYQBP010000145.1:0-1905 GCA_964415745.1 uncultured Eubacteriales bacterium
ACGCCGTTGCGCTGTACTTCAAAATGCAGGTGTGCCGCCGTACTGCGCCCGGTATTGCCGACCAGAGCGATCAAATCACTCTGCTTCACAATGTCGCCTTCCTTGACAAACACCTCACTGCAGTGGGCATAGATGGTACGATAACCGTTTCCGTGGTCGATAATCACGAACTTGCCGTATGTTTTATAGCCGGAATATTCGCCCGCCATGACGACGATGCCGCCGTCGGCCGCCAAAATATCCTCGCCCTCCATGTTTTCCTTCCATACATCGATACCGCGGTGTCCGTCCTGACCGTATTGCTGTGTCAGGAACGTACTGCAGGGTGTCGGCCAGACAAAGGAGCCGCTGGAGTACGGGCCGCCCTTATAGCCGGAGCTGGACTTTTTCTTGGTGCCGTAGGCAATGACCTTGGTGACCGGCTCCTTAACCACCTCGGACGAGGTAATCACACTGAATTGCTCCACCCCGTTGAGGGTCGTCACCCGTGCGGTGACCCGTATCGTTCCGTTTTGGCCCTCCACGCGGACCCGTTCCGTGCCCTCGTACAGCGTGGCATCGGGAATTCGCGTTACGGAAAACGCCGTCTCGGTTTCGTACTGTACCACACCGGATACCTGGACACGCAAATGCGACTCCTCTTTTTGAAGAATCAGCTTTTGCCCGTCGGAAACCGTCAGCTCCAGGTCGGGATTCAGCTTTTTCAATTCCTGCAAGGAAATATCGTTCTTTTTCAAAACGGAGCTGACGGTATCACCTGGCTGTACCACATACGTTTTTTCGTCTGTATCGGTAGTCAGCCGCGTTTTCAATTCCGTCTCGGACAGGACAATCTCCTCCGGATACACACCCTCGACCAGCTCTACCGTCTCGACAAAGGAGGCCTCCAACGCGGTATTGTCCTTCCTGCTGTCCGACAAAATTTCATCCAAAACACGACGCGCCATGCGCCGATCCTCCGTCACGCCGTGCAATGCGCCGTCGATATATACGCCACACGCCTCACGCATCGGCACATCCGTTTGATTCAGCAGATGATTGCAGACCTCCTGCTCGTCCAAAATGTTGATCTGCGGTATGATCTGTAACGACAGAGCGGAAACGCTGTTAAAGGAAGCGGCGTACTCCGTTTCCTGCAGCCGCTCCTTCGCCAGGGTGATTCCGTTTTGCAATACGCTTTCTTCGGAAACATAGCCCCACACATCACCGGCGGCGTCTGTCAGCGCCAGGGCGAACGTGGTATCGCTCCAATAATACAAGGTGCCGCCCAGCACCGCCAGCGAAGCCAGTCCTGCCAGCACGTGTACCGCCAGGCGCGCGGCACCGCGATACAGCTTCACAGCGTGAACCGGCAGATACAGCACCTGCAAAATACCCAGCAGAGGGTGTCGCTTCCACGCGGCGCGCACCCGTTCCCCGGCCACACCCACACGACGCCGAAGTCCGGCAAAGCCCTCCCGGATACGGTGCGAGCGACGGTGTCGTATGGCGTTGGCTGTACGCCACAGCAACAAACGGAGCGGCAAAAATACCAGAGTGAAAAATCGTCCCATGCGATGGAACAGTCGTATCATTTGCACGCCGGTATAATAGGACAACCGATAAAGCTCATTTTCCATCGACACGCGATCCTCCTTCCCACTGTCTTTATCGCCGTTCCAGCAACGGCTTCAAATACTGACCGGTATACGATTCCGGCACACGCACGATCTCCTCCGGTGTACCCGCCGCCACCAGAGTGCCGCCGCGGTTACCACCCTCTGGGCCGAGATCCAAAATGTAGTCGGCATTTTTGATCACGTCCAAATTATGCTCGATCACGACCACGGTGTTACCGCCGTCAACCAACGTCTGCAGCACGCGAATCAGCTGTGCCACGTCGGCCGTGTGCAGACCGGTGGTCGG
>CAYQBP010000146.1:0-1894 GCA_964415745.1 uncultured Eubacteriales bacterium
GTACGCAAAATCAAAGGAGACGAAAATACATGAAGCTCGGCATTGTGGGATTACCGAACGTCGGCAAATCCACCCTGTTTAACGCCATCACCAACGCCGGCGCGCAAAGCGCCAACTACCCGTTCTGCACCATCGACCCCAACGTGGGCGTGGTGGCGGTGCCGGACGAACGGCTCGACCGCCTGACCGAGCTGTATCACTCGGAAAAAACCACCCCCGCGGTCATCGAGTTCGTGGACATCGCCGGTCTGGTCAAGGGCGCCAGCCGCGGCGAGGGCTTGGGCAACAAGTTCCTTGCCAACATCCGCGAGGTGGACGCCATCGTTCACGTCGTGCGGTGCTTTGAGGACGACGACATCATCCACGTGGACGGCTCGGTCGATCCGGCGCGTGACATGGAAACCATCAACCTGGAGCTGATTTTTGCCGACATGGAGGCGGTGGAACGCCGCATCGCGCGCACGCAAAAGGCGCTGAAGGGCGACCGCTCCCTGCAGGCCGAGCTAGATCTGCTCAACCGCGTATACGCCGCGCTGGAGCAGGGGCTCCCGGCACGGTCGGTGGACTGCACCCCCGACGAGGAGGCCATGCTGGACACCTCTCCCCTGCTGACGCGCAAGCCGGTGATTTACGCCGCCAACCTGAGCGAGGACGACTTCGCCGGCGGCAAGCTTTCGGACAACCCCCACTACCGCACCGTGTGCGCCGCCGCCGAGGCGGAGCACGCCGAGGTGCTCCCCATCTGCGCGCAGATGGAGGCCGACATGGCGGACATGGAGCCGGAGGAAAAGACGCTGTTCCTGTCCGAGCTGGGGCTGGAGCAGTCGGGTCTGGATCGCCTGATCCAGAAAAGCTATCACCTGCTGGGGCTGATCTCCTACCTCACCGCCGGCCCCACCGAGAGCCGCGCCTGGACCATCACGCGCGGAACCAAGGCCCCCGGCGCCGCCGGTAAAATCCACACCGACTTTGAACGCGGCTTTATCCGCGCCGAGGTGGTTCCCTACGACGATCTGATCGCCTGCGGCTCGCTCGCCGCCGCCCGTGACAAGGGGCTGGTTCGCTCCGAGGGTAAGGAATACGTGGTTCAGGACGGCGACGTCATTCTGTTCCGCTTCAACGTGTAAGGAGGACTTTGTATGAAACGCTTGCTGTCTCTGGTGCTGGTGCTCGTGCTGGCGCTGACCCTCGGCGGCTGTGCCGAAAAGCAGAAAACCGCCACCGAGCCGACCGTGGACAAGGCGACGATCATCGACACCGCGCCGCAACGTCCCGTCGGCATCTACGCCGTGGAGGAACAGCTCCGCGACAACGACTTCTGGGCGCAAAAGGACTCCACCGTGGCGGAGCGCAACCAGGTGTTCTACACGGCGCAGGAGGAGCTGTTCGACTACTTCTACAGTCTGTGGGGCTTTGAGGTCTCGACCAGCCTGAGCAGTACCGGACGCTTCGACGACACCGAGCTTCTTCACAGCGTGTGCACCCGTCTGTGGGTAGACGAGGGCAAGACCTCCTTCACCAAGGACGAGATCAACGCCGCCGCCAAGCGGTATTACAACCAGACGGTGGAGGAGTTTACCGGCTGTGACCTGTGCTCGTACAAAAACGACACCTACACCTGGAGCACCGCCTGCGCCACCGTGCCGGGCAACTACATGGTGCTGCGCCAGCTCCGCGTGCAGGAGGACGGCCTGTGCATCGGCGTGTTCGATCGCTCGCACGAACGGTACTACACCGGCGACCTGCCCTCCGGCGGCACCGAGCAGGAGGACCTGCACAAATCCCTGCGCGGCTGTGCCTACGACGACCTCTCTCAGGTGGAGACGGTAACGGTGACCTTCCGCGAGTGTAAGGACGGCAACGGCGTCTACTTCGTGCAGGTGCTGTCGATCTA
>CAYQBP010000147.1:0-1861 GCA_964415745.1 uncultured Eubacteriales bacterium
ATGCAGACGGCACCGGTGTGCTGGCCGGGTTTACCAATATTTGTAATGTTCACGGTTACGTGCTGGACGAAGGTGAAAAGACGCCGGTGGAAGGCGAGCTGACCTATCGTGGCTACAATCTCATGGATTTGGTGAACGGGTCTTACGGTCAGGGACGCTTCGGCTTCGAGGAGGTGGCGTTTCTGTTGTTGTTCGGGTCGTTGCCGACCGCCGAGCAGGAAGCGCAGTTTTCAAAATTCCTTGCCGACCAGCGCGAGCTGCCGGAATATTTTGCCGAGGACATGATTCTGAAGGCGCCGTCCTCCAACATCATGAACAAGATCGCCCGTTCGGTGCTGGCTATGTATTCGTACGACAGCAACCCGGACGATACCTCGGTGGAAAACGTACTGCGGCAATGCATCGGGCTGATCGCCAAGCTGCCGACGATTCTGGGATATTCGTATCAGGTGAAGCGACGGCATTACGATAAGGAAAGTATGTATTTTCATCCGCTGTTGCCCGGTCTGTCTACCTCGGAAACGATTCTCCGCACGATCCGCGCGGACGCCAGCTACACGCCGGAGGAGGCGCGCCTGCTGGATTTGTGCCTTATGCTCCACGCGGAGCACGGCGGCGGTAACAACTCGGCCTTTACGGCGCGTGTGCTGACCTCCTCCGGTACCGATACGTATGCGGCGATCTCGGCGGCAGTCGGTTCGCTGAAGGGTCCGCGTCACGGCGGCGCCAACCTGAAGGTGACGGAAATGCTGGAGGACATCAAGCAACACGTTCGCGATTGGAACGACGATGATGAGGTGGCCGCCTATCTTACCAAAATACTGCGCCGCGAAGCCGGGGACGGCTCCGGTCTGATCTACGGCATGGGACACGCGGTGTATACGCTGTCCGACCCGCGCGCCGTGATCCTCAAGAAGGAGGCGGAGCGCATGACCGAGCAAAAGGGCTTCGGTGCCGAATTCCGTCTGCTGGAAGCGGTGGAGCGGCTGACGCCCGCTCTGATGCGTGAGGTGCGCGGACAGGACAAGGCGATGTGCGCCAATGTGGATATGTACTCCGGGCTGGTGTATCGCTCGCTGGGCATTTCCGAGGATTTGTTCACGCCGCTGTTTGCCACGGCGCGGATCGTCGGCTGGTGTGCCCACCGTATCGAGGAGCTTCTTACGGGCGGACGCATCATTCGTCCGGCCTACAAGCCGTCCGGGAAAATGCGTGAATATATTCCGCTGGAGCAGCGGTAAGCAGAGGGGCATCGGGCGAGAACCCGATGCCCTTTTTGTAAATTCTCGGCAGACGGTTGATTTTCGTAAAAAATGTGGTACAATGAAAGCATATCGGCGGAAAGGAGAGACAGCTATGCGGCTTCGGTATCGCGTCACCTGCGTGATCGCGGCGGTTCTGTGTGTGGCGCTGACGGTCATGCGATTTGTGCTGACGGCGGGCGGAGCAACCTCACGCGGCGCGTATGCGGCCGTTTTGTGCGGCGTCGTGCTGACGGTGTTGGTGCTGTTTCTTCTGTGCGGCTTCCGGCGGCGCGCGCTTGTATCCGTCGGCGGTGCGTTTTCGCGCGTGACGGCGTTTTGCGTGGCGTGGGTTGGCGCGGCGTTGCTGATCTATGCCTTCGGCTCCGGCATTTTGCAGGGGGAGTACCCGTATCCGCAGCCGATCACCGCTACGGCGCTGAACCGCGTTTTGGCGATTCTTCTGTTTGTCGGCGCTGTGCTGGGCGGTGCGTTTTGTCTGTTTACCGCCGTGCGGTGGCTGTTGGATCGCCGTACCGAGCGTGGCAGACTCGGCCTGTTGGCGCTGTGCCCGGTCGTTTGGACGTGGGCGCGCCTGCTGTGGTATATCACCTCGTTTG
>CAYQBP010000148.1:0-1854 GCA_964415745.1 uncultured Eubacteriales bacterium
GAACCCGTGTTACCGCCGTGAAAGGGCGGTGTCTTAACCGCTTGACCATCGGGCCGGGTGGTGGCTGTAATTGGATTCGAACCAATGACACTGCGGGTATGAACCGCATGCTCTAGCCAACTGAGCTATACAGCCGAATACGTCCCTTTAGGGGACGCAGACTATTATATAGTATAACAGTATCATTTGTCAAGTGTGTTTTTCAGAAAACAGCAAATTCTTTTGGAAATTATTTTTCATCGGCTGCATTTTCCGGGGGCATGGTAATCGTAATGCAATGCACCGGGCAATTCTCGGCGCACAGGCCACATCCGACGCACTTTTTCGGATCGATCGATGCCAAATTATCCGCAACCGATACCGCGCCGTACTGACACATCTTCACGCACTTGCCGCACCCGATGCACCCCACCTTGCACGCCGCGCGGGTAGCCGCGCCCTTTTCGTGGCTGGAGCAACGCACCACGCCCAGCACATGGCTGTCGTACATGGCGATCAATCCTTTGGGGCACGCCGAAACGCACTTGGTACAGCCGCGGCACACCGTGGGGTCAACGCACGCTAAGCCGTCCTTGACCGTAATAGCCTCATATTCGCACACAGAGGCGCAATCGCCATAGCCGAGGCATCCGGCATTGCACAGCCAGTTTCCACCGTAAAACTGCGCCACGGCGCGGCAGGAAGGGATACCGTGATAATCCAGCTTGCGCGACGTGAACTCCTCGCAGCCGCCGCAGCGCACCATGGCTGTTTTATGTGCCACCTCGCCGCCGGAGACGCCCAGCAGGCGCGCTGTCGCTTCGGCGACGGCAACACCGCCCGGCGAGCAAAGACCGACCTTTTCGCCCTTATTGGCCATGGCATCGGCATAGCCGTCACAGCCGGAATAACCACAAGCGCCGCAGTTGGCGCCCGGCAACAGGTCGCGCAGAGCTTCTGCCTTTTCGTCCTTCGGCACCGCCATCAGCACGGAGGCCACGGCCAATATCAGGCCGGCGATCAGGCCGAGAGCACCTACCACCAGCACAGCCAGCAAAATGCTATTCATTGCTTTTCCTCCCCCGCTTATAGTCCAAACAATCCCTGGAAGCCGAGAAACGCTACCGATACGATCGAAGCGGCAACCAGTGTGATCGGCAAGCCCTTGAGCGTTTCCGGAACCTCGGCGCTTTCCAGACGTTCACGCACGCCGGAGAACATCACCATGGCCAGCAAAAAGCCCAAGCCGGCTCCCAGCGCATTGACCATGGATTCGATAAAGGTATAATCGCTGTCAATGTTTAGCAGGGTGACACCGAGCACCGCGCAGTTGGTGGTGATCAACGGCAGATAAATGCCGAGAGCCTGATACAGCGGCGGTATATACCGACGTAATACGATTTCCACCAGCTGTACCAACGCCGCGATGATCAAAATGAACACGATCGTCTGTAAATACGCCAGATCGTTGGGCACCAGTAAAAAGTGGTAGATCGGCCAGGTGGCGGCGGTAGACATCAGCATGACAAAAATGACAGCCACGGACATACCGACGGCGGAATTCAGCTTTTTGGAAACGCCTAAAAACGGGCAGATCCCCAAGAACTGCGACAGCACATAGTTGTTGACCAGCAGGCCGCCGATCAGAATGACAAACAGATTATTCATGCTCTGACGCCTCCTTTCCGTGACACGCTTCCGCCATCGGACAGGCAACACAAGCGGCCGTTTTGGCCAGCTCGCGGCGCGTTTCGTTTTTCTCCAGACGAATCGACAAACGGTTCGTCAGCCAAATCAGCATGCCGAACACAAAGAAGCCGCCGGCAGGAAGAACGAAAATGGCGATCGGCGGGAACAGGCCGCCCTCCGGCCAGC
>CAYQBP010000149.1:0-1816 GCA_964415745.1 uncultured Eubacteriales bacterium
ATAGGTGATTTTCTTCCAAAAGTCAATCAAAACCGCAGAAACTATTTGGGTAAAATAGAAAAAACCGCCACAGGACTGTGGCGGCTTCGGGGAGGCTTACTGTAAGACCTTGATCAGAGCGGCGATTTCGGCGCACACGCAGAACAGCTCCATGGCGGTTTTCAGCTCGGCGACCGAGGGATAGGAGGGAGCGATTCGCAGGGTAGCGTCCTTGGGATCGCGGCCGTAGGGGTGGGTGGCGCCTGCCGGAGTCAGCGTGACGCCCGCCTGCTTGAGCAGACGTACCGTTTCGGTGGCGGTGCCCTCCATCAGCTCGACGCTGACAAAGTAGCCGCCGTTCGGCGTGTGCCAACGGGCAATGCCGGTATCGCCCAGCCGCGCCTCCAGCGTGCGGAGCACGATGTCAAACTTCGGACGAAGCACAGCGGCGTGCCGCTTCATGTGCTCGCGAATGCCCTCCAGGTTCTTGAAATAGCGCGTGTGGCGCAGCATATTGATTTTATCGTAGCCGATGGTCTGGACGGACATACGGGCTTTGATGTTGGCAATGTTGGCCGGGCTGGCAGCGATGGCGGCAACGCCGGCACCGGGAAAGCTGATCTTGGAGGTGGAGGTGAACTGAATGACGATATCCTCGTTGCCGACGGCGACCGCCTCACGATACAGGTTCAGCAGGGTGTCGGGCGTGTCGGTGAGGTGGTGGACGCAGTAGGCGTTGTCCCACATGATGCGGAAGTCGGGTGCTGCCGGCTGAAGCCGGGCGAACCGGCGCACGGTGTCGTCGGAGTAGGTGATGCCGTCGGGGTTGGAGTACATCGGTACGCACCAGATGCCCTTAACGGTCGGGTCCTGCACGAGCTGCTCCACCATGTCCATGTCGGGACCGGTTTCCAGCATGGGGACGGGCAACATTTCGATGCCGTAGTGCTGGGTGACGGCGAAGTGACGGTCATAGCCGGGAACCGGGCAGAGGAACTTGACCTTTCCCTGCTGAGACCACGGAGCATGACCGCAGACGCCGGAGGCGAATGCCTGGGTGATGTAATCGAACATGAGGTTCAGGCTGGAGTTGCCGCCGACGATGACCAGCTCGGCCGGCACGTCCAGGATTTCACCGAACAGCGCCTTGGCTTCGGCAATGCCGTCCACCAGGCCGTAGTTGCGGGTGTCGGTGCGGTTGGCCGCCAAATAGCCGTCGCGTGCATTGACGCAGTTCATAACCTCCAGCGAGATGTCCAGCTGCTCCGGACCGGGCTTGCCGCGGGACATATCCAGCGAGAGCGACTGCGCCTGATAGTCGGCGTAAATCGCCCGGCATTCCGCTAAACGGGCGGCGGCTTGTTCTTTTGTCATAGACGGGATTGAAGACACTTCCAACGACTCCTCTCATAAGTACCCGTCTATTGTAATATATGTTCTCGCATTTTGCAAGTCTAAATTTTAATTCCTGCAAAAAATATTTGAAATTTCCCTGTTTTTCCGAAAAAAATCCCGTCCGATAACGGACGGGATTTGAAAAAACGCAAAATCAGAACTCGGCAGAGCCGGTGGTACGGGGGAAGGGAAGCACGTCGCGAATGTTGGCCATGCCGGTGACGTACAGGATCAGGCGCTCAAAGCCGAGACCGTAGCCGGAGTGCTTGGCACCGCCGTAACGGCGCAGGTCGAGATACCACCAATAATCCTTTTGGTCGAGTCCCAGCTCGTCCATGCGCTGCTCCAGCAGGTCGAGACGCTCCTCACGCTGACTGCCGCCGCTGATCTCCACGACGCCGGGAACCAGCCGATCCATGGCGGCGCCGGTTCTGCCGTCGTC
>CAYQBP010000150.1:0-1718 GCA_964415745.1 uncultured Eubacteriales bacterium
GGGGTGACGGTGCGCCGGACGGCTCACGCCGGGTCGAACACCGTTTCGATCAGCTTGCGGCACCCGACGGGGGAATATTGCCAGCGGTCGATGTGCCCCTCGGTGATGAAATATTTGAGCGGCGGCGGCAGCTCCACCGAATCCTGCGAGTCGATCAGCACCAGCTTCAGCTTCATTTTGTCCGCCAGAATGTTTTTGATATACACGCCGGCATACTGCCCGACGCGCACCCCCTCGCGCGGCTCCGCCAGCCCGGCCAGGTTGGGGGTCAGCTCGATGAACACGCCGTAATCCTCCACCGAGCGCACGATCCCGGCGACCGTCTCCCCCTGCGCGAACAGGGCGGCGTTTTCCTCCCACGTGCCCAACAGCTCGCGCTGGGACAGACAGATCCGATTGCCCTCCACCGAGCTGATGACGCAGTGAATGTCCATGCCCACAAACAGGCGGTCGGCCGGGTGCGAAATGCGGCTGACGGAGATGCTGGCGATCGGCAACAGCGCCGGAATACCGCACCCGATGTCGCAAAAAGCGCCGAAGCTCTCCAGCCGCGTGACCCGTGCGGCGATGACGTCGCCGGGGCGACACCGACGGATATATTCCTCGCGGCATTTCTCCTGCGCCGCACGGCGCGAGCAGACGGCACGCCGCTCCCCGTCGGGCGTATATTCAAAGCCGGTCACGATGAAGCTGACCGGCTTGCTCACGCGGGAGATCAGAGCAATGTCGCGCGTGGTTCCCTCGGCAATGCCGAGCGCACCCTCCTCCCGTCGGATGATCCCCGTCATGCGCGGCAGCTCCACGTACAGATTGTGGTCGCTGTCGCACAGCACCGCACGCGCCTCCACGATCTCCCCGGCAATCGCCGCCTCTGCCAGCGCCGCCGCCGACTCGGTACGCCGACGGTTGGCCGGTGTGTTCAGCAACACACCCTCCGGATAAAACTCACACATTTGAACAGTCATTCCTTTCAACATTGAACTTTTGACACATATATATGCCCCGAATCATGACCCCATGATAAAAAATACCGAAAATTGTAACTTTTGAACCCGTTAATGCCTTTGCAACTCGGTTCAAACTTGCTATAGTTAGATTATAGTATACAGGAAAGGGTGTCTTTTGTAGAATGAACGTACATGGTTTGGAGGTTTCCGTAAAAAATTTGCCGGCACTGGATCCCGGCTTTATCCCGATGGCCGCTTTCTGCCGTGATTATGAAAAATCGGCGGCAAACGGCAAGGAGATCGCCGTCGCCGTCGAGCGTAACCAGGGTCAAACGGCGGTACGCCGCTTCCGTATTCACGGCACGCCGGAAATGCAGAAGGTGGACGCGCTGTATGTGGATCGCACCGTCAAAATGCTGCTGTGGGCCTACGGCGGCTACAAGGTCATGATCTGCGGCGACGACGCCATTGCCGCCACCGTGGCGACGGCTTACAGCAAGGGCGGCGCTCGTGAATTCGACAGCACCTTCATGGCGCGCGTGTACGAGCGTCCCTTCGAGGTCATCTCCCTGCCCCTCGCGGAGGTACCTGCCGAAAGCTCCACCGCGCAGTCCATCGGCCGCAATCTCGACGGCTGCCGCATCGGCTTTGACGCCGGCGGAAGCGACCGCAAGGTGTCGGCTGTTATCGACGGCGTTTCGGTCTATTCTGAGGAGGTCGTCTGGTTCCCGAAAACCAACGAGGACCCGAATTACCACTATCAGGGCATTG
>CAYQBP010000151.1:0-1668 GCA_964415745.1 uncultured Eubacteriales bacterium
GTTCGGTGCTGACCCCGGCGATCGGTGAACCGATCCTCCCCCACGAGCATCTGCGGCCGATCGCCGTCATTCACACGCCAAGGGGCGAAACCGTCTTTGACTTTGGTCAAAACATCACCGGCACCGTGGCGCTGTCGCTGACCGCCCACGCCGGTGAGCGCGTCTCCCTCTCCTTCGCCGAAGTGCTGGACAGCGACGGCAATTTCTACAACGCCAACTACCGCGACG
Organism: uncultured Eubacteriales bacterium; assembly: GCA_964415745.1. Classification (GTDB taxonomy): domain Bacteria; phylum Bacillota; class Clostridia; order Oscillospirales; family Acutalibacteraceae; genus RGIG3009. Next base: position 229 of record CAYQBP010000151.1, read on the forward strand.
CCGCCTGTCGCTATGAATACACCTGCCGCGAGGGTGAGCAGGAATTTTTCCCGACCCTGACCTTCTACGGCTTCCGCTACATTCGCGTGGACGCCTTTCCCGGCACCCCGACCGCCGCCGCTTTTACCGCCGTGGTGCTGCACAGCCGTCTGCGCCGCACCGGCAACATCGAAGCCTCCGATCCGTTGCTCAACCGCCTGTTCCAGAACATTCTCTGGGGGCAACGTGACAATTATCTGGACATTCCCACCGACTGCCCCCAGCGCGACGAGCGCTTGGGCTGGACCGGTGACGCTCAGGTGTTTATCGGCGCCGCCTGCTACAGCTTCGACGTGCGCGAATTTTTCCGCAAATGGCTGTTGGATATGCGCGACTCGCAAAAGCCGAACGGCAGTATCCCCGTGGTTGTCCCCGACGTGTGGGGTGACTTTGCCGCCGCCGCGTGGAGCGACGCCGTCACCATCATTCCGTGGCAGTTGTATCAATTTTACGGCCATACCGATTTTTTGGAGCAAATGTTCCCCTCCATGACACGCTGGCTGGACTACATTACGCAGACCACCCCCTCCTATCCCCTGTGGACCGATCATTTTCAATACGGCGACTGGCTGGGACTGGACGCCGCCTACGGCGAATACCGCGGCGCCAGTCGTGAGGATTTGGTCGCCACCGCCTTTTACGCTCACTCGGCCGAGCTGGTCTGCCACATCGGGCACCTGCTCGGCAAGGACGTCGCGCGCTACGAAGCACTCCGTCGCGACGTCGTCGCCGGCTTCAAGGCCGCCTTCGACGGTGATTTTCGCACCCAGACCGAGCACGTGCTGGCACTGCACTTCGGACTGACCGACGACCGCGCCGCCACCGCCGCCTCGCTGGCGGCGATGATCGAGCGTGACGGCACTCAGCTGAAAACCGGCTTCGTCGGCACACCGTATCTTCTGCACGTGCTCAGCGAAAACGGATATACCGACCTCGCCTATCGGTTGTTGCTCCGGCGCGAGTTCCCCTCCTGGCTGTACCCCGTAACGCAGGGTGCCACCACCGTGTGGGAGCACTGGGACTGCATTCGCCCCGACGGAACCATGTGGTCTACCGACATGAACTCGTTCAACCACTATGCCTACGGCGCCGTTGCCGACTGGCTGTACGGCGTCTGTGCCGGCATCCGGCCCGAAGCTCCCGGCTTTTCGACCGTGCGCTTTTGTCCTCAGCCGACCGATCGGCTGGAGCATTTTTTCGCTTCGCTGAAAACCGACCACGGCATCGTTTCCTCGCGCTGGTGGCACGAAAACGGCTCTGTCCGCTACGAGCTGATAACGCCCTGCCCCGCCGTTGCCGTTATCGACGGCCGCACATACACGCTGGAGCCGGGCTGTCACCGGTTTTAAGCACAAATACCACGAGCGCCCCGATTTGTAAAAATCGGGGCGCTCGGTTGTT
>CAYQBP010000152.1:0-1659 GCA_964415745.1 uncultured Eubacteriales bacterium
GCGATATCGGCCCGGAGGCCGGTATGCCGGTCATGGAGGGCAAGTGCGCCCTGTTCAAGGAATTTGCCGATGTGGATGCCTTTCCGCTGTGCCTGCGTACCAAGGACGTGGACGAGCTGGTGCGTACCATTTATTTGCTGTCCGGCAGCTTCGGCGGTATCAACCTGGAGGACATTGCCGCGCCGCGTTGCTTTGAGATCGAGCGCCGCTTGAAGGAGCTGTGTGATATTCCGGTATTCCACGACGACCAGCACGGAACGGCCGTTGTGGTGGGTGCCGCGTTGCTCAACGCTTTGCGCGTGGCGAAGAAGGATATTGCCACCGCGCGTTGTGTTATCAACGGCGCCGGTTCGGCAGGCATCGCCATCGCCACACATTTGCTGAACCTCGGTGTGACCGATCTGACCATGTGTGACCGTATCGGTATCCTGGATGAAGGGATGGACGGAATGAATCCGGCACAGGAGGCGTTGTGCCGCCGTACCAATCGCCGCCATCTGCGCGGCGACCTGGCGGAGGCGATGAAGGGCGCCGACGTGTTTATCGGCGTTTCCGCTCCCGGCTGTGTCAGCGCCGACATGGTGCGTTCCATGGCACAGGGCGCCATCGTATTTCCCATGGCCAATCCGGTGCCGGAGATCATGCCGGAGGAGGCGGTTGCTGCCGGGGCGCTCGTGGTGGGCACCGGCCGCTCGGATTTCCCCAACCAGATCAACAACGTGATGGCCTTCCCCGGAATTTTCCGCGGCGCTCTGGATTGCCGCGCACGCGACATCAACGATGATATGATCATGGCGGCATCGCTGGCCATCGCTTCGCTGGTATCGGACGAGGAGCTGGCTCCCGACTATATCCTGCCTCCGGCATTTGACGAGCGGATCGGCGCCACGGTGGCGGCGGCTGTTCAGCAGGCGGCACGGCAGAGCGGCGTCGCACGGAAATAAGCCGTGTCGATGCGTAAATAACGGGCGCAGGCGTCCATGACGCTACACCGCATCGGAGTGTTATCAAAAATAGCACGCTGTGGCATTGCCACGGCGTGCTGTTTTGCTTCATGGTGTTATTCACGAAATGCTCTTACCGATTCTGCCCGGTAGTAGCCTCAAACCAGTGACGAATCGAGGGCAGTGGAGCCGAATAGGCTCCGGAGGCAAACGGTGGACGACCGCCGCCCTTGCCCTGCAGAGCGAGATTGGCAGAACGAACGAGGTCAGAAAAGCGGTCGTTGTCACAGTACAGTGTGTAGCGCCCCGTTTCGGCATGAATGACCACACCGACGCCGTGAAACCGCGTGGCGACACATTGCGCCAGTCGCCGCGCGGCGTCGCCGGTCAGAGCACTGACCACGACGGGGATTCCTACGGCAGGCGGCTGTGCGGCAGCCAATTCCTCGGCTACTGTGAGCAGTAATTGGTCGTGCCGATATTGATCGGCGTCCACCGCCTGAAGATGGGCGTCAAAGGCGTCGATCCCCTTTTCCTGCACCGTGGAGAGCGCCGCTGTGACGTGCGTGGTCAAGGCCTGCTTTTGCTGATAATCGCGCACAGCCGTTGCTCCGCAGACGAGCTGTAGCCGCACACCGCCCTTGTAGCGCTTCCGATCCACGATTTTTAAGATGCCGACCTCACCCGTCCGTGAAACGTGGGGAGCACAGCAGGC
>CAYQBP010000153.1:0-1631 GCA_964415745.1 uncultured Eubacteriales bacterium
AGCAGACTTTGACTCTGCCCGGGCAAGTTCGATTCTTGCCATCCCAGCCACAGAAATCCCGCATGAACTCGCACGAACCTACGGTTTGTGCGGGTTTTCTGTATATACGCACGTTTGGCTCGCGACAGTGCTTGCTTTTGTCGGCAGTTTCTGCTATAGTTGAGGTGTAACGGCGATTTGCCGATCAAAACAGATACCGACTGTGTAAGGAGAGAGGAACAGATGGCGGAACGGATAGCGGCGGTGATCGTGGCGGCGGGGAATTCGGTGCGTATGGGAGCGCCGAAAATGCTATTGCCGCTCAACGGGATACCGGTATTTTTGCATACGCTGGTCGCTTTTCAGCGCAGTGACCGCATTGATGAAATCGTTCTGGTGACGCGTGCCGAGGAGACGGAGGCGATGCAGGCCATGGCGATGGAGCACGGCATCACCAAGCTGCGCGCCGTGGTTCCCGGCGGTGCCGACCGTCAACATTCCGTTGCCAACGGGGTGCGCGCCTGTTCTCCGGAGACGGCCTATTTTGCTATACACGATGGTGCACGTCCGTTGGTGTCATCGGCGTGTATCGCCGCTGTGACGGAGGCGGCACGGCGCGACGGCGCGGCGGCCGCGGCGGTCCCTGTCAAGGATACGATCAAGGTGGCGGACGCGGAGGGACTGGTGCTGTCCACGCCGGATCGCTCCACGCTGTGGAGCGTGCAAACGCCGCAGGTCTTTGAACGGGCGCTGTATTTGCGCGCGCTGGAGCATACGGAGCAGACGGGGCTGACGGTCACGGACGATTGCGCCATGGTCGAAGCGATTGGGTGCCCGGTGCGGTTGGTGCCGGGAGAATATACGAATCTGAAAATTACAACGCCGGAGGATGTTCGCACGGCGGAGGGGTGGTTATCATGAAAATACGGATCGGGCACGGCTACGATGTTCACCGATTGGTGGCGGAACGACCGCTGATTCTCGGCGGCGTGGAGATTCCGTGGGATAAGGGTCTGCTCGGACATTCCGATGCCGATGTGCTGGCTCATGCGATCACCGATGCCCTGCTGGGCGCCGCGGCACTGGGGGATATCGGTTGTCTGTTTCCAGACAGCGATCCGCAGTATAAAAATGCCGATAGCCTGAAGCTGTTGGCAGAGGTGGTTCGCGTGCTGCGTGCGGCAGGCTACGCTCCCGGCAATATTGATGCCACGGTGCTGGCGCAGGCTCCCAAGCTGAAGCCGTATATTCCGGAAATGCGTAAACGGCTGGCGGAGGTGTGCGGACTGGCGATGTCAGAGGTCAGCGTGAAGGCCACCACGGAGGAGGGCTTGGGCTTTACCGGTGCCGGCGAGGGGATCGCGGCGCACGCTGTCTGCCTGATTACCGCGGTGTGACCGGCTGGTAAAAGCGTATTCCGGCAGGAAAAACGAAGAATAGCGCGGTGCGACGGCGAAAAACGGCGCTGTCAGGCGATTGACAACGGCTTTTTTTGAAAAAATTAAAAAAATGTGTTTTTGCTCTTGACTTTTTGCGGAAAAGCTACTATAATCAATAGCGTTGTTTGCACAACACGCGCTCGTAGCTCAGCTGGATAGAGTGCTTGACTACGAATCAAGAGGTCAGGGGTTCGAGTCCCTTCGGGCGCGCCA
>CAYQBP010000154.1:0-1620 GCA_964415745.1 uncultured Eubacteriales bacterium
ACAGAGGAATGCCGATGGGACAGGACAGTGCCAGAATTGTGCCGGTGACGAGGGCACTGTTGTCAAACGGGGCGGCGGAGCCGTGTATGCGAGCCGACAGGCGATCGGTTATGACGGCACTGCTCACGGCGGTCAACAGCATCCAAACGGCACGAAAGCCGAAAAACCAAACGGCGGCTACCGCAGGCGGTGTCAGGGCGAGGCAGACCTTGCCCATGACGGTATCGGTACGGTGCGATGCGTGCAAATAGGGTGGAGCGTAGAGCGGTTTCACGTGCCGGTTTCTCCTTTCGGACGCTGACAGTCGGAAATCCGTGCGGCCAGCTGGCGCTTTGCCGGGCAAACGTACGAGCAACAGCCGCAGGCGATACAGGCTTCGGCGTGCAGATTGCGGCAAAGCTCGGCTTCGCGGCGTAGGTACGCGCGGTCGATGAGATAGGGCATTAGCCCGGACGGGCACACGCGTACACAGGCGCCGCACCGAATACACGGCGATTCCGATGCGGTATTGACCGGCAGCACCAGCACACCGCCGCAGGGCTTCGGAAGTCCTTCCCGACTGTCGTAGGCAAGGCGCTTCCCGGTCATGGCGCCGCCGGCGATCCATTGTGAATGACGCCCGGTAACGAGCGGCTCGGCGTGGGCGATCAGCTCCCGGAACGGAGTGCCGATGGGTGCAATCAGATTGCAGGGCGTGCGAACCAGACCGGAAACGGTGACCGAGCGATGGGTCAGAGGCCACCCGCGAGCGGCGTCGGCCATGGCGGAGGCGGTGGCGACATTGGATACCGGGATTCCCCAGTCTGCCGGGTAAACGCCCTGCGGAAGCTCCAGCCCCAGTACGGAAGCAATGAGCTGTTTTTCACTGCCCTGCGGATAGCGCTTCGGCAGACGGCGCACCTGCCAGCCGGTGCCGTCGGCGATCCGGCGAAGCCCCTCGAAAACCGAGGCCGATTCCGCACACAAAACCACGTGATCGGCGGAAACACCGCCGGCGCGACTCAAGAGCGCAATACCGTCACGTACCGTCTCCGGCTGGTCGATCACCACACGACCGTCACCGGCGAGATAGGGCTCGCACTCGCAGGCGTTGATGAGTAGGTGATGTGCGTGGTGCTTTCGATATTTCAAAAAGGTGGGAAATCCGGCGCCGCCCAGCCCGACTAATCCGGCGTCGTACATTCGTTGTACAATGGTGTCGGCATCGGCATCGTCCGACAAACGCGGCAACGGTGTCGCCGGGAGCATACGACCGTCTCCCACGATACTCAAAGCGGTCACGATGCTTTCGCTGGACGATTGCTCGCCCCCTTCCTCGTAGCAGAGCGTGCCGGAGAGTCCGCTGTGGAGCGGCGGTATTTTGCCGGAAGGATCGATGGCGACCGGCTCACCCACACGGACATACGAGTGGTTTTCAATGGTGGGTCGCAGTACGGCACAACCGATTTGCAGAGACAGACGGAGTGCTTGGGGTGTGAACAGGTGCAACGGGATTTGTAAGGCGAGCTCCTTGGCGGAGCGCAGGTCTTTGGAAAAACGGAGTCCTCCGCGGAATGTATTCATGTGTTATACCTCCGCATTGATCGTGGATGCTCTGACATAGTTTGGTTGATTTTGGGC